>JBKOYJ010000064.1:0-9589 GCA_046725345.1 Actinomycetota bacterium | reverse complement strand
CAAGTGCTGCCGCCAGGTCGGTGATCTGATCGTCGAGCGACTCCTTTCCGGCGCGAATCAGGATCGCCTTGAAATCGCGCTTCGAGAGGTCGGTGAGGCCGGGGTCGGTGACCCTCGGCTCGTGGTGCTCCGGCTGCGGAGTCGGCCCGTTGGCGGCGACCTCTGGGTCGCGAACCTGCGGGCGCGCCGGCCGCGTCCTCTTGCGCTGCAACAGCTTCACGAGGACCCTTTTACCCGCGCGCTATCGTTTTTCACCACGCGGGCGTGGCGGAACGGTAGACGCGGCGGGTTTAGGACCCGTTGGGTGAAAGCCCTTGGAGGTTCGAGTCCTCCCGCCCGCATCGAGCTTCTGAGCAGGGGTTTCGCTCAGTCTTCACTCGTGGCGGTGTCCGATAGCTGCCCAAACGTCGCGTCGTAGGCGTCGAGGAGCTCGATCTCAACTCGCTCAGCGTCGGCGGCAAGGTGCCCGTAGGTCGCGTCGATCATCGCCAGCGAGGTTCCCATCCGCCGCGAGAGCGAGAACACGGAGATCCCGGCAGCGAGGCTCCAGGTCGCATAGGTGTGGCGCAGGTCGTAGATGCGGCGGTGCTCGATCCCGGCAGCGCGGAGGGCAGGCGTCCACTCCCGCTCCCGCCACTTGCTCAACTCGATGTAGCCGCCCCTCGCGGCCGGAAAGAGCAGCGGGGTGTCCAGACGCGGCGGGAGGGCCTCGAGAGCGTCCAGGACGCGCTGACGGAGCGGTACACGCCTTCGCTGCCGCGTGGTCTTCGCACACTGCTTCAGGTGCCCCTGCGTGTAGACGCGCTCCACGGTGACGACGCCTGCCTTCCGATCCACGTCGCGGCGCTCCAGCGCGATCCATTCTTCTGGGCGCAGTCCGGTGCCGACCGCGAAGACGGGTATGGCGGCGAAGGTCGGTGAGAGCTCGTATGCGATTGAGTCGATCTCGTCCCACGACTCGAACGGCTGAACGTCGGGGGCCTTCGGCTTCGGGTTGCGAACGTGCTGGCAGGGGTTCTCGTCGAGCCACTTCCACCGCACCCCCTGCTCGAGCACCTGCTTGAGCGCACGGAAGACGTGGTGGCGACTGCCCTCCGAGAGTCCCTTTCGCCATGCCCCGAGCTCGTGCGGCTCAAGCGAGTGGATCAGGCGGTCGCCGAACCTTGCTTCCGCCTGGCGTAGCTGACTGCGCAGGCGGTTGATCGTGACCGGATCCGCCTCGTGTTGGTCGAGGTAGAAGATGGCGAGTTCCTTGACCGTGACGTCGCGGCGCTCGGCGAGCGGTCCAAGGCGAGCGCGATCGAGAGCGGAGGCGAGCGCTTGGCCCGCTTGCGTCTTCGACTTGAAACCGCCGACCTGACGACGACAGCCGTTCTCGTCCCTGAAGCGGTACGCCCAGAGTGGCCGGCCCGTCTCCTGATCGCGAGAGGCGAGCTTGTACGTCTGGCCGCGCTGAATGGCAGGCATTTAGGTCCCTTTCCGTGCAAGAGCCCCCGGCTGGCAGGGTGATTGAGCCACCCCCGCCGGGGGCGCGCACAGGGTAATCACAGAGAGGATGCGTGGCTCAATCACGCAAAGCCCACTCTACTCTCTTACGCCCTCCGCATGGCCCGCGCTTTTCCTCGAGCCAGGCTTCGACCTCGCTCAGCCGGAAGCGCAGCCGACCGCCGACCCGGAACCCCGGCAGCCTGCCGGCCTCGAACTGATCCTGAACCCAAGCAGGCGAGAAACCGAGCAGGCCGGCGAGCTCGCGGCTGGTGAGCAGACGCTCGCTCATCGCTCCTCGTCCTCGAATGTCCCCTGTCCCCCTAGTCCCTCCTGTCCCTCGGGGGGTCGGCGAACGACTTCGAGCCTGAGAGCCTCCCGGTCCTCGTGCGTGAGGCTGCCGTTATGGCCCCCCTCCGACGTTTCTGGCAAGCGCTCGTCTTTCCAGTAGAGCTGCGTCGTCTGCGATTGCTCCAAGCCATTTGCCGGAGTCCTTCACCCGCTTCGCCAGTCCGAGCACCACGACGTCCTCGACCACGCGAGCGGCCGTTCGATCGGGTAGCCCGGTCTGCTCCTGGATCGTCGACATGAGCACGGGTTCGGACTGTCGAGAGAGGCAATCGAGAACAGAGCAGCGGACTGCCGGCACGGAATCCCATCCTGCTTTTCGGATCAGCCGCCACGTTTCGCCCTCATCGACGCCGATCGCCAGGAGGGCTGCTCCAAGCTGAGCGAGTTGTTTTGCCAGTCGCGTCGGAGCCTCGGGTTCGGGGATGAAGGAGAGGTTTCCGTTGTAGTCGCGGGGCACCCCGGACCTCGCCCGGGTCACGATGTCCGAGAGGACGACCAACTGCTCCGTGAGGCTCTCTGGGAGCTCGAGCACGCCGCAGTTCACGAACTGCTGCAGGAAGTCGCCCACGGTCGCACGGATTCGCTGGCGGAGCTCCGGTTCGCGGACGCGGCGCGCCAGAGAGCGCCGTGCAATCTCGGCGCGTGGAACCTCGGGCAGGCGATAGAGCAGGAATCGCTCACCCATAACGCTGATGAAGGAGTGCTGCTCGTCGATTACCGGCGTCACGCCGGCGATGAATCCCAGCTTCCCTTCCTACTCGAGGCGAAGGCCGTTGCCGAAGCTCTTTTCCGTCTTGCCGTCTGCGACCTCCCGCAACTGGCCGATGATCTGCGAGCGCGCCTCCCGGTGCATCGTCAAAACCGTGGTCAAGTCCTTGAAGGCCAAGATTCCGAACGCGCCGATCTGCAGGAGAAGCGAAGCCGGCTCCCCTTTGCGCTCGAAGCCGGAAAGGAGCGTCTGCGGCGTTAGGCTCGAGAGCGGCCAGACGCCAGGGGCGCTTGTTACCGCTGTGATGAGTTCGGACTTGCCGCACCCCGACGGCCCGACTAGGAGCGGCCAGACAACATCGCCCTCCGCATAGTTGGCGACGATGCCGGCAAGCGCGACGTAGACGGCTCCGTGATCGGGCAGGAGGAGGAGTTCGTCGAACGCCGCGACCACTTCCTCCAGCCCGCATGTATTGCCGTACATAGGGGGTTTGCCAGAAACGTCGGACCCCCCGTAGTGCTCGAAGAACTTCTCAGAGACGTCGCTCACGCCGCTCGCCTCCTCGCACCGCGGCGACGAGCACAGCCAATCGTGTCTTCGCAGAGGAAGGCCGGCGCATGCGTCCAGAGCAACGTCGTCCCACGAAGCGTGGATGAGCTTGAAGGGGCCGCGCACCAAGCACATCGATCTAGCGGATGGAGCTCGCCAGCTTCGATCGGGCGAAGGCGTAGACTGAGCTTCGACCGATTCGAGAGCGTCGAGCCCGTGCCCGCGGGCTCGCGCTGTTTCATGGCCCGCCCTCGCGATGCCGCTCGAGATATTGCTCGAGCTCAGAAGGCGCGAACCGCAAGCGCGTCCCTACTCGGACAGCCGGCAGCCCTTCTCTCTCAAGGAGGTAATACAGCTGCCTGCGCGACACGCTCAGAAATCGAGCCGCGTCGTCCACCGTCATCAACGGCCGTAACACTGCTTCTTGCGAATGCGTGTTGATGCTCATGCCGCAAGGGTGACGCGGGCCAAAGCCTCGGATCGCTTACCCGGCACAAGTGCGAAACGACGATGGGAAACCCTCGCCTACCCCTCGCTGGAACTTGTCAGGCTCGAGCTCAGGCTGTGCTGCGAGTTCAACTACCGCCGCGGGGATCGTGTTGTTGTGGCGACCGATGCCGAGCTTGATCGGGCGATGCGGCTTGTTTTCACAGCGGTCCAGTGCGAGCTTGATCGGCGTGGCGTTGGTTTTCGACCGCGGGTACACACGGAACGGACTGCTCTGTTCAAGATTTGGCGTGCCGCCGATCAGGCGCGGCAGGTGATTGGCTGGCGGCCGGCGGAAGCGAAGCGGATCCAACTAGAAGCCACAGGCGGACAGCCGCTCGCGGTCTGCATCGGGAAGCTATTCCGCGATGGCCTCACGCACTCCCACAGTGGCGATGGCTGCGGGGCAGTCTTCCTCGACTCCACGAGTCTCAAGCCGCCAAAGTTTGTTTCGTACTGTCCTCAGTGCAGGGAGCGCAAGTTCGTCCGGGAGCTCGACGCTAGGCGCCGTGCTCGTTATCACGGTCGTCAGGCCGTTCCCTTGCCGGACGGCTCATATCTCTACTTCGCAAAGTGCTGGTGTGGCCAAGTCTTCAGGACTGACGACGTGCGCCAAACTCGTTGCTGGACTCACCACGATGTGCACGGAGCACCACCGCCTCCCAAGCGCACTTCTGCCGGATAAGGAGGGCGTGCATGTGACGGGTGCGACCGTTTGCGTATGCACGCAACACAGGCGCCGCCCCTTCTCACGGTTCCAGAGCTCGCGGCCGCACTCCGCGTTCACCCTGCCTCGATTTATCGCCGCATTCAGAGCGGCGAGATTCGGGCGCGACGGATCGGCACTGCCCCAGGTGGGCGCCTTCGTGTCCCGTCGTCTGAGATTGAACGTCTTCTCGAGCCCGTAGATTCGTCGCCCGCTCCGGGCGCCGACCCCGTTGAGCGCCGCGCACCGGATTTCGCGGCAGTCGAGGCGCAGGCGCCTGGCGGGGAGGTCGCATGAGCATCGGCGAAAGCGAGACCGATTACTGGGTTGCGGAGGCAGCGAGACACAATCCGCTCGCCTGGGCCATTCGCGCCGAGCTCGCGGCTAAGGCCGAGCTCGCCGTCCGCACGCGCACTGTTCAGCCGACGGAGCCGACTTCCCGAGTGGGCACGATTCTCTACAGGCCCGACCAGAGCCCCAAACATCGGCTTCGCCTCGCCGGCGACGGTGCCGGCCTGATGCGCGACTTTGTCTGCCGCGCCGGCCCGCTTGGGCTCGAGACGGGCGGCTTCCTCTGGGGTGACGAAGCGGCGGCGGCGGGAGCGGTGAGCAAGGTCGCGAAGGCATCCGGCCCAGCACCCGACGCAGAGCATTGGGAGCGCGCGATCCGTCTCGGCAACCCCTCCGACGTCGACGAAGGGAAGCTCCGCGCCGAGTTCGTCCCCGTCGGGGATTGGCACCTGCATCCGGTTGGAGACGGGCGGCCGTCGGGGGCGGACCGCGAGGGTTGGGTCCAAAGGCTTGGTTCGGGGCTACGTAGCTGGGTCAGCGTGATCGTCAGCCGCCAGAGCGATGTCGACTACTGGGGAGACGCGCGGATGACGGCCTGGGTGACGTACCGCGATCCCGCCATTGGCAGGCACGTTGTCGAGCCTGCCGAGATCGTGGTCGAGAGGAGCGAGGCCCGACGATGGCTTCCGTGAAGCGAGCACCGGAGCCGCCGGAGGAGTTCCTGGACGACAGCGACCACCCGCCCGATGTGCCGCATCCCCACCCGCACACCCGGCTCCGCGCCCTCTCGAACTTCAACTACTACCGAGGCGAGAAGCTCCTCGCCCGGTTCTTCAAAGACGAATACGTCAACGCCTCTGACCCGCTTGTTGTGAAGGCCTGGGCCGATTACCCGCACTTGTTCGAAGCCGAGAACGTTCAGTGAGGAGGTAAAGCATTGGCCACTCAAAAGCCAAACATCCAGAAGGCAAGACCGATTATCGGAGCCCGGGCGTCAAGACGCAGCCACCGATCACGTTCAACCCGCCGCAGCCGGTCAAGACGAAGATCAGCAAGTGAGCCGAGCCCAGGGATCGACCACGGCCAGGGGCTACGGCTCGAAGCACCAGACAAAGCGCAGGGTCTGGGCTCGCCGTATCGCCTCGGGCGAGCAGGTGAACTGCGCCCGTTGCGGCTGGCCAATCCTGAACGGGATGTACTGGGACCTGGGTCACGTCGACGGCTCTGGCAAGACGCTCTACGCCGGCCCAGAACATCGCTCTTGTAACTGGGCTACACAGAGCCACGGAGTCAAGCGCCCGCGCAGGAAGAAGCGGGTCTACGCGTTTCGCCGGGTGTCTCGAGCGTGGTAAAGAGGCAACCCCAGGGGGTACGGGTCGCCTCGAAGGATCGAGCCTGCGTGACCCGCAGCCCTGTCAGGAAAACCCTCCCCGTTTTCGCCCCTGGCAACGGCTACCCGAGAGCCTGCCCCCGTTGCGGTGTTGTGACGGCGGAGGCCGACTTCGGCGTCGACCGCAGCAAGACGAGTGGGCGCAGGTCGTACTGCAAGGCCTGCGACCGCCGGCGGGGTCGGGCCTACTACGCCGCCCACAGGGACGAGTTCTATGCGGAGCGTGAGGCGGTTCGCGAAGCAGCCCGGCAGGCCGAGCTGGAAGCGCTCGCCGTGGAGCACAAGAAGAAAGTGGCGGCTGCGAAGAAGGAGGCCGAGGCCGGGGCCAGGCGTCAGCGAGAACTTCTGGCGTCGATCGGCGTACCCGATTTGAGCCCGGAGGAGATCACCGAGAGAGCCCGCCGCCCTTCCGCGACCGTCCCGGCTCCCTCGACCGTCACCAGCGCGCGCGCCGCCGACGACGCCGATGACCTGGCATCCTGAGTGAGAGGCAATCGCAAGCATTACCATTCGGCCCGCCAGCCGAAAACGCACTTCTTTCCTGGATGCCACGCGACAAGCGCGAAGACGACAAGGATGGGAATGGATGGGGCACAGACCCCGAGCTTGGCAGGCGCTCCGAGGAAGGGGAGCGGGAGCAAAAGCGGACTGAGCGAGAGGCGGAGTTGGAAAGAGAGCGCGAGCGTCGCAAGGAGGAGCACGAGCGAGACGAGTAGGACGTGAGCACATCCGCTAACCCAACGAGCTCGGGCGGTGGGCCACTCGTCGCGGACTACATCAAAGAGCAGGTCGAGCGCGAGGATGCCCGTAAGGAATCTCTAGAGAAGCGCGGCATCGGAGTCATTACGACGGCTGGTGCTCTCGTAACCCTGCTCTTCGGACTTGCCGCGCTATCGACCCAGGCTTCACAGACGTTCGAGCTGCCTTCCAGCGCCGCCGTCTTTCTTGCCATTTCGGTGGTCTTCTTCTTTGGCGCGGCGTTGCTCGGTATCCTCACCAACGTCCCTCTCGTCGTGCGCGGGTTACGGCTTGAGGGGGTCCGCGCAGCAGTGAAAAGCGATTGGGCTCAGTTGGAACCTGATATCCGTCGCAACGAAGCGCTCACCAATCTCGACATCTTGGAGAGCGCGAAAGAACGAAACCATGTCAAAGCTGTCCTGCTTTTCTGGGCTATGGGCCTCGAAGTACTCGCCGTTGTAATGGTTGGCGCGGCTGTTGGCATCGTCGTCGCGCCGCTCGCGTTTCTCATCACGGTCGGCGTCGGCGTCCTACTGGTCCTCTTGGCATACCTGAAGGCATACGGCCTTCACACGCCGACGCACGGACCCCTCGGCGATCTACTGCTCGCGGCGCGCGCCACATTTCGCCTCGTTCCGCCGCAGGAGCACCCGCAACTCGTTGTTGATACGGCACCTCCGGCCGTGGACGATCCAACGAAGACCGCCGGGGCTTAGTTCGCAGTTCCGGTTCTGAACTCGATCTTCTCGACGCGCAGCATGCCCGCCTGGTCGGGCTCGTCGCGATCCCACGCCTGGACGATCGCCTGGGCCTCCTCGCGGCTGTGACGCATTCATCCGACTCCTAACACGTCACAAACCCATCGCTTACCGAATCCGCATGAGTGCGTGCTAAACCGTCGCTGGGAGCCGGGGCCACACGGACCGGGTTTTTGCCGCAAACCTCTCCCTGCCTCGGCTCCCGCCAGACGCTGTGCGGCCGAGCTGGGCTGACGATGGGCGGCTCGGACCGCCGCTCGGAGTGAGTGAGGAGGGGGCGCTCCCCTACGCCCGAGCCGCCACCTCGGAAAGTAGGGCAGAGCGTGGCCAGATTCACCGGTCAAAGGTCCAGGCTTTCGTATGGAAGCGAGAGCGGGACGCAGCAGGTTCCGCCCCGCTCTCTGTGCTGCGGCACGAGGTCACCCGGTGTAGGGGGCAGTGCTCGTTCGGCGTGGGAAACGCCCACCGCAGTGCTCTTCACTTCGGTATGTCCCCTGCGCGGTGCTGCCGCTACCGCGTTGCCACCAAGCGGCAGCAGGAGTACGGTTTTCCTCAGGGGCCGGACGCCCTGTCCCGGGGTAGCAACGCCGACGCGTTTGCCGCAGGGCGCGTCGTGTGTCCGGCCCCTCACAGCTTCGTGTAACGGATTGCCGAGCTCGGGCGATATGTAATGCGAGGGGCCTCTCGCTCGGAGCTTTGCTCCCGGGACACGCCAGCCATGCGAGGGGCTCCTCCTTGATTTCCGGAAGTCCCAGTTCACCTCGGCACGTGGTTCCGGTAGGGCCCGTACAGCTTTGGCGGTTGCGCGTCCTCGTGGAGCTCGACCACGGGGGAGCGCGTCCCCGGCAGCACGAGCGGCCAGACAGGCTGCCAGGGCCTTGGAGCCGGACGCCCCCTACGGGGCGGGTCGAGCACCTCGAGCAGGTGACGAGGGAGGCTCACTCCTTGCTCACTTTCCCTTCCCTGTGGAGCGGCTTGGCCTCCTCCTCGGAGAGCTTCACCTTCTCCCCGTAGAAGTGCGGCTTGCTCGAGGCGATGACCGCATCGGTGCGGACGGTGTAGCTCGACTTGGCCGGCTTCTTCTCGGCCATCACGACGCCGCGATCCGGACTGCGGCCGCCTGGCGCTCGACGCCCACCTGGCCTCCGCCCTCCTCGTAACGCTCCGGCCACCTGGCCGTTTCTTTTGGGGGAGAGCCGGGCATACCTCGCGTACACCCTTCACGGTCGGCTGCGGCCGAGCGGAACGGGTCGCCAGCGACCGGGAGAGGCTAGGCGGCCCGTTTTGCTGTTCGGGTTATCGGAGTCACGCGACCCCGCCGTCAGGAGGCCGAGCTAACAGTGTTCTAGCTCGCTTCGCCCTCTCCGAACTCACGGGCGGCGCACTCGGGGCTGAACACGTCAACTTCGAGGTCGTTGTCGTCCTCCTCGGTCACCGCCAGGTAAGCCTTCCAGCCGTCGGCCGTCTCGTCGGCCGTGCGGCCACATTCAGCGCACCGGAGGGACGTGCGCACGCTCACGAGGGTTGCATTACACGTGATGCTGATTCGAAAGGTCAAGCCGCCCAGCCAGGATGTCCAATCCGTGCCCAAACGTCCGGGAACCGCTCCAACGGAGCCATGCGGGGTTCAGGAACCTAGACGCCCGCAATCCCAACAGCGAAGCCACTTTCCGCCATCTTGCGCCAACCCCCGCCAGACCGCCGCAGAACCCCTTGGAGGTTCGAGTCCTCCCGCCCGCATTCCGCGGCGCTCACCGGGCCGTCACGAGTCGTTCACACACCTGTAGCCCACGGCCGGGGCTCCTCGCAAGACGATCGCATCGTTGGGGTTTAACGAAGAGAGGAGAGCTCGAGAATGAGGAAGCTCAGCGCACTCGCGCTTGCCCTCGTTGGCTGTGGTGCGGCAGCGGTCGTCGCATTCGCAGCGCCGGGGGCGGAGACGGGACCGAGTAGCTCGGAGTCCCCTACGTCGTTCGCTCACAAGCGGGCGTCATTACGAAATCCATCATCACGACCGGCGATTCGGTCAACGGGTACCGCATGGTTGGGATCCCGGATGGGCTCGGGGCGTACGACAACGGCGACGGCACCTTCACCGTGCTCATGAACCACGAGCTCGGCAGCAC
>JBKOYJ010000091.1:0-12857 GCA_046725345.1 Actinomycetota bacterium | reverse complement strand
CGGGCACGGGGAAGACCCGCACGCTGCAGCTGATCGCCGAGCAGCTCGCGGAGGCAGGCGTCGACGTCACGAGAGGGCCGCGCCCTGCAGCGCGAGGTCGTCCGCGGTGTCTTCGCGATGGTGCGGAAGCGGCTCTAGGCCTGCGGGATGCGCGCCTCGAGCGCGCCCGCGAGCGCCTCGCGCACCGGCTCGAGCTCGATCCTGTCGAGCACATCCTGGAAGAAGCCGCGCACGATCAGGCGCTCTGCCTCCTGCCGCGAGAGCCCGCGCGCCATCAGGTAGAAGAGCTGCTCTCGGTCCACCCGCCCCACCGTCGCGCCGTGCGTGCAGCGAACGTCGTTTGCGAGGATCTCGAGGCCGGGGATCGGCACCGCGTGCGTCTCGGGCGAGAGCATCAGGTTGCGGTTCTCCTGGTAGGCGTTCGTGCGCTGCGCCTCGTCCTCGACGCGGATCATCCCGCGCCAGACCGCCGTCGCCTTGTCGCGGAGCGCGCCCTTGAAGGCGAAGTCGGAGGTCGTGTCGGGAGCGGCGTGCTCCTGGAAGGTGTCGTAGTCGAGGTGCTGCGTTCCGTCGGCGAAGTACGCGCCCGTGACGCGCGAGGTCGCGCCCTGCCCGACGAGGTCGTTCTGGATCCAGACCTTCCCCTTCTTCGAGCCGAACCCGCCGGCGACCCAGTCGAGCTCCGCGTCGCGCGCGACGCGCGCATGGTGCGTGGCGAAGTGCCAGGTCTCGCGCGAGAGGTTCTGGAGCGCGACGTACTCGAGCTTCGCGCCCTGCTCGACGAAGAGCTCCGACACGGCGTTCGTGTAGGCGGCAAGCTCGGGCGAGGCCGAGACGTGCTCCTCGATCAACGAGACGCGCGCTCCCTCCTCGACGACGACGAGCAGGCGGAAGAAGTGAGCGCCGTCGGGCATCGCGTTCGCGACCCGTACGTAGAGCGGCCGCTCGAGGGCGACGCCGCGGGGGACGACGACGAGCAGCCCGTGCTCCCACTGGGCCGCGTTGTGGGCCGCGAACTTCTCGTCCCAGCCGACGAGCGAATAGAGCCGCTCGTGGGCCTCGCCCAGCGGCTCGAACGTGACGCCCTCGGGAGCGCGCTCGATTTCGACCCCACTCTCGCCCACTGTGGCCGCGCCGGCCGTGTCCAGCTCGACCATCGTCCCGGTGCCTGGCACCGGGACATGGCCGTTGGAGGCGAAGGCGTCGGGATCGAACCCGCGCAGGTCGGTGAAGCGCCAGTGCTCGTCCGACGTCGTCGGCAGCGGCAGCGCGCGGTAGCGCTCGAGCAGCTCGGCTCGCGTCACGGGTGGGCTAGCCGACCGACCCTTCCATCTGGAGCTGGATCAGGCGGTTCATCTCGACCGCGTACTCCAGTGGAAGCTCCTTCGTGATCGGCTCGACGAACCCCGAGACGATCATCGCGCTCGCCTCAGCCTCGGAGAGGCCGCGTGACATCAGGTAGAAGAGCTGCTCCTCGCCGATCTTCGACACCGTCGCCTCGTGGCCGATGTCGACCTCGTTCTCGTCGATCTTCATGTACGGGTAGGTGTCGGAACGCGAGTCCTCGTCGAGGATCAGCGCGTCGCAGACGACCTTCGACTTCGAGCCGCTCGCGCCCTTCGCCACCTCGAGCAGGCCGCGATAGCCCGCGCGGCCGCCGTTCTTGGAGATCGACTTGGAGGTGATCACGGACGACGTTTGCGGCGCCACGTGGACGGCCTTGCCGCCCGCGTCCTGGTGCTGGCCCTGGCCGGCGAACGCGATCGAGAGCACCTCCCCATGGGCCCTTTTGCCAATGAGCCAAATGGACGGGTACTTCATGGTCAGCTTCGAGCCGAGGTTCCCGTCCACCCATTCCATCGTCGCGTCCTCGTAGGCCACGGCGCGCTTGGTGACGAGGTTGTAGACGTTCGTCGACCAGTTCTGGATGGTCGTGTAGCGGCAACGGCCGCCCTTCTTGACGACGATCTCGACCACGGCCGAGTGAAGCGAGTCGGTGGAGTAGATCGGCGCCGTGCAGCCCTCGACGTAGTGCACGTAGGCGTCCTCGTCGACGAGAATCAGCGTGCGCTCGAACTGGCCCATGTTCTCTGCGTTGATCCGGAAGTAGGCCTGGAGCGGCATCTCGACCTTGACGCCCGGCGGCACGTAGATGAACGACCCGCCCGACCACACGGCGGAGTTCAGCGCCGCGAACTTGTTGTCGTTCTGGGGGATGATCGTCCCGAAGTACTGCTTCACGAGCTCCTCGTGCTCGCGCAGGCCGGAGTCCATGTCGAGGAAGATCACGCCCTGGCGCTCGAGCTCCCCCTGGAGCTTGTGGTAGACGACCTCTGACTCGTACTGGGCCCCGACGCCCGCGAGGTACTTCTTCTCGGCCTCGGGGATCCCGAGCTTGTCCCAGGTATCACGGATGTCCGTCGGCAGGTCTTCCCACGACTTGGCCTGCTTCTCGGTCGGTTTGATGTAGTAGTAGATGTTCTCGAAGTCGATGCCCGTGAGGTCGCCGCCCCAGCGCGGCAGCGGGCGAGCGAGGAAGTACTCCAGGCTCTTGTGCCGGAACTTCCGCATCCAGTCGGGCTCGTCCTTGTGGCTCGAGATCGCGTCGACGAGCTCGTGCGAGAGACCGCGACCCGACTTGAAGAAGTAGTCCTCGGGAACGCTGAAGCCGTACTTGACCTCGTAGTCCGAGCCGATTCCCCGGACGACCTCGTTCTCAGTCAACGCCACCTGTCGTCACCCCCTCGGGAACGAACGCTTCGTAGCCGTCGGCCTCGAGCCTGTGCGCGAGCTCGGGACCACCTTCTTCCACGATACGCCCGTCGACGAACACGTGCACGAAGTCGGGCCGGATGTAGTCGAGGATCCGCTGGTAGTGCGTGATCAGGAGCGCGCCCATCTCCGGGCCGACGAGGCCCCCCACGCCGGCGGCGACGATCTTGAGCGCGTCGATGTCCAGGCCGGAGTCGGTCTCGTCGAGGACGGCGATCCGCGGCTTCAGGAGCGCCATCTGCAGGATCTCGACCCGCTTCTTCTCGCCGCCCGAGAAGCCGTCGTTGATGTAGCGCTGCGCGAGCTCGCGGGGAACCCGGAGCCGCTCCATCGCGGCCAGCATCTCGGTGCGGAACTCCTTGACCGCGATCGGGTCGTCGACGCCGCCGTTTCGGGCCTTGCGGATCGCGTTGATCGCGGAGCGGAGGAAGCTGGTGACGGTCACTCCGGGCACGGCGTGGGGGTACTGGAAGGCGAGGAAGAGGCCCCGCTGCGCCCGCTCGTCCGCGCCGAGCTCGGTCACGTCCTCGCCGTCGACCAAAACCTGGCCGTCGGTGATCTCGTAGGCCGGGTGCCCCATCACGGAGTACGCGAGCGTGGACTTGCCCGACCCGTTCGGGCCCATGACGGCGTGCACCTCGCCGGTCTTCACGGCGAGGTCGACGCCCTTGACGATCTCGGTGCCGTCCTCGAGCGCGACGTGCAGGTTGCAGAGCTCCAGCAAAGCCACTTCGTGCGTCCTCTTTCCGTGGAAATACCAGGGTTCTCGCCCCGGTTCGTGCGGCCATGATAGCCGCTGGCCTCCGCCGCCCCGCGTGGCCCGCACCAGGCCCCTCGTAGCCGCACTCCCCCGCTGCTATCCTCGCTCCGTGCCCTTTGGAGTCTCCATCTGGGAGATCGCGATTTTGCTCCTCGTGGCGCTGCTCGTCTTCGGCCCGAAGAGGCTCCCCGAGATGGGGCGCTCGCTCGGCAAGGGGATGCGCGAATTCAAGGACTCGATCTCGGGCAAGGACGCGGACGAAGACGCGGCCGAGCTCCCTCGAGCCGAGGAGCCTGCTCCGGTCCCTCCGCGCGAGCGCGACGTAACCTCGTAGCCGGCCCGGGCGGTGGCCAGGAGCGTGCTGCCGCGGCGTTTGCGCCACGGTGAGGAGGCGTCCCTCGTCGAGCATCTCGGCGAGCTTCGAACGCGCATCATCATCGCGCTCAGCTCGGTCGCGATCGCCTTCGCCGTCGCGTTCGCGTTCAACGCGCGGCTGATCCGCTGGCTCAGCGAGCCGCTCCCCGACAGGTACAAGCTCGTCACGCTCGGCGTCACCGAGCCCTTCTTCACGAGCATCAAGGTCAGCCTCTACGCCGCGTTCGCGCTCGCGCTCCCGGTCATCCTCTACCAGCTCTGGGCCTTCCTCGCCCCTGCGCTCGAGGAGCGGATGCAGCGTGTCGTCTCGATGTTCGTCGTCCTTGCGACCGCCCTCTTCGCCGCAGGAGTCGCGTTCGCCTACTTCATCGTGCTGCCACGCGCCCTGGAGTTCTTGATCGACTTCAACGGCGACCTCTTCAACGCCCAGGTGCGGGCGAGCTACTACTTCTCGTTCGTCTCGCTCGTCCTCATCGGCATGGGGCTCGCATTCGAGATGCCGATCTTCGTGCTCGCGCTTGTCCGCATCCGCGTGCTCACCGCCGACCGCCTGCGCCGCAACCGGCGGATGGGGATCTTCCTCGTCACGCTGTTCGCGGTCCTCCTGCCGACGGTCGACCCGGTTTCCCTCGCGTTCGAGACGATCCCGCTGCTCGCCCTCTTCGAGCTGTCGATCTGGCTGGCCGTGGTGATGGAGCGGCGGTGGGAGCGCGCGGCGCTCGAGGACTGGGCACCCGAAACGTAGTCGACGTCCGCCTTGCGCATCCTTTCGGCCGACTGGGTCGTGCCCGTCGAAGGGCCGCCGATCCCGGACGGCGCGGTCGCGATCGAGGACGGCCGGATCGCGGCCGTCGGCCCGGTGTCCGAGCTCGGAGAGGGCGAGCGCTTTCCGGACGCTGTGGTCGTCCCGGGCTTCGTCAACGCGCACTCGCACCTGGAGTACGCGGTCTACGCCGGCTTCGGCGACGGGCTCCCGTTTGCACCGTGGATCGCGACGCATGTCGAACGCAAGGCCCGGATCGGGATCGACGAGATGGAGGCGATCGCCCGCTTCGGCGCCGCCGAGTCGCTGCGCTCGGCGGTGACGACCGTGGCAGATGCGAGCTACTCGGGCGCGGCGGCGGTCGCCGCGGCCGAGCTCGGGCTGCGTGCGATCGTGTATGTCGAGGTCTTCGGATCCGGCACCGAGCACATCGTCACGCGATTCGAAACGCATCGCGCGCGGATCGCGCCGGCGCTCTCGGAACGAGTCCGACTCGGGATCTCGCCGCATTCCGTCTTCAGCGCGTCGCTCGAGCTGTGGCAAGCGGCCGCCGAGCTCGGGCTGCCGATGGCGACCCACTTCGCCGAGAGCGCCGCGGAGGTCGAGTGGGTGCGCAGCCGCCGCGGTCCCTTCGCCGAGGTGCTCGACGGCACCGTCCCGCCCACCTCGATCGCCGAGCTCGCCGAGCGAGGCCTTCTGACGAACAGGCTGGTCGCGGCCCACTGCGTGAAGGTCGACGACGACGAGATCGGCCTGCTCGCACAGCACGATGTCGCGGTCGCCCACTGCCCGCGCTCGAACGGCCTGCTCGGCTGTGGGGTCGCACCGGTCGCCGAGCTCCTGGCGGCCGGGATTCGCGTCGGTCTCGGCACCGACAGCCCGGCCTCGGCTCCGTCGTTCGATTTCTTCGACGAGCTACGGGCGGCCCTTCTGCAGGCGCGCGCGCGCAGCGGCGACCCGGCCGCCATGACCGCCGCCGCTGCGCTGGAGCTGGCGACCCTCGGAGGGGCGCGGGCACTCGGTCTCGACGCGGAGACGGGCTCCCTCGTGGCCGGCAAGCGCGCCGATCTCGCTGTCCTCTCGTTCGCGGGCTCGGGGTGGCTACCCTGGGAGGACGCGGTGACGGCGGCCGTCCTCGGTGGCTCGCCTGAGCGCGTACTCTTGACGATCGTCGATGGTGAACCTCGTTACCGCAAAGGCGAGAGCGAATGGCGCGAGCTGACCGCCGCCGCACAGGTGGCGCGCGCGCGGCTGCTCGCACGCGCAGCGACTACGCGGCGATAGAAGAGACGCTGTTCTTCACCCGAATTCGCCGCCACGCGAAGATCGGCTTCGTCTTCCTCGCCCTCGTATTCGCCGTCGGCTTCGTCGTCTTCGGAGTGGGATCCGGCGGGGGCACCGGCCTCGGCGACATCCTCCAGGGCGCCCGGTCCTCGAGCGGGCCGTCGGTCGACGACGCGCGCGACAAGCTGCGCGAGAACCCGCAGAGCGCGGCGGCGTTACTCGAGCTCGCCTCGGCCTTCCAGCGGGACGGCCGGGCGGACGAGGCGATCCAGCCGCTCGAGCGCTACACGAAGATCCGAAAGCACGACGAGGACGCCCTCCGCCAGCTCGCCAGCCTATACGTCGGCAAGGCGACCCGGCTGCGAAACCAGGCAGCTGCGGCCCAGGCGGCCGGACAGATCGTGGCGTCGCCGACCGACTTCCTCCCGCCCGCCACGACGCCGCTCGGCCAGGCTCTCTCGACGCTGCCCATCAACCAGGCGATCGAGCAGCGGACGCAAGAGCAGGTCACGAAGTACTACACGCGGATGCAGACCGCGTACGGCGACGCAAAGCGCGTATACGGCAGACTCGCCGTGCTGTCGCCCAAGGATGCGAGCCTGCAGCTCCAGCTCGCCGACGCCGCCGTCAACTCGAGCGACCTCGCCGGAGGCATCGCCGCCTACCGACGCTTCCTGAAGCTCGCGCCCGACGATCCGAGCGCGCCGCTCGTTCGCCAGGAGATCAAGCGGATCCAGAAGGAAGCGGCTTCGACCGGCGGATAGACTCCCGCGGCACCGTTCACCGAGTCCCGGGGGAAGCATGAGCTTTGACGTCAAGACCGAGGAGATCGACGACGAGAGCTACGTCATCGCTCTTGCAGGCGAGGTCGATCTGTACACCGCACCGGAGTTCAAGCAGCAGCTTCTCGACGTGATCGCCAAAGGCGCGTCGTACGTCGTGGTCGATTTCAGCGAAACCACCTTCATCGACTCCACGACGCTCGGCGTCCTCGTCGGCGGGGTCAAGCGCCTCCGCACGAACGACGGCCAGCTCGCGCTCGTGTGCAGCGACCGCAACATCACGAAGATCTTCGAGATCACTGGGCTCGACCGCGTGTTCACGATCTACCCGTCGCGCGCCGAAGCCGTCGAGCAGCGCTCGGCCGGTCCAACGCCCGCGTAGCGTTGTCCCCGCGCGCCGCCGTCGCGCTCGTGTCGTTGGCCGCCGCGGCGGCCGCCGCAGGCTGTGGCTCCGTCGCTCGGAATGCCGCGAACGAGGGGAGCGCGTCGGCGGGCAAGGCGCTCTTCACAGGGAGGGGGCAGTGCGGCGGCTGCCACACACTCGCCGACGCGGGCACTAGCGGCACGGCAGGTCCGAACCTGGACGACGCATTCCGCACGGTCCGTCAGCAGCACGGGTTCAAGGAGAGCACGATCCGAGACGTCGTCCGCGGGCAGATCGCGTACCCGACCTCGGAGCCCCCGTCCGGCGAACCCGGCATGCCCGCCAACCTGGTCACGGGCACCGACGCCGACAGCGTCGCCGCCTACGTCGCCTCGGTCGCAGGTCTTCCCGTCAAGGGCGGCCAGGCAGCGAAGAAGACGACGGACGGCAAGACGATCTTCACGACGAACTGCGGCAGCTGCCACACGCTCGCCGACGCTGGCACGAGCGGCACGATCGGGCCGAACCTCGATCAGGCAATGCCGAGCGACGACCTCGCGATCACGCGCGTCACCAACGGGAAGCCGCCCATGCCGTCCTTCAAAGGCAAGCTCACCGACGCGCAGATCAAGGCCGTCGCGAAGTACGTCTCCGAGAGCGCCGGCAAGAAGTAAGCCGGCTCCCTACTGCGGGCCGGGCTGTCTGACCTCCTCCTGCTCCGCCTCGAGATCGACGACGACGTGCGTGATCGGGACGGCGAAGCGCTGACGCGCCGAGGAGACGACGCCGCGCTCGAGCCAGTGCGACCGCCCCTCGGGATGCGTGGAGATCACGATCTCGTCGGCGCCGAACGTCCGCAGCGCATCCTCCATAGCCTGTAGCGGATCGCCGTCGCCGACCTCGCCGCGCGCGTTCACGCCGAGCTCACGCAGCCGTGCCAGGCTTCGTTCGAGCCGTCGCTGCGCCTCGCGCCGCGCGGAGTCCTCGTCGGATGCCCAGTGGCGAAGCGGGGAGTTGAGCGCCGGACAGACGACGAGCACCTCCTCGCGGAAGTGCGCCGCCTTCTCGCGCAGCACGTCGCGGAGGACGCGCCCGCCGACGGTCTCGTTCGCGACCACGAGGATCCGCCGCTCGTCCTCACCGCTCATCCGCCGCGGCGCCATCGGCAGCGGCCGCTCGCGCGGGCCGCTCCGCACGATCCACCAGAGCAGCGCGGTCGTGAGCACGGCGAAGACGGCGAGCGCCGCCCAGCGTCCCGCGAGCGCCTTCGCCGCCACGATCGCCGCGAAGAAGCCGACGAGGATCAGCACGAATCGGTACGCCTCGGCTTCGCTCCGGAAGGGGTTCTGCACCGGCGGCGCCTAGAGGATGTACACGGTCGAATAGACGACGAGCCACATGATGTCGACGAAGTGCCAGTAGATGCCCGGCACCTCGACCCCGTGGTGGTGCTCGGGGGTGTAGTGGCCGCGGAAGGCCCGAACGGTCGCCATCGTCAGCAGCGAGAGCCCGATGAAGACATGGGCGCCGTGGAGCCCGGTCAGCCCGAAGAAGATCGTGCTGAACGAGTTGTCGCCCCACGCGAAGCCGATCCGCGAGTACTCGAGGAGCTGGGTCGCGAGGAAGGTGGCGCCCATCGCCAGCGTCAGGACGAGGCCCGCCTGCATGCCCGCGCGGCTCCCGCGCTTGATCGACTGGAGCGCCCAGTGCATCGTGAAGCTCGAGGTCAGCAGGATCGCCGTGTTCACGCCAGCGACGAAGACGGGCAGATGGAAGCCGGGCGGAGGCCATTCCGTGACGCCCGGCTTGACGACGCGGACGAAGAAGTAGGCCGTGAAGAAGGCGCCGAAGAGCATCGTCTCCGACGCGATGAACAGGAACATCCCGAGCACGGGCGGGCTGACGCGCGAGCTCTGGTGCGCGATCGGCGGATGCGCGGCGTGCGCGTCGATGCTGTGAGCCGTCACCTCAGCAGCTCCTGCGGCGCAGGTGTCGGACCGACGTTTGGGGGACGCCGGCGAACCCAGACGCGTAGCGTGTGTGAGCCGTCATCTCAGCCGCTCCTGCGGCGCAGGTGTCGGACCGACGTTTGGGGGACGCCGGCGAACCCAGACGCGTAGCGTGTGTGAGCCGTCATCTCAGCAGCTCCTGCGGCGCAGGTGTCCGACCGACGCTTGGGGGACGCCGGCGAACCCAGACGCGTAGCGTGTGGGCCGTCACAGGCTTCGCACCCTGACCTGGTGCGGCTCGACGAGGATGTGCTCCACCGGCTTGCCGGTGTCGCGCCGGATTCGAGCGACGACGTCGCGGCGAAGCCAGCTCGAGCTGCGCTGCTCGGGGAATGTCGAGACGATGATCTCGTCGACGCGCTCGTCGCGGACGGCGTGCATCGCGGCCGTGTGCGGATCGGGGTGCGCGATCTGGCCGTGGGCGTCGACCCCTGCGGCCCGGAGCTCGGCGACGGCTCGGCGGAGCCGCCGTTCGGCCTGCCGGTGGTCGGACAGCCCCGGATCGCTCTGCGGCGACACGATCAGGAAGCTCGCCGGCGAGCGCCGCGCCCGCTCGCGAATGCGATCCAGGAGCGACCGGCCGAGAACGGTCTCGTTCGCGATCACGAGCACGTTCGCCTCGCCGCCGGGCTCGGCCTTGAGATCGACGACGACGTGCTCGACCGGAAGCCCGAGCGCGACCTTGTCGATGCGCTCGACCACGTTGCGCCGCGCCCAAGCGGAGCGGCCGGCGGGGTGGGTCGAGACGATGATCCCCGTCACCGGGGGGTCCAGGGTGGCGAGGGCGTCGCGGACGGCGTCCACGGGCTCGGCGTCGGCGACCACCCCGTGGGCCGCGATCCCGGCCTCGCGCAGCGCGGCGAGCGTGCGCTCGAGCCGTCGCCCGGCGGCCGCCCGGCGCGTGTCCTCGTATACGACGTAGCCCTCACGAGGCTTGTTGATGGGGCAGACCACGGTCACGAGTCCGCCGTCCTCCGCGGGGCCTCGCTTCAGCTCGGCTCGCCGTTCGATCGCGTCGATGAGCGCCTTGCCGGCGACGGTCTCGTTCGCGACCACGAGCAGGTGGTCCATCTCAGCGCGCCGGCACTTCCTCGAGCTCGGGCGTGCGGGCGCCGTTCAGCACGGCGTGCCGCGCACCCGGGACGCCGTACTCGTATGGGTTGCCGACGACCTGGGGGATCTCGTCGAAGTTGAAGATCGGCGGCGGCGAGGAGACCTGCCACTCGAGCGTGAGCGCGCGCCACGGGTTCCCCTCCGCGATCGGCCCGCGGGCCCAGCTGACGATCATGTTGTAGAGGAAGATGACGAACGAGGCGCCGAGCACGAACGACGAGATCGAGATGAAGAAGTTCCAGTTCGCGTACTCGGGCACGTAGTCGGCGACGCGCCGCGGCATCCCCTGGATCCCGAGCCAGTGCATCGGGAAGAACGTCAGGTTGAAGGTGACGAACGTGAGCCAGAAGTGGAGCTTCCCGAGCCGCTCGTCGTACATCCGGCCCGTCATCTTCGGGAACCAGTAGTAGATCCCGGCCATGATCGTGAACAGCGATCCGCCGACCAGCACGTAGTGGATGTGCGCGACCACGAAGTACGTGTCCGAGACGGCGATGTCGATGGGGACCGCGCCCAGGTAGATGCCCGAGAGACCGCCGATCACGAACATCGAGACGAAGCCGAGCGCCCACAGCATGGGCGTGGTGAAGTGCAGCCGCCCCTCCCAGAGCGTCGCGCACCAGCTGAAGACCTTGATGCCCGTCGGCACTGCGATCAGGAGCGTCGTGAGCATCATCGGCACGCGAAGCCACGTCGCCATCCCCGAGACGAACATGTGGTGCGCCCACACCGAGAAGCCGAGCATCAGGATCGCGAGCAGCGAGAGCGCCATCAGGCGGTAGCCGAAGATCGGCTTCCGGGCCATCACCGCGATCACTTCGGAGACGATCCCGAAGCCCGGAAGCATCATGATGTAGACGGCCGGGTGGGAGTAGAACCAGAAGATGTGCTGGTACCCGAGTACGTAGCCGCCGTCCTCGGGCCGGAAGAAGTCGGTGCCGGCGACGCGGTCGAAGAGAAGGAAGAACTGTGACGCCGCGACGAAGGGCGTCGCGACGACCACGAGCAGCGACGTGGTGAAGTTGGCCCACACGAGCAGCGGCATGCGCCAGAAGGTCATGCCGGGCGCCCGCATCGTGATGATCGTGACCAGGAAGTTGAGCGCAGTCGCGATCGAGGACGCGCCCGCCCACTGCACGCCCATCTGGAAGAAGATGTTCCCGTCGGGGTTGACGTCGGCGAGCGTGGCGTAGTTCGTCCAGCCGGCGGCGAACGCGCCCCCAGGCATCAGGAAGCTCGCCAACATGATCACGCCGCCAACCGGGAGCATCCAGAACGAGAGCGCGTTCAGGCGCGGGAACGCCATGTCGGGCGCGCCGATCATGAGCGGCAGCACGAAGTTCGCCAGCCCGGCGAACGCCGGGATCACGAACAGGAAGATCATCACCGACGCATGGACGGAGACGAGCCCGTTGAACGTCTGCGGGTCGACGAACTGCATGCCCGGCCGTGCGAGCTCTGCACGGAAGATCATCGCGAGCAGGCCGCCCGCGAACATGAAGAAGATCGTCGTGCAGACGTACTGGACGCCGATCACCTTGTGGTCGGTGTTGACGCGGAAGTAGTCGCGCCAGCTGCGCGCGCCGTGACCCGAGTGGTCCTCCGGCCGCGTCGGGCGCCCCGAGATGTAGTAGAGCCAGTAGTCGAAGCAGCCGATTCCGACGAGGTAGCCGATCGGCGCCGCCGTCAGGAACGCGACCGTGATGATCGGCCGCCAATCCCACACGGGGTCCCAGCCGGCCAGCGCGCGGATGCCGGTGACGATCCCGATCCCGATCCCCGCGAAGAGCGCTGCCATCCAAGCCGCGCGGATCCAGCCCCCGCCGAAGATCAGCGGCCGCCACCCCCTCGGCGGCGCGGCCGGCGGTGCGTGCAGCTCGTGGGCTTGCTGGACGGTCGTCACGCTAACGGCCTGTCCCTCGCCCGCTCCGCAGCCACTTGTTGAAAGCGGCCGGCGTCATCACGACCGTGTTCGTGCGCATGATCGAGTGGCCCAACCCGCACAGCTCGGTGCAGATGACCGGATACCGGCCGAGCTTCTTCGGGGTCACGACGACCTTCGTCTCGATCCCCGGAACCGCGTCCTGCTTCTGGCCGAACTGCGGCACCCAGAAGGAGTGGATGACGTCGCGTGCGCGCAGATGCAGCTCGGCCGAGCGCCCGCGCGGCAACCGCAGCACGGGCGACGTCTTGCCGTTGGCGTAGGTGAAGCTCCACGCGAACTGCTGGGCGGTCACGCGCACCTTCAGCGGATTGCGGCCGGCGTCGCCGTTCTGCGCGAGCACGACGCCGCTCGCGATCGAGATCGCGGTCACGAGCACGAACGGAATCGCGGTCCAGAGGACCTCGATCCCGGTGTGGCCGTGAATCGGGAGGCCGTCGGCGTCGTCGTCCGGCGAGGTGCGGAACTTGACGACGGAATACAGAATCAGCGAGGCGACGACGGCGAAGATGCCGATGCAGATCGCCGAGGTCATCCAGAAGACGAAGTCGATCCCCTCGCGCTCCTCGGAGGCCTGCTCGGGCAGCCAGGGAACGAAGAATGCGACCGCGAACGCCGCCGCCGCCAAGGCCAGGAACGACACCACGAGCCGGACAACCGTTCCCCTCCGCACGGGACACGAGCGTAACCGAA
>JBKOYJ010000009.1:0-10065 GCA_046725345.1 Actinomycetota bacterium | reverse complement strand
GCCGGCGCCGCGCTCGTGGTCGCCGCCCCCGTCACGTTCGACCTCTCGCCGCTCGACGCTCGCCCGTTCGACGACGAGCACGATTTCTTCGGACCGCTGGCCGAGCGCTTCCACCGCGGCACGCTCGACTTCTACGAGGTGCGGGTGCCGTTCCTGCCCGTCGTCCACCCGCTGATGCACGACGTCACGCTCGCGGCGATCTTCGGCTTCTGCCTCGCGTTCGCGCTCGCGGTGGCCGCGCGCCGTCCCCTGCTCGCCGGGCTCGTGCTGCTCGCGGGGTCGATCTGGCCCGCGACGCTTGTTCCCGGCTCCGACCTCGGGCGGGGCGGGGTCACGCTCGCCGCCGTGCTCGTCCTGCTCGCCGCCGCACGCGACCGGCCGCTGCGGACGTACAGACCGGCGCTCTTGGGCGTGGGCGCCCTCGTCGTCGCGGCCCTCGTCGCGTCGACGTCGGCCGCCGTCGCCAAGAGCCAGTTCGTCTCCTGGCAGCGTTGGGATCTCTACGACAAGCCCGCGCGAGCCGTCGGCGTCAGCTACGTCTGGGACTCGCGCTACGGCGGGATCCGGTTCCCCAAGAACAAGACGGTCGTCCTGCGGATCGCGGCGCCGGGCGACTCGCAGTACTGGCGCGCGACGACCCTCGACGTGTACGGGGACGGCGGCTGGTCGGAGTCGCTCGACAGCGTGTACGCCGAGGAGGGACGCATCACCCTCTACTCGGAGCCCTCCTTCCCGCGTCGCGCGCGCAACCTGCGCTGGTGGGTTCGGGCGGACGTCCAGGTCGAAGGACTCCGCGACCGCCACCTCGTCGGCGGCAGCATGCCCGTGGCCTTCGACTCGCGCGAGCTCGGAACCGTCCAGTACCTGACGGGCAACGTCGCCGTGGCTGAGGAGACACCCCAGCGCGACGACGACTACACGGTCTGGAACTTCGTGCCACACCCGACTCCGGCTCAGCTGGCGAGAGCCGGGTCGCGCGGTCGGGCGCGTCCGCGGCTTGCCCGCTACCTCGGGGTAGGCCCGGGACTCGTGGCGCCGCCGTTCGGGTCGGCCGGGCGTGAGCGGACGGTCCGGCACCTGCTCTCCGAGCCGCAGATGGAAACGTACCGGCCTCTCTACCGCTACGCACGGGCGGTCGTCGGGCGTCCGCGCAACGCCTATGCCGCAGTGGTTGCGCTGGAAGCGTGGTTCCGCACGAAGGGCGGCTTCGTGTACGACGAGCGGCCGCCGCTCTCCACCGTCCGACCGCCGCTCGTCGACTTCGTCCTACACACGAAGAGGGGCTACTGCCAGCACTTCGCCGGAGCGATGGCGCTCATGCTCCGCTACCTCGGCATCCCCGCACGCGTCGGTGCGGGCTTCCTGACCGGGACGTACGACGGCGATCGGAAGGAGTGGACCGTCACCGACCACGACGCCCATACGTGGGTCGAGGTCTGGTTCCCGCGTTACGGCTGGCTGCAGTTCGACCCGACCCCGTCGCGCGGGCGCCTCTCCGGCTCCTACACGACCGCCTCGCGCGGGTTCGACAGCAGCGGGGCGGCGGTCGCGCTCGGGCGCGGGATCCTCGCCGGACGGGACGCGAGCAGCTTCACCTCACGGCTCGCGGCGGAGTACGCGAACACGTCGAGGTTCGGGACCGACACCAAGGGCGACCTCACTCCGGCTCCCATCGAGGACGAGCCGCGTCGCGGCGAGAGCCTGCTTCGGCTCCTGGCGCTCGTCGTCGCCGCCGCCCTGACGTTGTTCGCGCTCGGGAAGCTGACCGTCCGCAAGGCGCGCTACCTCACGCGCGACCCGCGCCGCGTCGCGGCTGCATGCCGCCGTGAGCTGGTCGAGTTCGTCGCCGACCAGGGCATCACCGTGCCGGCGAGCGCGACGATCTCCGAGGCGGGCGCGCTCGTGGCGCGCCAGCTCGCCGTCGACGTCCGTCCGTTCGTGGGCGCGGCGAACGCCACCCGCTACGCGCCGCCCGACGAGGCCGCCGGGGCCGCTCGGCAGGCACGTCGCGAGCTCCACCGGCTGCTGCGTCACGTGCGCAGGCGCGTCGGCGTCGCGCGCCGCGTCCGCGGAGCGCTGAGCCTGCGGTCGCTGACGGCGTAGATGCACGCGATCGTGATGGCCGCGGGCGAGGGACTCCGCCTGCGTCCGTTGACCGAGCGCTACGCGAAGCCGGTCCTGCCGATCGACGGCCGGCCCGTGCTCGCGACGCTCCTCCGCGACCTCTCCGCGGCCGGCGTGGAGCGGGCGAGAATCGTCGTGGGCCACCACGCCGAGCAGATCGAGGTGCTCGTTGGCGACGGCTCGGGCTACGGCCTCGACGCGTCATTCGTCCGTCAGCCGCGTCCCGATGGATCGGCCGACGCGGTCCGCCGCGCGCTCGACGCAGGAGCGACGACGCCCTGCCTGGTCGTGGGGGCGGACACCGTCTTCAGCGCCGGCGACGTCGCGAGCTTCGTGGCGGACGCGACAACGACCGCCGATGCGATCGCCGTCCGGCGCGACCCGCCTCCGTCGCCGCCGGCTCGCTGGCCGGTCGCGATTCGCGAGGGCCTCGTCACGCGGGTTCTCGACGACGATCGCTCGAATCCCCTCGCCGGAGCCCCACTGTGGCTCCTGGGCTCGGAGGTCGCTGCGCACCTGTGCGTGGACGAGCGTCCCTGGGAGCTCGGCAGCGCCTACCAGGCGGCGATCGACGCCGGCCACGAAGTCGCGGCGATCGAGATCGGCCGCACGCGCGACCTGACGACGCCCTTCGACATCCTCGCGCAGAACTTCCCGTACCTGGCGGCGGTGGTCCGAACAGAGGCGTCTACCATGGACGGGGCGAGATGAGCGACACGTACGACCTCTTCCAGAAGGGCCGGGCGCACCTGAAGCGCGGCATGCCTGCGCAGGCGACGGTCTCGCTCGAGAAGGCGAAGCGGCGGGATCCGCAGAAGGCGTCGATCCGCGAGGCGCTCGGAATCGCCTACTTCCGCATCCGGCGCTGGGAGGAGGCGGAGGCCGAGTTCCGCGCAGCCCTCGAGATCTCCCCCGTCAACGACTACGCCCACTACGCGCTCGGCCGCTGTCTCGAGAAACAGGGCCGCGCCGTCGAGGCGAACGGCCACTACAAGCTCGCGCGCTCGTTACGTCCGGACAACGAGGAGTACGGCGCGCGCGTCAAAGACCTCGACTAGCGCGCGGTGCCGTTCCGGCCGCGCTGCCACCTCGTGTACGCGCTCGCGCCCGACGCGATGCCGGCAGCGGAGGCGAACGACGCGCTGAACGACTACGTCGACGACGCCCGCCGCGGCGTCCCGGTGTTCCACGACCACTTCTCGGAGCGGCCGCACGGAGGCTGCGCCGTCTTCGAGATTCGCAGCGAGGACGAGCTCGCGATGCTCGAAGACCCCGGCCCGCTCGCGGGCTGGCGGATCGCGCACCACCCGCTCGCGTTCGCCCTCACCGCGGTCGGGTTCACAGCGCAGAGCGAGTTCACACTGGAGGCCTACGGTCGTACCACGCTCGCGAGGTTGCGGGCCGCGGAGCCGCCCGACCCGCGCTTCTGGTGGCGCAAGAGCGAGGAGTCGACCTCCTGAGGGCCGTGGTACAGCGCGTCCGCGAGGCGCGCGTCGAAGTCGACGGCGAGACGGTAGGCGCCATCGGGGGCGGCCTCTGCGTGCTGCTCGGCGTCGCCCGCGAGGACGGCGAGGCGAAGGCCGAGCGGCTCGCCGGCAAGGCCTCCCGCCTGCGGATCTTCGAGAACGAGGAGGGGAAGTTCGACCGGAGCGTCGTCGACGTCGGCGGAGCCGTCCTCGTCGTCAGCCAGTTCACGCTTATCGCGGACACCACGAAGGGCAACCGCCCGAGCTTCACAGCCGCGGCGCCGCCCGAGCAGGCAGACGCGCTGTACAAGCGATTCTGCGCGGCCGTGCGCGCGCTCGGCGTCCCCGTCGAGACGGGCGTCTTCGGAGCGCAGATGGCCGTCGCGATCGTCAACGACGGGCCGGTCACGATCGTGCTCGACACCTAGACGGACTCCATACGCGGCAGGGGCGTCGAGCTGACCCGCTAACGGCGACGGCGCTTCCGCTCCGTAACTACCTCGAACTAGCCGCCTTCGACGCCGTAGGCCCGAACTGCCACGCTCCCGATCCGTCGGCCGAGTGCGAGCCCGACCTCGTTGTCGCTCCTGTAGTGGATACCGCCGTACAGCCGCGAAACCGCCGCCTCGTCGGCCATCGCCGCAAGCTGTTCGGCTTTTGCGGGGAAGAACGCCGCGAGCACAGTCGACGCCGCGCCCGATGTCGTCGAGTGGCCGGACACGTAAGAAGGGAACGGCGGTGTCACGATGTAGGACAGCCAGTTCGGGTCGATCAATCGGCGGATCGCCGTGATCGGACGCAGCGACCAGTAGGCGTACTTCGCATCCCAGCAGGCGATGAAACTATCGGCCTGGGCGGTGTTGAGCGCTGCGAACAATTGGGCCGAACGGACCGTCGGCCAGTTGGCGGCGCGCACGAGCTCGACGGCGATCTGGTTCCAGTGACCCGGCGGAGTCACGGTCCCTGGTCCATCCGCCCACTCGTCGGCGATTCGCCTCTCGTCGTCAGTCAACGCCAGGGAGACCGCATACACCTCGTTCATCTCCGCGAGGAACAGGGCGCTGCCGTACACCGGCGGGGGACCAGGGCGAAACTGCGAGCCGGTCTCGATGTTCCAGGTGCGCCAGGTCCCCGCGAGCGGCTCCAGTGGTGGATAGACGTTGAGCGGCGGAGTCGGCGCCCAGAACTCGTCTCCGGTAGGCCGCTCGCCGTTCCAGACCGCGTCGGCCCCGTCGCTCTCGCCCCGAAGTACGAGCAGGCCCCCGATCAGCTGCCCAAAGCGGAATGCCTCGCTGTCGGTGTCGGCGAGCTCTCCGGCGAGCGAATCGATGCGAGCGCCGTCGTCGGGGTGGAAGTAGCGCAGCACCATCGACGCCGCGCCGGCGACGGCGTCGTCCCGGCCACGCTGATCCACCAGCGCGGCGAGGTACATCGCTCGGCTGAGGTGCGCAAGGGCGCGGGAAGCTCGCGGCGGATTCACGCGGTGCGACGCGATCGCGTCGAGTTCGAGCGCGATCCACGGCGTGACGCTGGAAGGCCTGGCCGCCGGCGCCGGCGCGATCCCGCCGACTACGATGACCAAAACGACGCCGAGAACGAGCAGCGCACGCTGTATCGAGCGTTTCGTGACCGACCCCCGGTCCGAGCGGCAGCTGAGGCTCGCGGATCGTAGCGATTGCACGTCCCGGCCGCTCGAGGCCGCAAGCCACCCGCTCATTCGCCGCCGCACCGTTCTGAAACGCGGCGGGGGGCGCATCAAGGAGTCCTGAAAGCCGTCAGTCCTCCGGATGGCCGCAGACCCGCCGCAGCTCGAACCTTCCCACGAAGGTGCTTGCGAAACTGCGCGACGGTTCGGCCGCCCGGAGCCCCTGCTCTACTTGACGTCCCGGCGAGCGTCCGTCACGCTCGAGCTTCGGGGTATCGCCGCGAGCCGCAGCGCGGCGCTCCCGTCGAATCCCGGCGCCTAACGTCCCCCCTGTTGGGCGCTGGGGTCACTTTCTGCTGGCGCGCGACCCAGTCGACCTGCGCAGCGCGAGTTTTGGCAGCAGACAGCATCGCGGTCGAGACCGGTGTGTTCGAAGCACGGATCGCCGTCGTGATCGTCAACGACGGGCCGGTGACGATCGGGCTCGAGATGTAGCCGGGATCTACTGCTCGATCACCGACTCCGCGGGCCGCGGGGTCGTGATCGGATCCGCGTGGCGATGCACGAGCTTCCAGGCTCCGTCCTCGCGGCGAAAGATGCTCGTGACGCGCACGGAGACTGGCTGGACGTCCTCCCGTCCACCGACCTTCGACTCGAGCCGCTCCACCTCCACGGTGTATGCCAGGTCTGGCGTCACGTGGCTCGAGACGCTGTCGAACGTCCTGGAGCGCCCGTCTCTGTAATGGGCTGCTGCGCGCTGCATCGTCTGGAGGACCTGCTCGAATCCGCGTGCGAAGGGGCCGAACGGGTTACCCAGCGTGACGTCGTCGCGTCGCGAGTACAGGCCCGCAAGAGGCTCGTGGTTCCCCTTCATGAACTCGTCCAGCGCGCGGTGGTTCTGCTCGACGACCCGGTCGAAGTCGTCTGACGCGTTCTCGGCGCTCATCGACAGGCCTCCCTTCCGACGACGGGGCGGAAGATACTGCGAAGCGTAAGCTCGTGGCAACGTCCGCACGAAAACGGATCACGGCCGATTGGCAGAGCGTCCGAGAGATCGCCTCCACCTTCCCCGAGGTCGAGGAGTCGACCCAGGGGCGGCGGGCATGGCGCGTGCGCGGGAAGCTCTTCGCCTGGCAGGCCCGCGACCGCGACGGTGGAGGGCTCGCCGTGCGAGTCGACCGCGACGAGAAGCACCTGCTCCTCGACTCGAACCCCGACGTGTACTTCTCGAGCCCGCACTACGACGGCTACCCGGCCCTCCAGATCCGCCTAGAGCGAATCGAGCGTGACGAGCTCTTCGAGCGGCTCGAGGACGCGTGGCTCGTCCAGGCGCCGAAGCGCCTCGCCGCCGAGTACCTGTCGAAGTCCTCGTAGGCTGGCCGTGCCCGACTGCCGCGGACTTGCGACGGCGTGAGTGCGGTGGAATCCTGACCGGCGGGATGGCCGACGTCGACACGCGCGCGAACGACGAGCTCTGGCGGTCGTTGCTGACCGGCGAGGACCACCACTTCATCAGCGGGCGCCGCCGCCACCGGCGAATCCCCGGGACTCCGCGGTGCAAGAACTGTCTCGTCCCGCTCGGCGGGGCCGCCGCGCGGGTGATGCGGCTCCTGTGGGGCATCGAGCCCTCGGGAAAGAACCCCAACTTCTGCAACGTCTGCGAGAGGTTCGTGACGACGCACCCTGGCGGAGCCGAGATCGAGCTCACCCTGCTGTTCGCCGACGTTCGCGGCTCGACGACGATTGCCGAGGGAATGGGCGCGGCCGAGTTCAGCCGGCTGATGAATCGCTTCTACGGAGCGGCGAACCGTGTACTGATCGACAGCGACGCGCTCGTCGACAAGCTGGTCGGCGACGAGGTGATCGGCCTCTACGTCCCCGCAGCCGGGCCTGACCATCCGCGCCGTGCCGTCCTCGCGGCGCGCGATCTCTTGCTGGCGACCGGCCATGCCGACCCCGGTGGCCCGTGGCTTCCCGCCGGCGCGGGCGTGCACACCGGGACGGCCTATGTCGGAACCGTGGGATCGGCGGACACCGTCTCCGACTTCACCGCGCTCGGAGACGCCGTGAACGTCACAGCCAGGCTGTCCGCGGCCGCCGGTCCAGGCGAGGTGCTGATCAGCGAGGACGCGTACGTCGCCTCGGGCCTCGACCTCGGAGACCTCGAACGGCGAGACCTCGAGCTCAAGGGAAAGGGTGCACCCGTCGGGGTGCGCGTGCTCGCGATCGCCGAGGCGGACAACCGCCCGGCCTCCGACCGCGCCGCAGCCGCGTGACCCGGTCGAGCCGCCACCGGCACAGCCTCGCCGGCGGGCGGCGGTGACCAGGAGACACGCGTACAACCGGCTGGCCGTGATCTCGCTCGCCGTCGCCGCGATCGGGTCCCTCGTCGCAAGGAATCTCGCACTCGGGGCCATCCTGGGCGCGATCGTGTTCGCAACAGGATTCCTCGCGATCGAGCTGGGACGGCGTCGTCGCCGCTTCCCCGACCGCGACGGCGCCGACTGAGCAGCGCTGGCTGGAGCGGCCGGCCCGGCCGAGCTTGCTACCATGCCCTCCGACCGCATTTCACCGGTCTGTCGGGAAATGGGCGCCGGGCGGCGCCCTTTGTTTTAGGAGAGGCAAATGATCGACGTGCACACGAGAGAGAGAACGCTGGAGCGGGAGATCGCCCCGGAGGTCGAATCGGGCCTGCCGGGCGTCGAGGTGCTGGCGGTCGAGCTGACCGCTCCCGACCGCTTCTGCGTGTACGTCGACCATCCGAGCGGCGTCGACCACGCGCTCTGCGAGCGCGTGACCAACGTCTTGCGCAGCTATCTCGACCGGTACACCGTCGACGTGTCCTCGCCGGGCGTCGAGCGGCCGCTTCGAAAGCCGACTCACTTCGCCAATGCCCTGGGGCGTCGCGTTGCCGTCCGCACGGCGACGCCGATCGAGGGCCGCAGGCGGTTCCGGGGCGAAGTGCTGTCGGCCGGCGAGCAGGAAGTCAGCCTCGGCGCCGAAGGCGGCGAGGCTGTCCGCATCCCGTACGACGCGATCGTGCGCGGCAATCTCATCGACGAGGGGTAGAGCATGAGCCAGGAGATCATCGAGGCGCTCCGCGAGATCGAGCGCGAGAAGGGAATCCAGAGCGGGACGCTCGTCCGTGCGCTCGAGGACGCGCTGCTCGCGGCGTACAAGAAGACGCCGGGCGCCTCCAGGCACGCGTCGGTCGAACTCGACGACGGCGGCGACTTCCGCGTCTACTCGATCGAGCTGCCGGCCGACATCGAGGAGCGGCTGATCGACGAGGCGCGTGAGCGCGCGATCGAGGAGCTCGAGCGGCTCGAGCTCGAAAACGGCGAGCGCTCGCACACGCTGATCAACGACGACGACCTCGACATCGACTGGTCGGACGTCCCCGAGCACCTCGTCAAGCGCGAGGACGTGACGCCGCACGACTTCGGGCGCATCGCGGCGCAAACCGCGAAGCAGGTGATCCTGCAGCGGATCCGCGAGGCCGAGCGCGCGATGCAGTACGACGAGTACGTCGACCGGGTCGGAGAGGTCGTGACCGGCATCGTCCAGCAGGCGGGCGACCGCAACAACGTCCTGATCGACCTCGGCCGCGTGGAAGCGCTGCTTCCGCGCTCGGAGCAGGTCGACGGCGAGCGCTACGAGCAGGGCAGCCGGATCAAGGCGGTGATCACGGAGGTGCGCTCGAACGTGAAGGGCCCCCAGGTGATCCTCTCGCGGCGCGATCCGGAGCTGATCAAGGCACTGTTCGAGCTCGAGGTGCCGGAGATCGCCGACGGCCTCGTCGAGATCCGCGGAGTCGCCCGCGAGCCGGGCTACCGGTCGAAGATCGCCGTGGTGTCGCACGCGCAGGGCGTCGACCCCGTCGGCGCGTGCGTCGGGCCGCGCGGCTCGCGCGTGCGCATGGTCGTCTCGGAGCTCCGAGGCGAGAAGATCGACATCATTCCCTTCAACCCCGAGCCGGCGCGCTTTCTCGCCAAGGCGCTGTCGCCCGCGCGCGTGCGCGAGGTCTTCGTCGACGACGAGAGCAAGGACGCGACGGTCGTCGTGCCCGACGACCAGCTCGCGCTCGCGATCGGCAAGGAGGGCCTGAACGCACGCCTGGCCGCCCGTCTGACCGGGTGGAAGGTCGACATCCAGTCCGACACCGAGTTCGCACAGGCCGAGGCCGAGGCCGCCTTCGGCGGCGGCGACGGCGAGGAGTTCACGGGCCGCTGCGCCGCGATCCTCTCGAACGGCAAGCGGTGCCCGAACGCCGCGCTCCCCGGCTCGAAGTACTGCGGCGTTCCGGCGCACCAGGAGCTTGCGCACGTCGAGGATTCGGGCGACGTGCCCGAGGTCCCCGCCGTGGAAGCGACCGAGACCGCGACCGACACCGAGGTCGAGGAGCTCGCGCCCGCGGCGACGGTCGCGGAGGCGGGCGGCGCGCCCGAGGCCGAGGCCGCCCCTCGGGCCGAGGAGGAGCAGGCTGGCTAGTCGCAGCCACGTACCCGTTCGCACCTGCGCCGGCTGCGGCCGCAAGGCGCCGCAGCAGGAGTTGATCCGCTTCGGCGCCCGCGCGGGCCGGCTCGTCGCCGACGCGCACGCGCCCGGCCGCGGCGTCTACACGTGCAGGCGGCTCGCGTGCTTCGAGCGCGCGCTCACACGGCGCGCCTTCGCGCGCACGCTCCGGCGGCCGGTGGAGGTCGATCCGGCTCTCACGCGTCTCTACACTGGGGCCCCGTAATGGCAGAGGGACCGAACAGGCCCAACCGCCCCATCCGCCCGCGGCACGGGGCGCCCGGCGCGCGCGGCAAGCGCCGCGTCGTCATCGAC
>JBKOYJ010000092.1:0-7429 GCA_046725345.1 Actinomycetota bacterium | reverse complement strand
CGCCGCCGGCGGGCCGCCCCTGATCTACGCGAGCTCGCTGCACGTATACGGCCCGTCGCCGCAGGGCGAGGTCGGCCCCGACCACCCCTACGGCGAGCAGCACGACCTCTCGCACCTGTCGAAGGTCTACGCCGAGCTCTGCCTGTCGCTGTTCGCGCGCCGGCATGGGTTCGACCTCGCGCTGGTGCGGCTCGGGATCGTGTACGGCCCGAGCCCCGTCGAGCACGAGCGGCCGGAGTCGCAGACGGTCGTCGACCGCTTCCGCACGCTCGCCGCACGAGGGGAGCCGCTCCCGCTCGACGACGGCGGGCGTGCGACGATCGGCGTGGTACACGTCGACGACGCGGCGCGGATCCTGCTTGCAGAGCCGTCGCGACCCGGCGTGTCGGCCGCCAACGTCGCCGCGGAGGCTGTGACGGTCGCGGACGTGGCCGCGCTCGCGCGCGGCGCGTTACCCACAGGCGGCGCCGCCTGCACGTTCGTCACGCCCTACAAGTACGGCTACCGGCTCGCGGACTACTTGGCTCGATGAGGTTCCTCGTCACGGGCGCGCGCGGCTTCCTCGGCTGGCGAAACGCGGGCGTCCTCGAGGAGCGCGGCCACGACGTGCTCCGGGTCGCGCGTCCGGGCGGCGCGCGCCGCGCCCTCGCCGGCGACGCGATCGAGCTGGACGCAGGAGACCCCTCGGTTCGTGAGCTCGTGGCGGACTGCGACGCCGTCCTGCACTTCGCCGGGATTCCTGACCCGGCGCGCGGGCGCGCTGATCCGGCGTGGGCCGTGCGGCAGAACGCAGGCACGACCCTCAACCTGCTCGAGGGCTGCCTCGAGCGCGGCTCTGCGCTCCTCTATCCGTCCACCGTCCGCGCGGCGGCCCCGCCGGATCCGTACGCGCTGTCGAAGCGGCTCGGCGAGGAGACGTGCCGCCTCCACCCCGCGCCGGCGACCGTCCTGCGGCTCACGTCGGTGTTCGGGCCTGGTCAAGTCGCCTGGGAGGGCGCAACTGGAGCGATCGCCATCTTCGCGGCGAAGGCTCTGACGGGCGAGCCGATCGTGATCCCGGGCGACCCGTACCGAACGCGCGACTTCGTCTACGTCGACGACGTCGCCGGCGCGATCGAGCGGATCGCGGCCGACAGCCGCTGGAACGAGACCCTCACGCTCGCGAGCGGCTCGCCCACGCCGCTCGTCGAAGCGGCGAGGCTCGTCCGCGACGCTGCCGGCTCCGAGTCTGCGATCGAGACGCCCGGAGGCACGCTCCCCCCGGGTGAGAACGAGAGCTATGCGGCGGCCCCCGACGCACCGGGACTAGGGTTCGCCGTCCGTCCATTCGAGGAAGCTGTTGGTCTCTATGTCGACTGGCTTTCGCAGTACGCCCCTCCTGAAGGCAGCTCCCGAGCCTGACCAGGTCGCGGACCGCCTCGAGGGCGGCCCGTGGCGAGGGATCGAGCTCTGCCTCGGGCCGGCGCACGTAGCGAGCGACGACGCGCTCGACCGCGCGGTCGACCACGTGCGAACCGCGCTCGAGGGCCGCCGGATGGCGGTCACAGCCGAAGCGCCGGTGTCCTGGCCGAGCGGCGCGTTCGTCCGCGTCGACCGCCTCGACGGAGAAGCGCAGCGAGGGATCGAGCGCAGCGCGCAGTTCGCCGCCGCGATCGGGTCGCCCGTGCTCACGATTCACCTGTTCACGCCGCTCTCTCCCGAGGAGTTCCGCACAACAGCAGGACCCGACGAGCGCGAGGTCGAGCGCTTCCTCCGCTTCTACGCCGACGCGTGCCGGTCGCGCGGCGTCACGCCGCTGATCGAGAACGTCCCGCCGCTGCTTCGGATGAGAACCGGTGGGGTCTACCTCTCGCCGATCGGCGGTCACTGGCACGACCTGCTCGCGTGGCGGGAGCGTGTGCCAGAGCTCCGCTTCACGATCGACACGTCGCACGCCGCCCTGTTTCGTTCCTTTGCCGCCGCCTATCCGTCGCTCCATGGGCTCGCGTCGGACGAGGGACTCGAGCTCGAGCGGTACGTCGAGGAGCTCGGCCCACACGCGAACGTCGCGCACGTCTCCGACGCCCACGGGCTGATCGGCGAAGGCCTCCCGTACGGCACCGGAGAGCTCGAGCTCGATCCGGTCGTCGCGCGGCTCGGCGAGCTCGTGCCCTTGGTCGTCGCCGAGATCAACGAGCCGGACCCCGGCCGGTCGCCGAACATGAAGGCGGCCTACCGCGCGATCGAGAGTGCGCTCGCCGGGCCGGGGCCGGCACGGCGCCCACCCCGCCCCCGGCTCCCGGCCGACGCCTTCGACTGGCAGGCCGCCCTCGGCCGCGGCGACCCCGTGCCCTCGCTGCTGGAGCTCCAGGAGCGCTTCGGGGGCCGCCGAGTACTGATGACGGGCGGCGGCGGCTCGATCGCCCGCGCTCTCGCGACGTTCCTGAGCGGCTTCCGGCCCGAGCAGATCGCGCTTCTCGACTCACAGGAGAACGCCTTGGCCGCCGACCGGCGAAGCCGGTCTCTTCCAGAGAACGTGCACGTCGCGCACATCCTTTGCGACGTCCGCGACGCCGGCCGCCTCGAGCGCGAGCTCACGCAGGCGAGGCCGGACGTCGTCTTTCACTTCGCCGCCTACAAGCACGTCGACTGGGGCGAGGTCTTCCCCGAGGAATTCGTCGACACGAACCTGCTCGGAAGCTGGAACGTGCTCCGAGCCGCCGAGGCCGCCGGAGTCGAGACGGTGGTGGTGGCATCCACGGACAAGGCCGCGCTCGCCGCGAGCTTCTACGGGCGCACCAAGCGCTTCATGGAGCAGCTGACGGCGTTTGCCGCCCGGCGGAGCGGCGGCCAGCGGATCGCGCTCCGCTTCGTCAACGTGCTCGCGAGCGCGGGGAGCGCCTCCGAGCTCTTCCTGCGCCAGGCGCGCGCGGGGGTCGCGCTGACCGTGACCGACACCGGGATGCTGCGGTACTGGATCACGATGCCGCACGCGGCGACGCTGGCGGCGCACGCCGCGCTGCTCGCTGCGGACGGCGTGGCCCTCGCGGGCCCGGCCGACCCCGTGCTCCTCTCCGTCGGCGACCTCGCCGAGCGGATCTGGCGTCGAGCTGGGCCGCCCGGAGAGCCCGACATCGAGCTGCTCGGGATCCGCCGCGGCGAGACGCTCAGCGAGGTGCTCACCGGCCCCGGCGAAGAGCTGCTCGACGAGCGGCACCAGGGGATCGTCCCGATCGCGGGCGACATTCCCACTGCGGGCGCCGCGTGGGTCGCCGAGCGCCTCCCGGACCGCGGCACGCGTGAGGAGATCCGCGCCGTCTGGCTCGAGGCGATGCGCCGCCCGGGTCTCTTGGTTGCCGAGGCGCGGTCGACGTAGTTCTCGACCTCTCGCGCGTCGCTCACGCCGAAGCCGACGCCGAGAGAGACCGCTTCGAGCGCAACGGACGAGCTTTCAGGCGCCTCCCGCCGCTCGAGCGCTTCGCGAGCGCCGTTAGCGCCCGGTTATCGGCCCGTGCGACAAGTCGGCCTGATCGAAACGAGGAGATCGACGTGAAAAGCACGAGCAAGCGGCCGATACAAGCTGGACCGACGATCCGACGTGCGGCCTTAGCGGCCGGAATCCTTCTCGTCGTGCTTCTTCCTAGCGCCGCCGCGGCGCATGCCCCCGATGTCGCGCTCCGTGGGTTCGGGACCGCGACGATCGATGGCGTCATCGCGGCCGGTGAGTGGGACGGCGCCGGCCGGATCGACTTCGCTGCTCCCGCGGCGCGGCGCTGGATCGTCGACCTGACGCCGCCGGAGACGACGATCGCGAATGGGCCGTCGTCGCCATCGCGCGAGCGGTCGGCGACGATTCTGTTCGCCGGCGTCGACGAAACGACCGGTCCGCCGCTCACGTTCGAGTGCACGCTCGACTCGCAGCCGCCGTTCGTGTGCGCCAGTCCGCACGCGCTCGAGCGTCTCGGGGACGGGCGCCACACTTTCCAGGTGCGGGCGATCGACCTGGCCGGAAACGCGGATCTGACTCCCGCGAGACATGACTGGACGGTGGACGGGACGCCGCCGACGAGGCCGACTGTCCGCGGGCTGCGGAGGACTGCGAGCCGGCGCCCGGTCTACCGCTTCTCGGCGCGCGACGCGCTCACCGCTTCGGCGGAGCTTCGGTTTCGCTGCTCGGTCGACTCGCCCCGGCTCCACGCATGCTCGCGCGTGCTACGTCCGCGCATGCAGCCGGGCAAGCATGTGCTGCGCGTCGCCGCGCTCGACAAGGCAGGGAACATGGGCACGACCGCGCGCGTCGTCCTACGCGTCGTGAAGCGCTGAGCGACCGCCCTACCGCGTGCCGTAGAGGCGGTCGCCGGCGTCGCCGAGCCCGGGCATGATGAATCCGCGCTCGTTCAGCTCCCGGTCGATCGCCGCGCACACGATGTGGACGTCGGGGTGCTCTTCGTGGATGCGATCCATCCCGACGGGCGCCGCGACCAGGCAGACGAGCGTGACCGAGCGCGCCCCGGCGTCCTTCACCGCCGTGATCGCCGCCGCGCTCGAATTGCCGGTGGCGAGCATCGGATCGAGCACGATCGCGTCACGCTCGGAGAGGTCCTCTGGCAGCTTTACGTAGTACTCGACTGGCTCCAGCGTCTCCTCGTCGCGGTAGAGCCCGATGAAGCCGACCCGCGCGCTCGAGATCAGCGAGAGCGTGCCCTCGAGCATCCCGATCCCTGCCCGAAGCACCGGACACACTGCCACCTTCTTCCCCGAGATCCGCTCGGCCGTCATGCGCTCGAGCGGCGTCTCGATCTCAACCGGCTCGGTGGGGAAGTCCTTCGTCGCCTCGTACGTCAAGAGCAGCGTCAGCTCGTTGACGAGCTTGCGGAAGTGGACGGTCGGCGTGGACTTGTCGCGCAGGTAAGAGAGCTTGTGCTGTATCAGCGGATGGGTGACGTGCGTCACCCGGCGCTCGGTTGCCACGGCGGAGCTCATGTGACGTACGTCGTGAAGCCGCGGAAGCCCGGGTACAGCGGCCGCCGCCGGCAGAGCTCCGCGCTCCGCGCCGCGAGCGAGCCAAGATTGGGCGCATCCCCGAGTGCGCCGGCGATGATCTCGCCGACCTCGCGGAAATCCTCCTCGTCGAACCCCCGCATCGTCGCCGCCGGGGTGCCGATGCGCACGCCCGACGCGACGGTCGGCGGTCGTTCGTCGAACGGGACGGTGTTCCGGTTGACCGTGATCTTGACCTCGGCGAGCCGCTCTTCGGCGTCCTTTCCAGTCCACCGCGTGGGGCGTAGGTCGACCTGGAGCAGGTGCGTGTCCGTTCCGCCGGTGAGCAGGTCGAGGCCTCCCGCCATGAGAGTCTCGGCGAGCGTGTCGGCGTTGGCGCGGATCTGCCGCTGGTAGTCGCGGAAGGCCTCCGTCCCGGCAATCTTGAAGCAGACCGCTTTGGCCGCGATCGCGTGCTGGAGCGGCCCGCCCTGCATCCCCGGAAACACGGCCCGGTCGACCGCCTGCGCGTGCTCCTCCTTGCAGAGGATGAACCCGGAGCGCGGGCCGGCGAGCGTCTTGTGCGTGGTCGACGTGACGAAGTCGCAAAACGGCGTTGGATTCGGGTGCAGGCCGGCGGCCACCAGCCCGGCGAAGTGCGCCATGTCGCAGACGAGCAACGCCCCCACCTCGTCGGCGATCTCGCGAAAGCGGTCAGCCTCGACGGCACGCGGGTACGCCGAGCCTCCGCAGACGATCAGCTTCGGGCGAGAGTCCTTGGCGATCCGCAGCACCTCGTCGTAGTCGACGACGTTCGTCTCGCGGTCGACGCCGTAGTGGACGACGGTGTACAGGCGGCCGGAGAAGTTGACCTTGAGGCCGTGCGTGAGATGGCCGCCGTGAGACAGCTCGAGCGAAAGCAGCGTGTCGCCGGGCTGCATCGCCGCCATGTATACGGCCATGTTCGTCTGCGCGCCGGCGTGCGCCTGCACGTTCGCGTGCTCGGCGCCGAAGAGCGCTTTCGCGCGCTCGATCGCAGCCGCTTCGATCTCGTCCACGACCACGCAGCCGCCGTAGTAGCGCTTGCCGGGATACCCCTCGGCGTACTTGTTCGTCGGGACGCTGCCGACCGCCTCGAGCACGCTCGGCCAGGTGAAGTTCTCAGACGCAATCAGCTCGATCTGCCCTCGCTGACGCTCGAGCTCCTGGCCGAGCAGCTCGCTGATCTCCGGGTCGACGCTTCCGAGGCCCGAGCTTCGCAGCTGCTCGAGCGAAGTCTCCACAACCGCCATGCCGGCGCTCCTTCCCTCGCTCGCCCGAGATCGTACTGAGGCGGGCGGCTACGAGCCGATGCGGTTGGGTCAATCGTGTCGACCGGGCGGGTCAGACGCACGCCGGGCTAAGCCCGGCGTGCTGAGTGTCGGTGTCGCAAGCGACGCCTCAGCCAAGAGCGGCGCGCGCCGCAGCGAGTGCTTCGCGGGTCGGGACGGCGCCTTCGCGCAGCACCTCCGGCTCGCGGCCGGTCAGATCGAGAACCGTCGACGGCGTGCCCGGGAGCTCGCCGCCGTCGAGCTCGGCCGCAACCGCTTCCCGGATCTCGCGCGGCACGTCGTCGAGGCGGCGCGCATCGTCTCCGCCCGAGAGGTTCGCGCTGGTGGCGGCGACCACGCCCACGTGCTCGAGCACCTCACGCGAAGGCCCGCTCAGGTCGGGGATCCTGATTCCGATCGTGTCCGGTCGCCTTCCTGACAGCCAGTGGAAGCGCCGCGCCGGATTCGCGAGAACGAGCGTGTACGGCCCCGGCAGCAGCGCGCGCGCAATCGTCGCGCTGCGCCCGCGGAGCTCCGGAACGCACTCGAGCACGAAATCGAGGTCGCGCCCGAGCAGCGCCGACGGCTGCTCCTCGTGGCGCCCCTTCAGCCTGTACAGCCGGCGCACCGGCGCCGCGGCGTACGGCGTCGAGCACAGCCCGTAGACCGTGTCCGTCGGAAGCAGGACGGGTTGACCGCTGCGAATCGCATCGACGACGTCCTCGAGGGAGGCGGCGGCCGGAACCCGCCGGACCGCGCGGCGGGCGCTCTCCATTACGCCAAGGTATCAACCGCTGCCAAGTCCTTCGACGACGCGTTCGCGCTCGGCGAGGTCGCGCGTCACGCGCACGCCCTCGTAGCCGAGTCGCACCAGGGTGTCGGCGACCTCCGGCGCCTGGCCGTCACCCACCTCCAGCACGAGCCACCGGGTTCTCGCCACTAGCGCGAGCTGCTCGTGGAGCCCCTCGCCGACGAGCGCTCCGCGCGGCTCCCAGTGGATCTCGGGCTGCAGCAGCTCATACTCCGACGGGCTCACGTAGGGCGGGTTCGCGACCACCAGGTCCCAGCCCTCGGCAGCCGCTTCGAGACCGCCCTCACGGAGCTCGATCGCGAGGCCGGTGCGCTCGGTGTTCTCGCGCGCGAGCGACAGCGCGCCCGTC
>JBKOYJ010000008.1:0-9421 GCA_046725345.1 Actinomycetota bacterium | reverse complement strand
CGTCCATCGGCGTCGTCCCCGCGTGGCCCGCGCGTCCCTCGAAGACGACCTCGCCGCGTGCGTAGCCGACGATTCCTGTCACGAGGCCGACCGGGGCTCCGGCGGCGGCCAGGCGAGGCCCCTGCTCGACGTGGAGCTCGATGAACGCATCAGGAAGGGCCGCCTCCGCGGCCCGCGCGCGGCTGCCGGAGCATCCGCGCTCCTCGTCGCGGAACGCGACGACGGCGAGCGTCCGCTCGCCCGGCCCGGCTCGGATCGCGGCCTCGAGCCCTGCGACCACCCCGAGCGCGCCGTCGAAGCGTCCGCCCTCCGGCACGGTGTCGAGATGCGATCCGGTCCACACCTCGCCCAGATCCGGCCGCGCGCCGGGCACCCGCCCGACGAGATTGCCAGCGGGGTCGCGCTCGACGTCCAGGTCGGCCGCGGTCATCCAGCCCGCGACGACCTCGTGGGCTTCGTCCTCGGCCGCGGAGAACCCGGGCCGGTTCGCGCCCCGCCCGCCGCCGATCGCGTACAGCTCGTCGAGGCGCTCGAGCACGCGACCGGCCGGCACCGAGCCCGTTAGCATCGCGCGGTCGTCGGCGAGAGGAGGCACGCGATGTCGCAGTGGGCGGCGAACCTCGAGGACTCCGCGCTCGGGCGGTGGTTCCGCTTCGGCGAGAACCGGACGACGCTTGGCCGCGACACGGTCGCGGGCGTGACGACCTTCATCGTCATGTCGTACATCATCTTCGTCAACCCCGGGATCCTCACCAGCGTCAAGGGGCCTGGCGGCGACGCGCTCCCATTCGAGGGCGTCCTCACCTCTACGTGCCTCGTCGCGGGGGTGATGACGATCCTTATGGGCGTCTACACGAATCGCGCCTACGCGCTCGCGCCCGGCCTCGGGCTCAACGCAACGGTCGCCTTCACGCTCGTCGGGGCCGAGAAGCTCTCGTTCCCGGAAGCGATGGGGCTGATCGTGCTGGAAGGCCTACTCGTCACGGCGCTGGTCCTCGCCGGCATGCGCGAGGCGATCATGCGCGCGATCCCGCTCGAGCTGAAGAAGGCGATCGCGATCGGAATCGGCCTCTTCATCGCGTTCATCGGGCTCAACAACGCCGGCCTGCTCGTACACAACGAGGACCCCGCCGCGCCGCCGGTCCTGCTCGTCAACTTCGAGACCTGGCCCGTGATCGTGGCCATCTTCGGAATCGTGGTCACGATCGCGCTGCGCGCACTCGGCGTCCGCGGCGACCTCCTGGTCGGGATCATCGCAACGACGGTCTTCGCGACGATCGTCAACTACTCGGCCGACGTGTACCCGAAGGAGACCGGTTGGGCGCGCTGGCCCGACGACGTCTTCAGGGCGCCGGACTTCAGCATCATCGGCAACTTCAGCTTCGACGCGTTCGACGGCGCGAAGCTCGGAGTCGTGGGCGCGCTCGCATGGGTCTTCTCGCTGTTTCTCGCCGACTTCTTCGACACGATGGGAACCCTCGTAGGTGTCGGCCGCCAGGCCGGCTACCTCGACGCTCGAGGCGAGCTCCCCGACGTGCGGAAGCCCCTCCTCGTCGACTCGCTGGCGGCGGCAGCGGGTGGTGCGGCCTCCGCGTCGTCGGCCACGACCTACATCGAGTCTGCCTCGGGCGTCGGCGTGGGAGGGCGTACCGGCTGGGTCAGCGTCGTCACCGGTGCCCTCTTTTTTCCCTTCATGTTCGTCGCCCCGTTGATCGGAATGGTGCCGCCGCAGGCGACAGCCCCGGCGCTGATCATCGTCGGCTGGCTGATGATCAGCGTCCTGACAGAGACCGAGGAGGAGGCCGAGGCGCGCGAAGGGGCGCCCGCGCTGCACCGACCCGGTGAGTCCCTCGACCGCTCGCCGCTCCCCGAGCGCAAGCTCGCCGGCATCGACTTCCACGACGTCGCGCTGGGCCTCTCGGCCGCGATCGTGATCATGTTCATGCCGTTCACGTTCTCGATCACGAACGGGATCGCCGCCGGCTTCATCGTCTACGTGCTCGTGCGGCTCGCACAGGGGCGGTGGGCGATGGTTCACCCGCTCATGTACGTCGCCGCGACCGCGTTCGCCCTCTACTTCGCGATCCCCGTCCTTCGCGACAACTTCAGCTGGATTTAGTCGGAGGAGGTTGGAGGCCGACGTCGTCGAGCGCGGCTTCGACCAGGGCGTCGTACCGCTCGGCCTCGAGGTCGCCAAGGGGGTCGCGCGTGTACTGCAGGAGCTGGCCGTACGGCAGCGAGAAGGCGGCGCGCATCGCGATCAGTCGCCGCCGTTCGGGAGTCGCCGGCTCGGCGAGCACGCGCGCCGCCGCGTTGAGCGCCTCCACCTGACGGGCGCGGTCGGGCAACCAGCGTACGAGCACGAGCACGGCGGGCAGCACGAAGAAGAGCAGCCCGAGCAAGTTCGCAAGTCGATGGACATGATCCTCGCCGGACTCGCCGAGATCCTCGACGGGACCGCCGACGACCGGCACGTGCTCCCCGACCTCCCGCACCCCCGTTCCGAGCACGGCGAGCTTGTCTACCGTGTCGTGCACCTTCAGCCCGAGCCACGCGAACAGGACCAGGAGCAGGAGCACCAGCATGTCGCGCAGCACGGTCGTCCTGCGCGGCCCGGGGATGTCCGGATAGAGCCGCATCGCCTTCCCCTACCCACGTCGCACGACGGATACGACTCGACGTCGAGCGGAAAAGCGAAGAGAATGGTGCCGACGAGCGTCTAGTGGATACAGCAAGCTGACGGAGAGGACAATGGAGCGCGAAGAGCAGACCAAGGCCAAGGAACCGGAGCGGCTCGACGAGCCGAAGCTCGAAGTCCCGGCGGACGACGCCGAGGACGACGAGCCCGACTTCGAGCTGCACGGCCAGTTCTTCCACGAGCCCAGCTAGGGAAGCGGACAGCGGCGCACGCGGAAAGGTGGCGGCGCCGGCCGCTTCCCTGCTCGGCTGTCGTACGCTCCACCCATGACGACGCCGTGTGCGGCGTGCGGACAGCTCGTCCTTGCGGGGATGCGCTTCTGCGGCCACTGCGGGACGGCAGTGGCGGCGTGGTGGCCGTGCGCCGCCTGCGGCGGGGAGAATCCACCGGGGACGAGGTTCTGCGGCCACTGCGGTCGCCCCGCGGATGTCGCCGCCGCGGTTCCCTCGCCTGCCGACGACGTCAGCGAGACGTTACGCAGCTTCGTCGCGGGCCAGGTCGCGGAGCGGCTGGTGGAGGCCGGCGGGCTGATCCCGGAGGAGCGACGGCTGATCACCGCGCTCTTCGCGGACGTCTCTGGGTTCACGACCCTCGCCGACAAGCTCGATCCCGAGCAGCTGCTCGAGGTGATCGATCCGCTGATCAGCGCGCTCAGCAGCATCGTCGGACGCTACGAGGGCTACGTCGAGAAGTTCGCCGGGGACGCGCTGCTCGCGCTCTTCGGGGCGCCGGTCAGCCACGAGGACGACGCGCAGCGCGCCCTGCACGTCTCCATCGAGATGCATCGCGAGATCGAGCGGATCCGCGAGGAGCTCGGCCCCGACGCGTCCGATCTGTCGCTCCACGTCGGCGTCAACTCCGGCCACGGGATCGCCCGCATCCTCGGCAGCGCCGCGCGCCAGGACTATGCCGTGCTCGGCGACTCCGTGATCCTCGCGCAGCGTCTCGAGTCCGCCGCGCCGCGCGGCGATACGTACGTCAGCGAGCTCACCTACCGGCTGGCACGGGACGACTTCGAGTTCGAGCCGGTCGGAGCGCTGACCCTGAAGGGCAAGCTCGAGCCGGTGCCGGCGTGGCGCCTGCTCGGCGTTCGCACGGCCGTACGCCGTCGCGCCGTTGCCGCGGCCCGGCCGGTGCTCGTCGGCCGCGAGCCCGAGCTCGCGCAGGTCGAGGCGGCTCTCGCGCCGCTCGCCGACGGGCGGGGCGCGATCGTCGCGGTCGCCGGCGAGGCCGGGGTGGGCAAGTCGCGCCTGACGGGAGAGGTGCGCACGCGGCTCGAGCGTGACGGCACGCGCTGGCTGGAGACGCGCTGCCTCTCGTACGGGGGCGGGCTCGCGTACTGGCCGTACGCGGAGCTCCTGCGCGGAGCCGCCGGGATCGGGCCCGACGACGACCGTGAGACCGCGGGCCGTCTCCTCGCAGACGCGCTCGGCGCCGCCGGGGCGGGCGAGCTTCCCTTCTTCGCGCGACTCCTCGACGTCGGCGTCCCCGACGAGGGGGCAGCGGGACTGGAGCCGGAGGCGTTCCGACGCGGGCTGCACGACGCCTTCGCCAGCTGGCTGGCTCGACTCGCGCTCGAGCGCCCGGTCGTCGTCGCGATCGAGGACCTGCACTGGGCCGACGCCTCCTCGCTCGCGCTCACGGAGGAGCTCACACGCCTCACCGAGGCGACGCCTCTTGCCCTCTACCTCATCGTCCGTCCCGACGGCGTCGAAGCGGTCGAGCGCGTCGCCGGTGCGGCGGATGGAGCGAGACTCCTGCTCCAGCTCGGGCCGCTCGATCTCGACGCGCTCAGCCGGCTGATCGCCGCGATGCTCGGCGAGCCCCCGCCGCAGGAGCTGCCCGACGCGGTCCTCGAGCGCACGGGCGGCAACCCATTCTTCGCGGAGGAGCTCGTCCGCTCGCTGCTCGACACCGGCGACCTCGAACGCGACGACGCCGGCTGGTCGCTGCGACCGGGCTGGCGCGCCGATGCGGTGCCCCCGACCGTCGAGGGGCTGCTCGCCTCGCGCATCGACCGCCTCCCGCAGACCGCCGCCTCGCTGCTGCAGACGGCATCCGTGATCGGCCGGCGCGTGCGGCTCGAGCTGCTCGGCGCCGTGCGCGACAGCACACTCGGCGACGGGCTCGAGCCCCTCGTGGCAGGAGCCTTCCTCGACCGCTTCGAGGAGGACGGCGAGCCGGGCGTCGCCTTCCACCACGCGCTCGTGCAGGAGGTCGCGTACGCGCGGCTGCTGCGACGGCAGCGGCGCGAGCTGCACCGGCGGGTCGCCGAGGTCGCGGAGTCGCTCTACGGCTCGGGCGACGACGTCGTCGAGCTGCTCGCGCGCCATCTCTACCTCGGCGAGGCGCCGAACGCCGTCCCCTACCTGGTGCGCGCGGGCGCCCGGGCAAAGCGGCTGTTCGCCAACCAGGAGGCGATCGAGCACCTCGGTCGCGCGGTTGAGCTTGCGCCCGACGACACCGGCGTGAAGCTCGAGCTCGCCGACCTGCACGAGCTCGTCGGAGACTACGACGACGCCGTCTCGCTCTACCGCGACGTACGCGCAACGACGAACGACGTCCGCGCCTGGCGGGGAATCGCGTCGACGCTTCGCAAGCAGGGCGAGTACGAGGCGGCCCTTGGGGAGATCACGCGGGCCTTCGGCTCGGAGGAGCTGAAGGACAAGGAGCTGGCGCCGCTCTGGCTCGAGCAGGCCTGGACGCTCCTCGTCCAGGGCCGCACGGACCAGGCGATCGACTCCGCCGAGGCGGGCCTCGTGACCGCTCCCGACGGGAGCGAGGGCGTCGTCGGCGGCCTGCACATCCAGCTCGCGCGCGGCAAGGTCGTCGAGGGGCGATACGAGGAGGCGCTCGAGCACGCACATGAGGCGCAGAGGATCTTCGAGCGTGCGGACGATCCCCGCGAGCTCGCGACGGCGCTCCGCGTGGCGGGCAACGCCTACGCCGCTCTCGACCGCCACGACGAAGCGGCCGACGCACTCCGACGCGGGCTTGAGATGGCGGAGCGCGTCGGCAACGTGGAGGAGATCGGCGGATGCCTGATCGGCCTGGGAATCGTCGAGCTGGAACGCGGCGCGCTCGAGCAGGCGATCGAGTACGACCGGCGCGCGAGCGCCGAGTTCGAGCGCGTCGGCCACGGCTCAGGCCGCGCGATCGCGCTCGGCAACCTCGCCGAGAAGCTGCTGCGCGCGGGCAGGGCCGACGAGGCGCTCGCACAGTCCGAGCATGCGCTCGAGACGGCGGAGGCGATCGGACACACGCCGACCGTCGCCGACGTCACGCGCACGCTTGCGGCCGTGCACCTGGCGCAGGGGCGGAACGCGGAGGCGGCGGCCGCCGCCGAGCGCGCAGCGCAGCTCTTCCTCGGCATGGGCGCCGGCCCGGAGGCCGCGAAGGCGCTCGAGCTCGCCGCGGAGGCGTGGGAGCAGACGGGCGCGGCCGACCGAGCCGAAGCGGCCCGCGGTCGGGCCATGGCTGCTGCGTAGCGGCGAGCAACACGCTGGCGGCTCGAGCGCGGGCCTGAACAGACATTGGCCAGGTGCCTGGCACCAGAACGTGTCCCGAATGGGCAAGTGGCGCGTTAATGGGAGCAACCTCAGAACCCGTACGAGACGGCTGCTTGCGAGGTCGACCCGGCCGAAAGGGACCCGTCTAGGTGCCTGGCACCAGACCTTGTCCGCAACAGCCAGCATCCCTGGCGAAGAGTGCGCGAAGACGGCGCTCTTCGGCGCGCTCACGCGAAGGGTCAAACCAGCGGAGCGGGAAGAGCGAAGCTCTCCGCGCTTTAGAGGCCGAACGGGTTGGTCGAGCGCGTGCCCGTCCAGGTGAGCACGCTCTTCGTCTCGAGGTACTGGTCGAGCGCCTCGATGCCGAGCTCGCGGCCGAAGCCCGACTGCTTGTAGCCGCCGAAGGGGACGCCGGTGAAGCCGCTGTACGGCATGTTGACGCCGATCTCGCCCGCATGGATCTGCCGCGCGAGACGATGTCCTCGCCCGGGATCTCCCGTCCACACGGTCGCCATCAGCCCGTACTTCGTGTCGTTCGCGAGGCGGACGGCCTCCTTCTCGTCGGCGAACGGCGTGACCGCGACGACTGGGCCGAAGATCTCCTCCTGCGCGACGACCATCCGGTTCTCGACCTTCGCGAGCACCGTCGGCGGGTAGAACGCGCCCTTCCCGTCGCCCGCCTCGCCGCCGAGGACGACCTCGGCGCCCTCCTCGCGTCCGGTCTCGACGAACGCGTGCACCTTGTCGCGGTGCGCCGTCGAGATCAGCGATCCCATCTGCGTCTCGGGGTCGAGCGGGTCGCCCACCTTAAGGCGCCCTGCCGTTTCGACGAAACGAGTGACGAACTCGTCGTACAGCGGCTGTTCGACCAGGATCCTCGAGCGCGCCTCGCAGCTCTGGCCGGCCGAGTAGTAGATCGCCCACACCGAGCTCGGAACCGCGTCCTCGAGGTTCGCGTCCGCGAAGACGAGGTTGGGGCTCTTGCCGCCGAGTTCGAGCAGTAGCCGCTTGATCGGCTCCGCGCAGAGCCGCATGATCTCTCCGCCCGTCTGCGTCGAGCCCGTGAACGCGATCTTGTCGACTCCGGGATGGCGGACGAGCGCGGCTCCCGTCGTCGGCCCGTCGCCGGGGACGACGTTCACGGCCCCGGGCGGGAATCCGACCTCCCCGGCGAGCTCGGCGATCCGGAGCGCGGAGAGCGGCGTCGCCGGGTCGGGCTTCAGCACGACGGCGCAGCCGGCGGCGAGCGCCGGTGCGAGCTTCCACGTCGCCAGCATCAGGGGGTAGTTCCACGGCACGATCTGGCCCGCGACGCCGACCGGCTCCTTCAGCGTGTAGAAGAGCAGCGAGCCGCCGATCGGCTGCGAGCGGCCCGCGATCGAGGCGATCGCAGACGCATAGAAGCGGAAGTTCTCGGTTCCCTGGGCGAGCTCGGCCTTCACCGACTGGATCGCCTTGCCCGTGTTGCGGGACTCGAGCTCGACAAGCTCCTTGCGGTTCGCGGTCAGCGCGTCGGCGAGCGCGTGCAGCAGGCGTGAGCGCTCGCTCGGCGGCGTCTTCCCCCAGTCTCCGGCGAGCGCGGCGCGGGCCGCCTCGACCGCCCGGTCGACGTCGTCCTCGCCCGCCATCGCGGCACGCGCGAGCGGCTCCCCGGTCGCGGGCTCCGCAAGCTCCCGGACGTCACCGGAGGCGGGCTCGACCAGCTCGCCGTTGATGAAGAGCCCGAACTCGCGCCCCGTCGCGACGGCCACGCGGGCACTCTAGTGAACAGGCGGCTTCGAGTGCGCGCGCTTGCTCCAGCGTGCGGTCGCGACCAGGTACGCGCGCGAGGCAGCGCCGCCTCGCGTCCCGTACGCGCCGCGGTAGCTCGCGTATCCCGCGCGCGTGCTCGCGGGCTCGATCTGCGTCCCCTCGTGCCACTCGTTGTAGCTCGTGATCGTCACGACGTCGGCGCCCGCGCCGAGTGCGGCTCGCCACATCGTGTCGTACGTGCGGCCGCCGAGGCGCTTGCGCACCTTGCCGGGCCGCGTCGCGCGGCGGGCGTCGAAGCCCGGTGCGACGGACGGCGCACACAGGAGCTCCGCGGCCCGGGCCTCGGCGCAGATCCTGCGGAAGATGTGCTCCGGATACACGACGGGGTTGTACGTGTAGACGCCGTCGAATCCCTCTCGCCGTGCACGTCCGACGAGCGCGGTGTTCGCGAACACGCGCACGCCGTCGAGCTGCCGGTTCGCCCGCACCCACTCGCTGCCGGGAAGCTCGAGCGAGCCGAAGACGTAGAAGTCGCGGATCCCGCGCCGGTGGAGGTACTCGATGTCGGCGCGAATGCTCTCCACACTGCGTCCTCCGTACGGCTCGACGTGCGCCGCCACCTCGACGTCTGCGCGCCGCGCCTCGGCCAGCACGAGACGCAGACGGCGATCCTCGGGGGAGCCGCGCCCCCACCAGGAGACGATCACCTCGTCAATTCCGGCTGAGGCGATCTCGCGCAGCTGCGCCCGCACCACTCGGGCGTCACCGCTCGAGTAGAGGCCGCGGGCCGGGTAGTAGGCCGTGGCGATCCGCGGCGGCCGCGCGTGGGCCTGGTTCCAGTGCATCCAGCGGCCGTCGTGGCGCGGATTGCCGTACCACGGGTAGTAGAAGATCGCCACGCGCCGGCCGCTCGGCGCGCCACCCGCGGGAAGGAGCAGCGCGATCACGAGAAGGCAGAGCGCCGCGCGCATCGCGCGAACCGTACTTCGGCCGGCTGCGGCGCCGGCCTCTTCCCGCGGGCTCATCAGGGCGGTCGCGCCGGTGTGGGCCGGCTGGATCGTCTGTGTCGCCGTCGTGCTCGCCGCCGGCGCCGCCGCGGGCATCGTCCCGGACTCGCCGCGGCCGCAGTCGTTCCTGTGGCCGCTCTTCGCCTGGGACTTCGACCTCTACGACTACGTCGCCGTGCACGGCTACCGACACGGCGAGACGCCCGAGTTCGCCTTCTTCCCGCTCTGGCCCCTCGTGCTGCGCGCGTCGGGACCGCTCCCCGACTGGGTCGCTGGCGGCGCCGGCGCGCTGGTCGGGAGCTTTCTCGCCTTCTTGGGAGTCGCGCGTGCGAGCCCGGCGGGTGAGGCGCGGCGCGTCGCGGTCGCGCTCGCCTGTCTCCCCGGGTCGTTCGCGCTGGCGCTCGCGTATCCGGACGGCCTCGCCGTCGCGGCCGCCGCGTGGGCGTGCGTGCTGC
>JBKOYJ010000101.1:0-21640 GCA_046725345.1 Actinomycetota bacterium | reverse complement strand
GCTCTGCGCGACGTTCCCGAAGTTGTCGCGTGCGTCGACTCGGAGCTCGTGCGTCGAGGAGGGCATGAGGCCGAAGACGTTCGCGAACCTCCACGGGAGGTTGGTGAGGTGCGGCATCCCGTCGAGATACACGGTGTAGAGGACCTCCGAGCCGGAGTCCTGCGACGCCGTCCACGAGAACGAGAGCCATGTGGAAGTGACGGTGTTCGCGGTGAGCGTCGGCGCCGGGCTCGGCGGCGTCGTGTCCGCTGGGACCGTGTACGTCACCGCGTTGCTCGTTCCGGAGCGGTTCCCGTTGGCGTCGATCGCGTAGACGGTGAAGGTCGTCGTGCTACCGGGCGGCAGGTTCGAGCGCGTGTAGGTCGTCTGCGGCGGATCGACCCGGATGCAGCTCGCACCGTTGGCCTGGACGCAGTACCACCAGTTCGTCGAGTTGTCCGTCGATGCGTTCCAAGCCAACGAGACGCTCGTGTCCGAGCTCGCGGTGATGTGGAGGTTCGTCGGCGTCGTGGGCGCCTCCTTGTCCCCGGGCGCCGGCGGCCGCCTGGCCGCCGCCGAGGCTGTGAGAACGAGCGCGAGCACGAGCGCGGTTCCAGCGAGTGCAGCGGTTCGGATGGACATTGCCCCTCCCCGCAGCGCTGACAGTTCACGAGCAAGTACGCACCGCCGAGGCCGGTCGGATTGCCGGGGACGCAGGCAGTGCTTGGCCTCCGTGCGGCGAAGCACTAATGCGCGCGTTCTGGGGTGTCCCCGAGCGGCACTTCGAGGGCGGTGGCCCGGCGTCTCTACATCTTCTGGCCGGGCAGGTTGCTTGCCTGTTCGATCCAGGAGACGAGCTGGTCCTCGTCGAGGTCGTCATCTTCGTGGATGTCGAAGTAACGCATCTCGTCGTGCTTGGACGCCTTGGGCGGCACGGGATCAAGCGAAGTCCCCCGAAAGAACTGCAGCTGGACGTACTTCGTGTAGCAGCGGAAGGCGAGGAACCAGCCCTCGCCTTCGTGGCCGTAGAACGGCTGGTTCCACTTCACGGCCTTGTGCACGTCGGGGACGGTGCGCACGATCAGCTCGTCGAGCCGCTCGCCTAGCGAGCGCTTCCAACCGGGCATGGCTGCGATGTAGGCCTGCACCGGCTCGTCACCGTCCCCTTTCGGGATCTGCGGGTTCCCACCCGAGAGCAGCTTCGGTTCGGAGCCGGAACTCTCGTCGGCGCTCTTGTTGCTGTTCGGCATCGGCACTCCGTCGTTCGCCTCGTCAATGGCCGAGATGTCGGTCGAGAGCGTCGAGCTGCGACTTGTAGCCCCACTCTAATCCGACGCGGCATCTTGGCCTTGGGTCGGATCTCGATGATCGAGACGTGAACGATCACCTTCGGCTTGGCGCAGCAGGTCTAACAATGTCGCCAGGTGAGGCAACAGAGGATGGAGCCTTGATGGAGCCCCGTGGTCGCAGCCGGTGGCGACCACGGGAGCCCACTGGTACCACCCGCACATCCGTGAGGACTACGGCCAAGAGCTCGGCCTCTACGGGAACATCCTGGTCACTCCGACGGAGACCGACTACTGGCGACGCTCGGCGTATGCAAACGTCCACCGAACGTCCACCGCGCTCAGGCTGAGGGTGCCAAACAGCCGGATCGCGTGCTCGCGGCCGTGGCGGGCGAGGTGGCCGTAGTTGCGGTCGATCATCGTCAGGTTGGCGCCAATCTGTGCGGCAGAGATCGAAGGCTGAGATGCAGGCGCGCAAGGCGAAGCTGGCGAAGGTGCCTCGGAGATCGTAGACGCGGCACGTGGGCGGTCCCGGCGATCTTCCACACCCACGGCGGGCCTCCTGGACAATGTAGTTAGCAGCCTCGCGTGTTCCGCAATGCCGAAAACGCCTCGACGGTCTGAGGCGGAGCTTTGTACGCTCCGCGCCGTGGATGCGATTCGCGGCTAAGGAGGCAAGGACTATGTCGCCTCAGATCTCTTTCGAGACCTATCGAGGAAATGCAGCAGAGAACTACGAGCGCTACTTCGTGCCTGCGATCGGCGCGCCTCTCGCGAGCGATCTCATCGATGCCGCTTCGCTTCGGCCTGGCGAGCGTGTGTTGGATGTCGCGTGCGGGACGGGTGTCGTCACCCGGCTTGCCGCCGGGCACGTCGGAGCGGCGGGCAATGTCTCCGGTGTCGACATCAACCCCGGCATGCTCGCGGTCGCGCGCGAGAATGCGCCGGCTGCCGCTTCGATCGAGTGGTACGAAGGGAACGCCGAGGCGCTTCCGTTCGCCGACGCGACGTTCGACGTCGTGCTCTGCCAGATGGGCCTCCAGTTCTTCCCGGACAAACCGAAGGCACTGCAGGAGATGCGGCGCGTCCTCACTCCCGGCGGGCGCGTACTCGTCAATGTGCCCGGTCCGGCGCCAAAGCTGTTTGCCGTCCTCGAGCACGCGCTTGCGAGTCACCTCGGCTCAGATGCGGCCGGCTTCGTGCGTGCGGTGTTCTCGCTGCACGACGCAGTTGAGATCCACGACCTCCTGAGCGACGCCGGCCTCGCGGACGTCGAGGCACGGTCCGACACCAAGACGCTTCGGCTCCCGCCGCCTGAGCAATTTCTCTGGCAGTACGTCCACAGCACTCCGCTCGCGGCCGGGGCGGCGGAACTGGATGAAGCGGGGCGCGCCGAGTTGGAGCGTGACGTCGTTACGCAGTGGCAACCGTTTGTCGAGGACGGCGGCCTGGTCCTCGAGCTTGGCGTCACCGTCGTGCAAGCACGCCGCAGCGACTGAACTCAGCCGGGTCGTGCGGCCGTCAGCATCGCCAGAATAGACAACTAAGGATGGAGCCTTTGTGGAGCCCCGTGGTTGCAAACCGCGGCAGCCAGTGGCAAATCCGCTCAGCCGCAGAAACGGCGAAAACAAGCGAAAAACCATCGCCGTGGGTTGCGGCCAGTTGCCTCAGGAGTTTCCATTGGTAAGGAGGGGGTCACTGGCTTTGCGTCGGGTTCTTTGACCAAAACTTGACCACGGAGCCAACGCGTTGCCAGTCTGGAAACCGAAAGGGACGCCTTTGCGGCCCTTTCGTTGGTGGAGCTAGCCGGACTCGAACCGGCGACCTCCTGGGTGCGATCTCGGCGACAACCGTCGCCACCGTTCGCCCTCCTTTACCGTTTGCAGCCCTTTCCCCTGTCTGCGCGGGCACGGCTTCGCCACCCTTCGCCACGACTCGTCATCGCTACTTGACCAAAACTTGACCAATGTCCCCACCTAGGATCTCGATCTTCTTCGTCTTCGACCGCGGGGGCTTATGAAGGCTGCAGAGCCGAACCAAGCCGGGGGGTACGCTGGCGTGGTGAAGGCGCTACCGGCGCTGGCGCTCCTGCTCGCCCTCGCACTCGCCGCCTGCGGCGCGAGCGCGGCCGGCGAGATCCGCGGCGCCGTCTGGTCTCCCGAGTGCGGGGTCGAGCCCGGCGTCTGCAAATTCGTACGGACGGCCGGGGCGACCGTCGAGGCATGCCCAGCCGCCGGCGGCCGCTGCGTCAGGGCCCGGAGCGCAGATGACGGGAGCTACCGGTTGCGCGTTTCCCGCCCAGGGCGCTACCGGCTCATCGCCCAGAGCAGGGCGGCGTTGGGCGAGTACCAGACTCGCGCGCGCTACGTCGTCGTCGAGAGCGGAGACGTCCTGCGCGCGGTCGATCTCGGCGGGTCGACCTCCTAGCGGGGGTATGCGGCCGCGACGCCGCCATCGACGTTCACGACGTTTCCGGTCGACTTGGCGGCGCGCGGTCCGGCGAGGAACGCGATCGCTTCGGCCACGTCCTCCGGATAGACGTTGACGCCGAGCGTCGTCCGCGCCCGATAGAAGGCGGGGAGCTCGTCCTCCGAGATCCCGTAGGTCTTCGCGCGCTCCGCCTTCCAGCTCGAGGACCAGATGCCCGACCCCTCGATGACGGCATCCGGATTGACGGTGTTGACGCGGATGCCGTGCTCCCCGCCCTCCTCGGCGAGGCAGCGGGCAAGGTGCAGCTCGGCCGCTTTCGCCGACGAGTACGCGGACGCGTTCTTCCCCGCGACGAGCGCGTTCTTCGAGGCGACGAACACGAGCGAGCCGCCGGCGCCCTGCCCGGCCAGCACGCGGAATGCCTCGCGCGCGACGAGGAAGTAGCCGCGTGCCAGGATCGAGTGATTGCGCTCCCAGTCCGCGACCGTCGTTTGCACGACAGGCGCGCTCGTGGAGATGCCGGCCGAGCAGACGACGACGTCGAGGCCGCCGTACGCGAGTACGACGCGGCGCACCACCGCGGCCACCGCCTCCTCGTCCGTGACGTCGACGGGGACTCCGATGGCGCGGCGCGCGCCGCGAGCCGCGCAAATCTCCGCCGCGACCTCTTCCGCGCCCACGAGGTTGAGGTCGGCGACGGCTACGTGTGCGCCGAGCTCCGTCAGCCGGCGCGCAGTCGCGCGCCCGATCCCGCTCGCGCCGCCGGTGACGAGAGCGACCTTGCCCGCGAGCTCGCCGCGCGGCGGCGCCTGCGTGAGCTTGTACCGCTCGAGCGGCCAGTACTCGATCGCGAACGCCTCGGGCTCGCTCAGCGAGCGGAAGCCGCCGACGGCGTCCGCCGCGGTCTCCACCGCGACAGCGCGGTGGTACAGGTCCCGAGAGAAGCGCGCCTTGGCGGCGTCGGCACCGCTCGCCACGATCCCGATCCCGGGGACGAGCACGACGCGCGGCCCCGCCGGGTCGATCGGGAACGGGCGGCTCTCGTCGCTCAGGTTGCGCTCGTAATAGGCGCGGTACCAGGCCGCGTACTCCTCGACTCCGCGGCTGAAGGCCTGGACGAGATCGGACGCGGTGTCGCGGTCGGGGTCGAAGTCGACCGCGAGCGGCTTGTGCTTCGTGTTGATCAGGTGGTCCGGGCATGGCGCCCCGACCTGGCTCACCGCGGGCCCTCGCTCCGAGGAGGCGAATGCGACGGCCGCAGGGCTGCGATCGACTTCGAGGACGAGGCCGTCCGCGTCGGCGAGGAGGGCCCCGCGTAGCGCCGGCAGCGCGGGCGCGAGCAGATCCTCCGCCTCGGCGTCGTCGAGCGGGCGCACGCGCTGCCCTCCGAGGTCGAAGCGACCGCGGGCCGCGCGGTCGAGAGCCTCCGCGGCTCGCGTGACGAACTCGAGCGTGCTCCGGTAGGCCTCCTCGCTGGTCTCGCCCCAGGTGACGAGGCCGTGCTTCTCGAGCACGACGGCGCGCGCCTGCGGATGCGCCTCGAGCAGCACCGCGATCCGCCTGGACAGGTCGAAGCCCGGGCGCTGCCAGTCGAGCCAGACGGCCTCGTCGCCAAACGCCTCCTCGGCCAGCCGCCGCCCGTTCGGCGTGGCGGTGAGGGCGATGGCGGCGTCGGGATGGGTGTGGTCGACGTTGGGCGCCGGGATGAATGCGTGCAGGAGTGTCTCGATCGATGGGCGCGGCTGGCCAGGCGAGAGCGCGCATCGGAGGAGGTAGTCGACCATCTCTGCGTCGTCCATCCGCTCGCGAGCCCGCAGCGGGAGGAGGTCGTCCAGACGCAGGGCTGCGAAGCCGGCCGCAGTGATGGTGGCGAGGTCGGTGCCGGAGCCCTTTACCCACAGAGTCCGCATCTCGCGGCCGACGTGGTCGAAGGTCACTCCCTTGGCGGACGTGTTGCCACCGCCCTGGTTCGCGAGCGCCCGGTCCGCGCCGAGAAGGTTCGAGCGGTAGACGAGCTCGTCGACGCCCTCGAGTCCCTCGGCAACGGCCGGATCCCACAGGTCGCGGGGACCCGGGATGCCACCGAGCTCCGCCGTCTTCGTCTCGATCTGCTCCCTCACGCGTTCTCCTCTCAGCTCGCTGCTCTTGCCGGTTCGCGGCTGCCGATCCAGCCGCGCGCGCGCAGCTCGTCGACGAATCTCTCGTAACTCTCCTCCAGCGCCGGCTCCTCGTGCTCGTCCGGCTCGACCTCGTCGCGGCGCTTGACCATCGCCGCCGCGGCGGCTGTCACGTCAGGGTGGATCGTTCCCGCTGTGGCGAGGAGCGCCGCGCCGAACGCGGACGTCGCGTGCGCGGGGACGACGAGCGGCCGGCCGAGCACGGTCGCGCGGATGCGGTTCCAGACGGGACTGCGGCTGGCGGCGCCCGCGGTCGCGATGGTGCCCTGCGGGTGGGCGCCCAGCGCGCTCAAGTGCTGGTACGCAAGCCGCTCGACGAACGCGACCCCCTCGAGCTTCGCGCGGTAGGCCTCGATCTCGTCGGCCGGCTCGCCGAGGACGAACCCCTCCGCCTCCGGCGCGAGGAACGGGAAGCGCTCGCCCGAGCGGACGAGCGGATACGCGACGCAGCCGGCAGGGCCGCGGGCAGCCGCGGCCCGATCGAGCCGTGCAAGCTCGGACTTCGAACTGCCTGCTGCTCGGAGGGCTTCGCCGCCCGTATTGGAGGCGCCGCCGGGGAGCCACCAGCCGTCGGGATGGAGATGGCTGTAGACGACGCCGGTCGGATCGCGAACGAGTTCGGTTGTCGTGCCCTTGACGACGAGTGTCGTCCCGAGAACGCTGACGAAGCGGCCGGGCGAGACGGCACCGGCCGCGAGCTGCGCCGCACACGCGTCGGTCATCCCGAGGCGAACCTCGCAGCCCTCCGGCAGTCCCGTGCTGCGCGCCGCGGCCGCGCTCACGCAGCCCGCGAGCGTCGCCGGCGGCTGCACGCGGGGGAGCAGCTGCAGCGGGACACCGAGCGCCTCGTAGACCTCGACCGGCCACTCACACCGGACGAGGTCATAGCCGCTCTTCAGGGCGTGGCTCCAGTCGGTCGGCGGCGGTTCGCCGAGGAGCCGCGCGACGAGAAGGTCGGCGGCGCTCCAGGCATACGCGGCGCCGTCGAGGCGGCCACGCGAGGCGAGCCAGGCGAGCTTCGCGATTGCGAACGAGGGGCCGATGCGAAGCGCGGCCGCCTCCCACCGCTCGCGGCCCAGCGCCTGGGCGCGCTCGGCCTCGGCCGCCGCCCGCCGGTCGTCGTAGAGGAGCGCCGGGCCGAGCGGCTCGCCGGCAGGGTCGACGAGGACGAACGTGCCGGACGTCGTCGCGGGAGCCACGGAGACGATCTGGGTGCGACGCGGCCCCAGCTCCCGAATCGCGCGCAGGAGCGCGCCTTCCACCGCCGGCCACCAGGCGCGCGCGTCCTGCTCGGCGCGGCCGGCCTCCGGGCGAGTCGGCGCCGGCAGCGCGACCGCCGCCGAGGCGAGGATCTCTCCGCGCTCGTCGACGCAGACGACGCGCGCGTCCTGTGTGGCGACGTCGATCCCGACGACGATCCCCGTCATCGCTCGAGCGCCTCCGGGAGCTCCTCGAGCGAGCGGATGACGGCATCGGGCTCCGCGAGCTGCTCGGGCGTCGGCTCCGGCGGCGCCTCGCCGCGGAGGAGCCAGACGGTGCGGAAGCCGGCCTGGCTGGCTGGGCGGACGTCGTTGTCGAGGCGGTCGCCGACGTACGCCGCCTCGCCCGGCGCGCAGCCGGCCTTTGCGAGCGCGTAGGCGAAGATGCGCGGGTCGGGCTTCTCGACGCCGACCTCGCCGGACACGACCCACAGGTCGATGAACCGGGCGATGCCGTCGCGCTCGAGCGCCGCTCGCGTCGCCTCGGGCTGGTTCGCGAGCACGCCGAGCCGGTAGCGCTCGGCCAGCCGCTCGAGGCACGGCCGAACGTCGGGGTAGAGCGCCTCCGGCGGGTAGCGCCAGTGCCGCTTCGCCCGCTCCGAGAGGTCGGCGAGGTCGAAGTCAGGGCCGAGGAAGCGCCTCGCGACCGCGCGCCGCATCCCGTCCTGCGCCTGGCGGGCCCGGTCGTACTCCCGCCAGAACTCCGCTTCGGGCACGTTCGCACCGAGCTCGCGCAGCGCGTCGCACAGGGCTCGCGCGAACCAGACGTCGTCGTAGATGGGACCGCCCACGTCGAGGAAAACCACCTTCACTTCCCTCCTCATGTCGGCCGGCCGACGAGCCGCGCGCGCCGCTCGATCTCGTCGCTTCGGCCGCTCAGCTCCTCGACGCTCGCCGCAGCGAGCGACCGGGCGCCGCCTGCGGCGAGAGCGACCGCGCGAATCCGCGCCGCCTTCACCGCCATCGCCGTCACCGCCTCGACCTCCGAGGCCGAATCGCCGACGGCGACCAGGCCGTGGTTACCGAGCAGAATCGTGCGCGGCGGAGTCCCGTGGCGGTCGATGAAGTCCGTCAGGAGCGGCGCGAGCGCGCGTGCAAGCGGGAGTCCCGGCTCGAAGTACGGGACGTAGAGCGGCGCCGGGCCGCAGACGACGACCTCGTCGGGGAAGAGCGCGCCGGCGAAGTGCTCGGCCGCGTCCACCGAGCAGAGGAGCCCGTTGAGGACCGTCGGATGAGTGTGGCCGACGAAACGTGCGCCCGCGATCCCGATCGCAGCGACGTGCACGAACGTCTCGATCGACGGCTCGCCCTGGCCGACGCGCGACGCGCGAAAGAGCTGGCGCACGTCGACCGGTCCGTCGTCCAGCACCGCCTGGAGGAGTGGCTCGAGCCGCAGGCGAACGAAGTCGTCCGCCTGGATCCGGTCGAGCCGTGCACCGCTCGCCTTCACGAGGAAGGTGCCGTCGTCGAGCCGGACCGACGTGTTTCCCTCGGCGAGGATCACGTAGTCGTTCTCGGGCCGCCCGAGCTCACTCGAGAGCGCGAGGAGATCGTCGTGCAAGCTCACGAGAGCCGGTATCGCCGCTGGGCGAAGCTGTTGAGCAGCGCGCTCCCGATCAGGATCCCCCCGAGCGCCGCCTGCTGCCAGATCGGGTCGATGCTCGCCAGGTTCATGCCGTTGTTGACGAGCGTGATCAGGAGCGTCGCGAGCACGACCGGCGGTACCGATCCGACCCCGCCGGTGATCGCGACGCCGCCGAGCACCGCGATCGTGATCGACTGGAGCTCGAGACCGACGCCGGCGTCGGGGCGCGCGCTCGCAAACCGCGCCGACGTCACGATCGCGACGACCCCGCATAGGAAGCCCGAGAGGGCGAAGGCGCCGAAGCGGGCGAGCACCACCGGCGAGGCGGCAAAGCGCGCCGCGAGCGCGTTCGTGCCCAGGTCGTAGAGATGCCGACCGTAGACCGTGAACCGGAGCAGGAGCCAGATCAGCGCGATCACCGGCAGGTACACCAGGAGCGTCTGCTGCGGGATCCCGTGCCAGTAGAGCGCGAGGTCGTACAGCCGCGGGGGCAGGTCCGAGATCGGGACGGTGTTCGTGATCACGAGCGCGACCGAGCCGTAGGCGAAGAGCGTCGCCAGCGTGACGATCAGCGCGGGCAGGCCGGCGACGGCGACGAAGAAGCCGTTCACGGAGCCGAGGCAGACACCGGCGACGAGCGTGAGGATGACGGCGGGCCAGAGCGAGAGGTCGTACTTCGTCACGAGCTCGCCGAAGATCACGCTCGCGAGGCTGACGGCGGATCCGACGGAGAGGTCGATCGCGCCCCGGCCGGTGATGATCACGAGCAGCTGCGCGAGCGCGAGGATCCCGACCTCGACGGCGAACTCGGTGCTGCCGGCGAGGTTCGAGTAGGTGAAGAAGTCCGCGACTGTCTTCGCGTTGAATGCGATCAGGCCGCCGAGCAGGACGACGAGCAGCGCCGTCCGCTCGACCAGCGCGAACCGTAGGAACGCCGACCAGCTGAGCTCCACACGCGGCCGCCGCATCGCGACGTCGGTCATTGCTCCTCCCTCCGTCGCCGGAGCAGGTCGAGCGCCACCGTCAGCAGGATCAGGGCGCCCAGGATCAGCCCGGTGTAGAGCGCGGAGACGTTCACGATCACGAGGGCGTTGCGGATCGTTCCGACGAGGAGCGCGCCGAGCAGGGTCCCGATCACGGTCCCCTTCCCGCCGAGAATGCTCGTGCCGCCGATCACCACGGCCGCGATCACGTCGAGCTCGAACCCGACGCCCACGTTCGTCTGGATGACGCCGCTTCCGCCAACAAGGACGATCGACGCGACGCCGACCAAGGTGCCCGTGATCGTGTAGACGAAGATCGTCCTCCGGAGCACGGAGACGCCGGCGAGGCGCGCCGTCTCGGTGTTTCCCCCGAGGGCGTACAGGTGCCGGCCGGTCGACCGCCGCCGAAGGTAGTACGTCGCGGCCGCTGCCATCGCCATCGCGATCCACCACGCAAAGGGCAGCTTGAGCAGCGTACCGCTGCCGAAGTAGCCGAGCGTGTCGGGAAGGTCCGAGAGCCACTCCCCGCCCGTGAGCTTGAAGCTCACGACCCGCAGGATGTTGAGCATCCCGAACGTGACGATGATCGAGTGCACGCGCCCGAGCCCGATCAGAAGACCGTTGAGGAGGCCGATCGCCGTCCCCGCGGCGAGCCCCACGGCAATCGCCTCGGGAACCCCTGCGCCGTCCTGGACCTGCTGGCCGACGACGACCGAGCAGACGGCGAGCGCCGAGCCGACCGAGACGTCGATTCCGCCCGTGATGATCACCATCGTCATGCCCACGCCGACGATCGCGACCTGCGCGTCGGCGAGGAGGATGTTGTTGATGTTGTCGAGGGTCCGGAACTGCGGATAGGCGATACCGAGTGCCGTCCCCATCACGAGAAGCACGACGACGATCGAGGCCTCGCGTGCCTCGAGGACGTCACGCACGCCGAAGCCGCGCAGCCGGGGCAGCACGCCGGCGAGGGTGCCGGGCAGCGCGTGTGTCCGGTTAGGCGTCGCCATCGCCCTGCGCGCCCTTTGCGGACCCGTCGCCGCCGATGGCGGCGGCGAGCACCTCGGCCCTCTCGGCCTCGCCGCGTCGGTAGACGCCGTGCAGGCGGCCACTGCGGACGACGATCAGCCGGTCGGCGAGCCTCATCGCCTCGGGCAGCTCGGAGCTGATCACGAGAACCGCCGTGCCTTCGTCGGCGAGCTCGAAGATCAGGCGGTGGATCTCGTCCTTCGCCTGCACGTCCACGCCGCGCGTCGGCTCGTCCAGGATGATGACCTTCGGGCGGCCGACGAGCTGGCGCGCGAGCAGCACCTTCTGCTGGTTACCGCCGCTGAGGTTTGCGACCTTCGTCGCGGCGCTCGGCGCCTTGACCGCGAGCGCCTTCATGAGGCGGCGGGCAGTCCTCCGCTCCTGCCTCCGCAGGATGAGCACCCGTAGTTGCGAGAGCAGCGGGTAGTTGGCGGCGGCGATGTTGTCGGCGACCGACAGCGGGAGAAAGAGTCCCTGCGTCTTCCGGTCCTTGGGAAGGAGGGCGATCCTCCGAGCGACCGCGTCGCGCGGCTTTGCGATCGAGACCCGGCGTCCCTCGAGCTCGACCGTCCCCTCGTCGGCCGGGTGGATGCCGTAGAGGGCGAGCGCGATATCGGTGGCCCCGGAGCCGATCAGGCCGAAGAAGCAGACGATCTCGCCGCGGTCGACCTCGAAGCTGACGTCCTCGAAGTAACCGTGGCGGCTGAGGCCTCGTACCGAAAGGGCGGCCTCCGCATCCTGCGGTGCCTCTCGGGCGACACCGGCGTGTAGCTTCCGGCCGGCCATCAGCTCGATCACCTGGCCGACGGTCAGCTCGGAGCGCGGCTGCGTCGCGACGACGCTGCCGTCCTTCATGATCGTGACCCGGTCGGCGATCTCGAAGATCTCCTCCAGCCGGTGGCTGATGTAGATCGTCGCGACGCCTCGCTCCTTCAGCCCCCGGATGACGCCGAAGAGCGTCTCCGTCTCGCGCTGCGTCAGGATCGCGGACGGTTCGTCGTAGATGATCAGCCGCGCCTCCTGCGCGAGCGCCTTGCAGATCAGAACGAGCTGCTGCTCGGCGAGGCTGAGGTCGCGCATGCGCCGGCCGCCGAGCGCAGGGTCGAGGTGGAGGCTCGCGAGCAGCTCGCGAACCTGACGGCGCTCCGCGCCCCGGTCGACGTCGCCGAAGCGGCCGCGCAGCTCGCGCCCGAGAAACACGTTCTCGACCACCGAGAGGTCGGGGAAGACCTGAGGCTCCTGGTAGACGGTCGCGACGCCCAGCCGGAAGGCGTCCTGCGTGGAGTGGATCGCGATCTCGCGGCCGTCGAGGAAGATCTCGCCTGCGTCCGGCTGCTCCGCGCCGGCGATGATCTTGATCAGCGTCGACTTCCCTGCGCCGTTCTCGCCGACGAGCGCGTGGACCTCGCCCTCACCCACCTCGAAGTCGACGTTGCGCAGCGCGTGGACGCCGAAGAAGTGCTTGTCGATGCCGCGGAGGGAGAGGAGCAGGCGGCTCCTCTCCCCAACTTCCGCTGGCAGGGTCGTCGCCACTAGAACTTGCCGGCGTACTTCCCGATGTTCTTTTTCGTGAAGACGAGCGGCGGGCCGAGCCGGAGCTCCTGCTTGGCCGCGTAGTACTTCACCGTTCCGATGGGGGCACCGACCTTGTACGCGCCCGGCTTGAACTTGTGCCCGTCGAGCAGGTACTTGGCCGCCCAGACCGTCAGGTAGCCCAGATTGATCGGGTTCCAGAGCACGACCTGCGCCTGCGCGCCGCTCCTGATGTACTTCGCCATCACGGTCGGCGTCGAGATCCCGGTCGAGACGACCTTTCCGATCTTGTGCAGCTCGGTGACCGCCTGCGCAACGCCCGGCGCGGAGACCGAGCACTCGCCGACGAGACCCTTGAGATCCGGGTTGCCCGTCATCAGGTCCTTCGCCAGCTTCACGGCCTGGGCCTGGTCCTCGCCGGCGTAGACGACCTTGACGAGCTTCATCTTCGGATACTTCTTCGCGATGTACCGCTTCTGCACCGCGATCCAGGAATTCAGGTTCTGGGCGGTGGGGCCGCACGAGACGACCGCCCACTTGCCCTTGCCCTTCATCTGCGAGGCGAGCGCCTCGCTCACCGCGGTTCCGATGCCCTGAGTGCTCGCCTGGTTCACCCAGACCTCGCGGTTCCCGGACGCGTCCGTGTCCGACGAGAGCGTCCTGATCTTCGCCGCCTTCGCCCGCGCCAGGATCGGCTTCACGGCGACCGGATCGTCCGGCGCGACCGCGATCGCGTCGACGCGGCGCGAGATCAGCGAGTTGATGATTTCGATCTGCTTCGCCGAGTCGGCCGTGGTCGGCCCCTGATAGACGAAGTCGACGGCGAGCTTCTTGGCGGCCGTCTGCCCGCCCTTCTGCATCGCGTTGAAGTACGGAATCCCGATCAGCTTCGGGACGAACGCGATCTTGTAACGCTTCTGCGCGGCGCCGCTGCTGCCCGCCGGCAGCGCGACGACGAGGACGGTCGCGGCCACCACCGCCAAGGCGAGCGCGGCCAAGCCTCTCTTCTTCGTCAGCATTCTTCCTCCATGTCGTTGCTTGCCTGTGAGCTCCGTACGCGATTTCGTGCTGCGATCACCCCCTCTCGGCGACGAGCGGCCCCCGCTGGGCCGATGGAGCGCCGAACATAGCCTGGAAGCGCCCGTACGCGTCGTCCCACGGCTCGCGGTCGCGCGGCTCGTAGACGGTGGGCGAGAACGACTTGCGGACGACGTCCCGCGCCTCCTCGAGCGAGGCGAGCTCGCCGAGCGCGATCGCCTGGACGGCGAGATTCCCGATCTCGGCGGCCTCGACCGGCCCTGCGAGGACGGTCAGCCCAGTCGCGTCCGCCGTCCACTGGCAGAGCGGGCGGTTCAGCGCGCCGCCGCCGACGACATGGAGTTCGGGCGGGGCGACGCCGGTCGCGGCCTCGAGCAGGTCGATCGTCTGCCGGTAGGCCAGCGCGAGGCTCTCGAGGACGCAGCGAACGACGGCGCCGGGGTCCTGGGGCGGCTCCTGGAGCGTCCTCATGCAGGAATCGCGAATCCGCTCCGGCATGTCGCCGGGAGGCAGGAATGCGGGGTTGTTGGGATCGACGAGCGCGCGCAGAGGCGGGGCGTCCTCGGCGATGCCGACGAGCTCGGAGAACTCCCACGCGCTGCCCTCGAGCGCCCACGTCCGCCGGCACTCGTGCAGGAGCCAGAGCCCCGTGACGTTCCTGAGCAGGCGGAAGGTGCCGCCGACGCCGCCCTCGTTCGTGAGGTTCGCGGCGAAGGTGCGGTCGTCGATCACCGGCGCCGGCACCTCGACGCCGACGAGCGACCACGTGCCCGAGCTGATGTAGGCCGAGCCGGGCCGGCGGAACGGAACCGCGGCGACCGCCGAAGCCGTGTCGTGGCTCGCGGGGGCGACGACGACCGCGTCGCGGAGGCGGGCCTCCTCGACGACGTCGTCGTCGAGCGGGCCGAGGACCGTTCCTGGCAGGACGACGTCCCGGAAGAGCCGCGGCGGAATGTCGAGCCGTTCGAGCATGTCGTCGGCCCAGGCGTGTGCCCGCGGATCGAAGCACTGGCTCGTCGTCGCGTCCGTGAACTCGCACGCCTGGACGCCGCTCAGCCAGTAGTGGAAGAGGTCCGGCACCATGAGCAGGCTCTCGGCGACCTCGAGCGCGGGATCGCCGGCGGCGACCGTGGTCGAGAGCTGGAAGATGCTGTTGATCGGCATGAGCTGGATCCCGGTCCGCTCGTAGAGCTCGCGCTCCGGGATCCGCTCGAAGACCTTCTCCATTGCCCCGACGAAGCGCCGGTCGCGATGGTGCACGGGATTGGAAACGAGCCCTCCCGCCCGGTCGAGGAGCGCGAAGTCGAGGCCCCAGCTGTCGACGCCGACGGAGTCGACGCGCGCCCCGGACTCGCGGGCGGCGACGCGGAGACCCTCCAGGATCCCGTCGTAGAGGCGAAGGACGTCCCATTGGAGCGTCCCCCGGACTCGAACCGGGACGTTCGCGAAGCGGTGGAGCTCCTCGACGGAGAGCGTCGCGCCGTCGAAGCGCCCGAGTGCGACCCGTCCGCTCTGGGCGCCGAGATCGACGGACACCATCGTCGCCATCAGACGACGCTCCGGGGTCCTGAATGGCGCGGCGGCGGACACGCGCGACGAGCCCGCGCCGCGCGAGCTCCGTCAGGTCGCTTCCCACCTCGGAGACCGAACGTGTTCTGCAAACCCCGAGCCTTCGATCTGCCCGCACGTTAACACGCTGTCAATCGCCGGCCCACGCGTAGTGCTTCGCCTCGAGCGCCTTGAGGAAGGCGAGGCCCTCGGAGACGAGCACGTCGCTCGACGGGGCGAGGTCGCGCCAGATACAGGTCGCCGCCTTCATCGACTCCGCAATGCCGACGAACGACTCGAGGCCGACTGTGCCGGAGTAGGCGCCGTCCGCGAGCGCGCGCACGACCGCATCCCAGTCCACCGTCCCTCCGCCCGGGATGCCGCGGTGGCTCTCGCTCATGTGGAAGTGAACGAGGTACGGCGCGGCGGCGAGCGTCGGCGCGTAGAAGTCATCCTCCTCGACGTTCATGTGGTAGGCGTCGAGGTGGAGGCCGACATTGGGCTCGTCGATCAGCTCGAGCAGCCGGAGCGCCTGCCCGGTCGTGTTGACGAGGAACGTCTCGTACCGGTTGATCGGCTCGATCCCGATCGTGACTCCTCGAGTCCGAGCGTGCCGCGCGGCCGCCTTCAGCACGACGGCAGCGCGCGCGTAGTCCGCCTCGTCGGGGCGCCGCTCGATACGCCTACCGATGGCCGAGTAGACGACGCCCGTGAAGACGGCGGCGCCCATGTCGGCCGTGAGGTCGATGCAACGCGTGAGGAGCTCGAGCCCGCGGCGGCGCACGGCCTCGTCCTCGTGCGCCGGGTCGGCGCCCTCGGGCAGCGCGAGCGAGGTCAGCACGTCGAGCCCGGCTCCCGCCGCGCGTTCCGCGATCGCGCGCGGGTCGACCTTCTCGGGCTCCATCAGCGGGATCTCGATCGCGTCGAGCCCGAGCTCCGCCGCGTGGTCCACGATCCACAGGTCCGCGTTCGACCAGCTCGACGTCCACGCGTAGGCGTGGACGGCATAGCGGAGACCCGGACCGGCCACGGGCGCGATCCTAGAGTGCCTCGAGCTCGGCCGTCGTCGGCGGATCCGCGCCGCGGCGTGTGCACGTGAGCGCGGCGACACGCGAGGCGAACTCGAGCGTGGCGCGCCAGTTGTCCTCGTCGAGGGCCGCGAGCTTCGAGCGGTCGAGCGCGCCGGCCCGCCCGAGGGAGACGAGGAGTCCCGCGGTGAAGGCGTCGCCCGCGCCGACGGTGTCCGCGACCTCGCATCGGTGCGCCGGCACCGCGACGACCGACGCGCCGCGATACAGGCGGCTGCCGCGCTCGCCGCGAGTGACGACGACGGCGCACCGGCCGGAGGCGGCGAGCCGCTCGGGGTTCTCCCCCCAGAGCTCGAGGTCGGCTTCGCTCGCCTTCACGATGTCCGCCAGCCGGGCGAGGTCACCGAGGAGCTCGCGATACGCGGTCCAGTCGCGGACGAGGCTTGGCCGGACGTTCGGGTCGAGCGAGAGCGTGACCCGGCCGGCGAGGGCACGCGCGAGCTCGACGACGGTGCCCGCGATCGGCTCGCGCAGGAGGCTGATGGAGCCGAAGTGCAGCGCCTCGAAGCCGAGAAGCGCCTCAAGAGGGATGTCGCCGGACTCGACCGCCGCGTCCGCGGCCCCCTCGCCGCGGAAGTTGTAGACGACGTCACCGTCCTCGTACACGACGAACGCGAGCGTCGTCGGCTGCGGCCCCCGCAGCAGCAGGCGCCTGTCCACCGCCTCGTCCTCGAGCCGCTCGACGAGGATGCGGCCGAAGAGATCGGTCGAGACTCGGCCCACGAACGCGGTCGGGTACGCAAGGCGCGCGGCCGCGATGGCAACGTTGTACGGCGAGCCGCCCGGGTGGAGCTCGAACGCGGCGAGGCGTCCGTCGCGGTCGAGCGGCGTGAAGTCGATCAGCGCCTCGCCCAGGGAGGCGATCAAAGGCGCTCGTACGCGCTGGCGACCACCGTCGATCCGCGCTCGGCTGCGAGCCGCGCGGCGTAGCCGCCCTCCCGGAAAGCCTGCAGCGGGTCTGGGGAGAGGTCGAGCTGCTTGCGGAGGCGACCGAGGAGCGGCCGTACGTCGGTCTCGAACGCGTCCACGAGGATGCGGTGCGCGCCGAGGACGTCGCCCGCGGCGCGCGCCTCCGCGAGGCGGTCGCGGTCGATGAGCAGGGCCTTCGCGTACCCGGTCTGGATGTTGACGACGGACTGGATCATCGCGTCGATCTTGCCCTCGATGTTGTGCGACTGGTCGATCATGAACGCGATCCGCTCGGCCGACGCCGCGGTCGCCGGGTCCTGCCGCGCGGAGACGATCTCGCCCAGAATCAGGAACAGCTCGAACGGGTCGATCGAGCCGACGATCAGGTCGTCGTCGGCGTACTTGCGGTTGTTGAAGTGAAAGCCGCCGAGGGCGCGCTCCTCGAGGAGGACGGCGACGATCTGCTCGACGTTCGTCCCCTGCGGGTGGTGGCCTGTGTCGACGAGCACCTGAGCCTGCGGCCCGAGCTGCCGGCAGACGAGAAGCGCAGTGCCCCAGTCCGGTAGGTCGGTGCTGTAGAAGGCGGGCTCGAAGAACTTGTACTCGACGAGCAGGCGCATGGCGTCGGGCAGCTTGGCGTAGACCTCGGCGAGCGACTCGAGCAGGCGTCGGTACCGCCCGCGGAAGTCGTCCTGGCCCGGATAGTTCGTGCCGTCCGCGAGCCAGAGGCTGATCGCGTCGGAGTCGATCGCGCGCGCGATCTCGACGCACTCGAGCACGTGGTCGATCGCCTGCCGGCGGACGCCCGCGTCCGGGTGGCACACGCTGCCGAGCCGGTAGGCCTCCTCCTGGAAGAGGTTCGGGCCGACGGCGCCGAGGCGAAGCCCGCGTTCCTCCGCGTACTGGCGCAGCTCCGCCCAATCGTCCACCCGGTCCCACGGGACGTGGATCGCGACGCTGGGACATGCGCCCGTCAACCGGTGGACGAGGGCCGCGTCGGCGATCCGCTCCCAGACGTTTCTCGCCGCGCCCGGCCAGGCGTAGACGTGGAAGCGCGTGCCCGAGTTGCCGTAGCCCCACGAGGGAGTCTCGATCTCGAGCCGCCGCAGCTCTTCGAGGACCGCGTCCGGCTCCGGCATGACGCGTAGTCTGCACGAGCCGAGCGCGCGTGCACGTCTCCCTCTTCGTTACCTGCTTCAACGACACGCTCTTCCCGGAGACGGGGATCGCGACCGTGCGGCTCCTCGAGCGGCTCGGCCATCAAGTCGACTTCCCCGAGGAGCAGACCTGCTGCGGGCAGATGCACTTCAACACCGGCTACCGGCGGGAGGCGATCCCGCTCGCGAAGCGCTTTCTGCGTGTGTTTGCCGACGCGGAGGTCGTGGTCACGCCGTCGGCTTCTTGCGCCGCGATGGTGCGCGAGCTCTACCCCCGCCTCGCCGAGCTCGCGGGCGACGAGGCGCTCACGCGTGAGGTCGAGGCCCTCGCTCCGCGCGTGCTCGAGCTGACGGAGTTCCTCGTGCACTGGCTCGGCCTCGACGACGTCGGCGCGCAGTATTCGCACCGTGTCACGTACCACCCGACGTGCCACTCGCTGCGCCTGCTGCGCGTCGGCGAGGCGCCGCTTCGGCTGCTCCGCGCGGTCCGCGGGATCGACCTCGTGGACCTCCCGCGTGCCGAGGAGTGCTGCGGCTTCGGCGGCACGTTCGCGGTGAAGAACGCCGACACCTCCGCAGCGATCGTCGCGGACAAGGTGCAGAACGTGCGCGCGACGGGCGCAGAAGTCTGCGCGGCCGCCGACAACTCGTGCCTCGCCCACATCGGCGGCGTGCTCACGCGGCAGCGCACCGGCGTCCGCACTGCGCACCTGGCGGAGATCCTCGCGTGAATGGCTTTCCGGAAGCGGCCCGCGAGGCGCTCGGCAACGCGCAGCTTCGCCGCAACCTGGCGGTCGCCACCGACACGATCCGACGCAAGCGCGCGGCAGTCGTCGCCGAGCTGGACGACTGGGAGGAGCTGCGGGCGGCCGCGCGCGCGATCAAGGACCGCGTCCTGCACCACCTCCACGAGTACCTGCTCGAATTCGAGGCAGCGTTCGTCAACGCCGGCGGACACGTCCACTGGGCACGTGACGCCGCCGAGGCGAACGCGATCGTCGTCGAGGTCGTGCGAGCGGCGGGCGCGGACGAGGTCGTGAAGGTGAAGTCGCTGACGACCGACGAGATCCGGCTGAACGAAGCGCTCCGGCGGGCCGCCATCGGCGCCGTCGAGACGGATCTCGCCGAGCTTATCTGCCAGCTCGCGGGCGAGGAGCCGTCGCACATCCTCGTGCCGGCGATCCACAAGAACCGGGTCGAGATTCGCGACCTCTTCCGGCGCGAGCTCGGCCGGCCCGACCTGAGCGAGGAGCCGGCGGCCCTGACGGACGCGGCTCGCAGTTACCTGCGCAGGAAGTTCCTCGAGGCGCAGGTGGCGGTCAGCGGCGCCAACTTCGCCATCGCGGAGACGGGCACGCTCTGCATCGTCGAGTCCGAGGGCAACGGCCGCATGTGCACGACGCTTCCGAGGGTCCTCGTCACCCTGCTCGGGATCGAGAAGCTCGTCCCGAGCGTGCAGGACCTCGAGGTCTTCCTCCAGCTCCTCCCGCGCTCCTCGACGGGCGAGCGTATGAACCCGTACACGTCGCTGTGGACGGGCGTCACGCCGGGCGACGGGCCGCAGGAGGTCCACGTCGTCCTGCTCGACAACGGGCGGACCAACGTGCTCGCGGACGCGGTAGGCCGCCAGACCCTGCGCTGCATCCGCTGCAGCGCGTGCCTCAACGTCTGCCCCGTCTACGAGCGGACGGGCGGCCACGCCTACGGCTCCGTCTACCCGGGGCCGATCGGCGCGATTCTGACGCCCCAGCTCCGGGGGGTCGGGCGCGCCCCCTCGCTCCCATACGCGTCGACACTCTGCGGTGCGTGCTACGACGTGTGCCCTGTGAAGATCGACATTCCGGAGGTTCTGCTCCACTTGCGGGGGCGGGTTGTCGAGGAGAAGCGGCTCGACGGCGAGCAGGCGGCGATGCGGGCGGCGGCGTGGGTCTTCGCCGACCGCAAGCGCTTCGAGCGCGCGCAGAAGCTCGCGCGCGCCGGCGGCGGCGCCCTCGCTCGCGCCCCCGGCCTTGGCCCCTGGACCGACACCCGCGAGCTGCCGCGGGTGCCGAAGCAGACGTTCCGTGAATGGTGGAGGTCGCGCGCGTGAGCTCGGCGCGCGACGAGATCCTCGGGCGCGTGCGGCGAGCGCTCACGGTCAGCGAGAGCGTCGACGTCGCCCGCCTTTACCGGCGCATCTCGGACGAACCGCGCACGACGATCGTCGAGCGTTTCTGCGAGCGCATCGCCGATTACGAGGCAACGGTGCGGCGTGTGGAGTCGGTGGCCGCGGCCGTCGCCGAGCTGTGCGAGGCGCGTGGAATCGGCCGTCTCGTGGCGCCTGCGGACCTCCCCGACGAGTGGGCGCCGGACAAGGTCGAGCTCGTGCTCGACGACGGGCTCGACAACGCTGCGCTCGACCGGATAGGCGCCGTCCTGACCGGCTGCTCCCTCGCGATCGCGGAGACGGGCACCGTCGTCCTCGACGACGGCGCGCGCCAGGGCAGGCGCGCGCTGAGCCTCGTTCCGGACTACCACCTGTGCGTCGTCGAGGAGGCGCAGATCGTCGCGGATGTGCCCGAAGCCCTCGAACGCGTCGCCGTGGCGATCCGTGAGAAGCGGCGGCCGATCACCTTCGTCTCCGGCCCCTCGGCCACCTCGGACATCGAACTGGTCCGAGTCGGCGGCGTCCACGGCCCGCGCACGCTCGACGTCCTTGTCGTCGGGGCCGGGTAGCGCGCCCAGAGCCATCGCGACTGGGCCGGCTGGCTGCCGGCGTGCGCTCGTCGGGGTCGAGCGCGTGACCGAACCCGCCGTCGGAGTTGCGGAAGGCGGCGACCGCGTCGCGGACCCGGCTTCTCATCAGGAAATCCCCAGCCGCGGCTATGGAGCCTTTATGGAGCCCAGCGGGCGCAACCCGTGGCCATCGGCCGCAAATGCTCACCCGCGAAAGACGGCTAAAACAAGCCAAAACCGTTGCCGTCAGATTTCTCAGCCGGCGGCCTCCGTGACCAGCTAAGACGCTGGTGGCAGTGGAACATGCGCCCGCAACGGCAACTTCGCGGCTGGGTGATTAGGTTCCAGGGGGGAAGCGTGCCTGGAGAAAGAGTTCAGCCATATCCACGCTAATCGAGTAGCAGCTCCATCGACGGCAAATCGACGCCGTGCGCGGTTGGCCGAAACGGTCACGCTCCGGGCAAGGCCCCGCACGAATTCGACGCCTATCGCGCCTTCGTGCTCGACGTCGCGGAGTCGGTGGGCCAGGCGGCCGGTGGTGGTGAGCGGCGGAGAGCGAGGCGCTCGAGAAGGTGCGCTCGGCGCTCGGCGAGCCATAGGCGCCTCTGCCGGCCACTCGGTGGACGTCGCAACGCGAGGGCCTACGTGGCCTCTCGGATGAGGCGACGCCGGCGTTGCGGAGAGCGCAGGCCCTTCCGGACCGCCCTGCGGACTTGTTAGGCCGTCAAACGAGCAGCGACGTTGTACTTCGTCACCGACGTGCGCTACGGACGACTCGTGTCGGGGGCAGATTCGTTCGGTGAGTTCCTGGCCCGTCCGGGATCTTCGGCTTCGAGCCTCGTCACGGCGCTCGCGCAGGCCACGCTCTTCGAGGCGCTCGACCGGGGCCGCGTGACCGTCGTGGCGCCGATCGTGGGCACGGGC
>JBKOYJ010000057.1:0-7122 GCA_046725345.1 Actinomycetota bacterium | reverse complement strand
TCGATGACCACGAGTCGGGCGTCGGGCCAGGCTCGAGCCAGCTCCCAGGCGGTCTGAAGCGGGGAGCCCATGTCGAGGCGGCCGTGGATCAGCACGCCTGGGATGCCGGCCAGCCGGCTCGCGTCGCGCAGGAGCGCGCCCTCCTCGAGCCAGGCCGCGTGGGAGTTGTAGTGGGCGCAGATCCGTACGAGTGCGAGCTGGGCGGCGGGCGGACGCGAGCTGTACGCGTTGGGCGTGCCATGTGGCTCCTGTGAGATGACCGCGTCCTCCCACGCCAGCCAATCGGCCGTCGCCCTGGCGCGCACGTCCGCGTCGGTGGACTCCATCAGCCGTGCGTACGCGGCAATGAGGTCGCCGTCGCGCTCGGCCTCAGGGACGCCGGCGCGAAACCGCTCCCACTCCTCGGGGAAGAAGCGGCCGACGCCACGGTAGAGCCAGTCGATCTCCGAGCGCCGGGTCGTCGTCACGCTGGGAATCACGATTTCCGACACCCGCTCCGGATGCCGCTCGGCGTAGGCGAGGATCAGCGTCGAGCCCCACGACCCTCCGAAGAGCAGCCACCGCTCGATGCCGAGGTGCTCGCGCAGTCGCTCCATGTCCCTGAGCAGATGCGCTGTCGTGTTGACGGTCATGTCAGTCGCGGGATCGCTCGCGTGCGGGGTACTGCGGCCACAGCCCCGCTGGTCGAAGAGGACGACCCGGTAGCGACGAGGATCGAACGACCGTCCGGTGCTTCCTTCGCAGCTCGACCCGGGCCCGCCGTGAACGACGAGCGCCGGCTTGCCGCTGGGGTTGCCGCGCGTCTCCCAGTAGACGAGGTTGCCGTCGCCTACGTCGAGCATGCCGTGGTCGTGTGGCTCGTTCGGCTGATACGGCTTGGCCACGTCAGCTCAGGCTACTCGCCGTCCTGTGCTTTACTGACGACAACAGCGCCGACCGACCCAAGGAGCGGAGATGCGCTCAGCGTTCATGTCCATCGAGAGGGCCCGTGTGACCTATTCGGAGGGTATGACGCTTGGTTCGCAGAACGCTGAACTTGGGAATCCTGGCGCATGTAGACGCCGGTAAGACAACTCTCACCGAGCGGCTGCTGTACGCCGCCGGCGTCATCGACGAGATCGGCAGCGTCGACGACGGCACCACGCAGACCGATTCGCTGGCGCTCGAGCGGCAGCGCGGCATCACGATCAAGTCCGCGGTCGTGTCGTTCGCGATCGACGACGTCACCGTCAACCTGATCGACACACCCGGCCACCCGGACTTCATCGCCGAGGTGGAACGGGTCTTGAGCGTGCTCGACGGCGCGGTGCTGGTGATCTCGGCCGTCGAAGGTGTGCAGGCGCAGACCCGGTTGCTGATGCGAGCGCTGCAGCGTCTGCGCGTTCCAACCCTCGTCTTCGTGAACAAGATCGACCGTCGCGGCGCGCAGGACGAGCGCGTCCTGTGGAGCATCTCGGAGAGGCTCACGCCGGCGATCGTCCCCATGGGATCCGCTCGTGACCTCGGGACGCGCGATGCGGATTTCGAGCCGCACGGCGCGGCGAACGTCGGCTTCACGGCCGGGCTCGTCGACGCGCTCGCCGAGAACGACGACGCGATTCTGGGCGCGTACGTCGACGGGGCGAGCGTCTCGTACCGCCGGCTGCGCGAGGCCGTCGCCGTGCAGACCACCCAGGCGCTGCTGCATCCGGTGTTCTTCGGCTCGGCGATCACCGGTGCGGGCGTGGAACCGCTGATGGCGGGGATCGCCGAGCTGCTGCCGGCGGTCGAGGGGGATGTCGAAGCGCCCGTCTCGGGGACCGTGTTCAAGGTCGAGCGCGGTCCGTCAGGGGAGAAGATCGCGTACGCCCGCATGTTCTCGGGCGCAGTGCGAACGCGAGATCGGCTGCGGTTCGGGCGCGACGGCGAGCGGAAGGTCACGGCGATCAGCGTCTTCGACCGCGGGTCGGCCGTCCGGAGCACGTCGGTCGGCGCCGGGCAGATCGGAAAGCTCTGGGGTCTCGGCGAGATCCAGGTCGGGGACGCAATCGGCACGCCGCGAGCGGCCTCCGACGGTCACCACTTCGCTCCGCCGACGCTCGAGACTGTCGTCGTCCCCCGCCGGACAGGCGACAAAGGCGCGCTGCACGTTGCGCTCATGCAGCTCGCCGAGCAGGACCCGCTGATCGACCTGCGGCAAGACGATCTGCGCCAGGAGCTCTTCGTCTCGCTCTACGGCGAGGTGCAGAAGGAAGTCATCCAGGAAACGCTCGCCAACGACTTCGGCATCGACGTCACGTTCCGCGAGACGACCACGATCTGCGTCGAACGGCCGATCGGCAGCGGCAGGGCGGTCGAGACACTCGGCGAGGCGGCCAACCCGTTCCTCGCGACGGTCGGGTTCCGGATCGATCCCGCGGGTGCCGATGCCGGCGTGGAGTTCCGGCTGGAGGCCACGCACGGTTCGATTCCGCTCTTCATTTACAAGGCCGTCGAGGAGTTCCGCAAGGCAGTCGCGAACACCGTGGAGAGGACGCTCGAGCAGGGCCTCTACGGATGGCGGGTCACCGACTGCACGGTGACGATGACGCACTCCGGCTACGTGTCGCCGTCGAGCACGGCTCGGGACTTCCGGATGCTGACGCCGCTCGTTCTGATGAGCGCGCTGAAGCAGGCCGGAACCGCGGTGTGCGAGCCGATCCACCGGTTCCATCTCGACGCGCCGGCAGACACACTCGGACCGGTCTTGCGCGTCCTGGCGCGGCTCGACGCCGTCCCGCAGAGGCCGGAGGTCCGGGACTCGTCCTACACACTCGAGGGTGAGGTCCCCGCCGCTCGGGTGCACGAGCTGCAGCAACGGCTTCGCGGGCTGACCCGCGGCGAGGGCCTTCTGGAATTGGCGTTCGACCGCTACCGACCGGTCAGCGGGACGACCCCTACGCGGCCGCGGTCGGACAACAATCCGCTCAACCGCGAGGAGTACCTGCTGCACGTGGCGCGCAGGGTCTAGCGGTGGAGCCCCTCGTGCCGCCTCCCAAGATGCACGCCGACGAGGTCGACACCGACGTGGCGCTCGTCCGCCGGCTGCTCGCCGACCAATTTCCGCACTGGGCGGGTCTTCCGATCGAGCAGGTCCGGTCCTTCGGAACGGACAACGCGCTCTATCGGCTCGGCGAGGACATGCTCGTGCGGCTACCTCGCACAGAGCGGACCAGCGGGACGCTGGAACACGAACGCCGATGGCTGCCGAGGCTCGCCCCGCTCCTGCCGCTCGCCGTTCCCGAGCCGCTGGCGGAGGGGGCGCCCGCCGAGGGCTATCCCTTCGCGTGGTCTGTCTACGGCTGGCTGGAGGGCGAGAACGCGACCTTCGACCGCATCGCCGATCTCAGCCAATTCGCGACCGATCTGGCGGACTTCGTAGCCGCCTTGCAGCGGATCGACCCCAACGGCGCCCCGCCGCCGGGGCGGCACAACTCCTTCCGCGGTGAGCCGCTCTCGAGGCGAGACGAGGCGACCCGTGCCGCGATCGCGGCTCTCGGCCGAGCGATCGACGGCGATGCGGTGACGGCGGCGTGGGAAGCGGCCCTGCGAGAGCCGGAATGGGAGGGCCCGCCCGTCTGGGTGCACGGCGACCTCGACTCGCGCAACCTCCTGGTCGCGGGCGGGCGGCTCAGCGCCGTCATCGATTTCGGATGCCTCGGCGTGGGCGACCCGGCCTGCGATGTGATGGCCGCATGGAAGCTTTTCTCCGCGGACGCCCGCGAGGTCTTCCGCACGGCACTCTCGGTCGACGCGGCGACCTGGGCCCGTGGTCGGGGTTGGGCGCTCTCCCAGGCCCTGATGGCCTTGTCCTACTACACCCTGGAGACGAACGCGGTCCTCGTCACGGAGGCCCGACGATGGCTGGTCGAGGTACTTGCCGACCGCGAATCAGGCTCATGACGCGTAGCGGAGGTGAACCATGCCGCTGCCGAAACGGCGTTCGTCCACGAGCTCGAGCTCGAGGCGGACACGGTCGGGGAGGAACTGCTTGCCGCCGCCCACGACGATTGGCGCGAGGAAGAGCTGGTACTCGTCGACCAATCCCGCCGCGATCGTCTGAGCCGCGAGCTCGGGACCGCCCACCGTGATGTCATGCTCCGCGGCCGCCTTCAGGTGCCGGACGGCTTCAGGGTCGAAGTCGCGCTCGATCCGCGTCCTGGCGCTGGAGACCGCATCCAGCGTCCTGGAGTAGACGATCTTCTCGGCCGCGCGCCAGATCTCCGCGAAGTCCCGGATGGAGGGCGGCTGGTCGTCGAGGGTCATGGTCTCCCAGGCGACCATCACCTCGTACATGCGGCGCCCGTAGAGGTAGGTGCCGACCGGCCGCTCGAGGTCGTTCACGAAGGCGTGTACCTCCTCGTCGGGTTCGGCCCAGCCGAAGTTGCCGTCCTCGTCCGCGACGTAGCCGTCGAGCGACGCGATCGCCGAGTAGATCAGCTTGGCCATGGCGTCAGATATGAGCCAGTAGACGGTCCAGCGGCCGGGGCACCTGGGAGGGATCGAGCGCTTCGACGAGCAATCGCGCGTATCGGATCTTCCGCCGTCCGCCGCTGCCCATGAAGCGCCGAAGCTGCTCGGCGCTGGCCCGTCCCTGCCACGCGGGCTGCTTCTGGAGGGTGCGGAAGGATCGAAGGTCTCCCTGGGCGTCGACCACCTGTTCCACGGAGTCGGCGCCGAGAGCGCGGATCAGCTCGTCCTCCAGATCCGCGATGCACACGTAGAAGCCGAGTCGTTCCATCTCCGCGCGCTTGAGATCGGAGCCGAGACCGGCCCGCTCGAGGCCGCGCCGGAACTCGCCCTCTTCCCCCGCGTCGCAGAGGCCTGCCAGCCTGACGTCCAGCCCTCGAGGGCCGTACCGCTCCAGGAAGCTTCCGATGGCTTGCGCACCTCCCATCGGCACGATCGAGACGCGCTCAGCGTCGAGATTGCGACCATGGCGCTCGGCGAGCGCTTCGAGCGCGCCCTTGTCGCTGATCCCTTCGACGAGCACGACCGTGCGTGGCGGGTGCGCGGCTGCCATGGCTGTGAGAGCCATCGTCCCTCGCTCAGACCGCTGGATAGGTCAGCAGCACGACGCCGGACCGGAAGGGTCTCGTGTCGGCAAGTTGCAGCCTCGGACGAGGCGTTTCGTCCTCGAACAGTCGCTGCCCGCGTCCGATCATCGTCGGGTACACGAAGAGGCGGAATTCGTCCACCAACTGCGGCTCCATGTGCTCGCGCAGGGTCGCTTCGAGATCCGACGAATCGACGCCATCCTCCTCACCGGCGGCCGAGAACCAGCCTTCGGTCGCGTCGATCACCCCGTCGACGGTCATGTTCTCGGTGACCACCTGCTTGCGATCGGTCGGCATGACTACCTCCAGATCTGTTACCGCGGCGACCAGACGAACGGCGTCGTCGTGGTCACCGCGACGAAACCGAGCCGCTCGAGAATCGGCCGGCTGTCGTCGGAGGCGTCCACTTCGAGGTAACGGCGTCCGCGCTGCGCGGCAAGCCTCGCGCGGTAGGCGACAAGTGCCCGGTAGAGGCCGCGGCGGCGCCACGCAGGGAGCGTGCTGCCGCCCCAGAGCGTCGCGAAGTCCGTTCCGCTTGGGAACCGCACCCAACCGGCGCACACGACCGTCTCGCCGGCCTCCGCGACGACGATCGTGAGGCCATCCGGGTCGGCTATGCGCTCCTGCTCGAGGCTGTCGACCTGCCAGCCGTGATCCTCCTCCCAGACGGCCTGCTCCAACTCCGCGATGCGCTCCAGGTCGGCCCGCTCGTGCACCTCGCGCACGATCACGCCCTCGGGAACGCTCCCCTCGACGCTGACAGCGGCGACGGGAGCGATCACCACCGTCTCGACGTCTTCAGGCACGAAACCGGCTGCGCGCAGTCGCTCCGCGAGGTCCCCCGGGCGATCGTGCGCGTGGAGCTTCCACTCGAAGGGTTCGCCGCGCTCCGCGAAGATCCGCACCTGCCGCGCGATCACTTGGTCAAGCTCGCGACCGTCGAGCCCACCGAGGTCGCGATACTCGACCATGCCGCGGTCTCCGAAGCCGACCCAGCGCAACAACGGCCCATCGCGCTCGACGCGAACGCCGTCAGGAAGCCGGTCATGCACATGCGCGCGCACCTGCGCGTCATAGGCGGCGAGCATGGCGTCGACATCGGGAGCCAACTCAGTGCGGACAGTACGCGCGGTGCACCGCGCCCGCCGAGAAAGAGTCAACTGAGCGTGGGCCACAGATTCTGTACGTTCGGCGTCGCCTCGAAGAAGGCCTGGGCGGCGCGTAAGACGCGGGTCTCGTGCCACGCTGGAGCAGTGACCTGAATCCCGACAGGGATCCCGAGGGCGTCGAACCCCGCGCGCACAGCGCATGCGGGCAGACCCGTGAGGTCCTGGGGGACCGTGTAGCTCATCACGAGCTCCCGGAAGTCGATCTCCCGACCGAGGTGGACGACACGTTCCTCACCGATCGGAATGGGCGAGCCCGCTGAGACGGGCGTCACGAGCACGTCGACTTCGCGGAAGAGACGCGCGAAGCCGGCGCGGATGCGCCGGCGCTCGGCGGCGGCAGCGAGATAGTCGGACAACGTGACGTTGGTAGCGGCCTCGAGCCGTCCGCGGACGTCTGCACCGTAGGCGTCTCGCTGTCCTGGAAACAGCCCCCGCTGCTGGTGCGTGAAGAGCGCCTCTGCGCGCTGGATCACGACGAACGTCTCGTAGATCCGGTCGGCTTCGGGCAGGGCAACCTCGACGAGCTCGGCACCGAGCTCGCCCAAGGTCTCGAGCGCGGACTCCCACACCACTGCAACGTCGTCCGCGAGCGGCACCTGGTGCAACGCCGGGCATACCGCGAGCACGAGCCCTGCGATGCCGGACGTCACCTCGCCCGAGAAGTCTCCGGTTGGCACGTCCTCCGTCGACGGATCGGCGGGATCGACGCCCGCGATCGTCTGCAGCAAGAGCGCCACGTCCGCAGGCGAGCGTGCCATTGCCCCCGCGTGGTCGAGCGACCGGGCGAGCGGAAACATCCCGGCCGTGCTCACTCGTCCGTAGGTCGGCTTCAGCCCGACGACGCCGCAGAACGCCGCAGGGACTCGAGTCGAACCACC
>JBKOYJ010000134.1:0-8407 GCA_046725345.1 Actinomycetota bacterium | reverse complement strand
AGGTCATCGGCGACAGGTGTCTGGAGTCCCAGTCCCGTCGTCCCGTCGCAGCTCGTCGGCCGGCCGCGCGAGAACCCGACGCGTTCCCGGACCTTAGCGAGCGCGAGCGCGAGGGGCTGTCGGCAGGTACAACCCGCTAGGTGGCGCCGCGGTCGGTCCGCCTCTCGAGCCCGGAACGTGTCCTGTTCCCCGACGAAGGGATCACGAAGCGGGACCTCTTCGAGTACTACCGCGCGATCGCGCCCGTACTCGTTCCGCACCTGCGCAATCGGCCGTTCACGATGAAGCGCTCGCCATATGGAGTGGGCGGGGAGGTGTACTTCCAGAAGCAGGCGCCGAAGGGGATGCCCTCCTGGATCCCGACGCGCACCTTCCGTACCTACCCGCGCGAGAGCGGGTCGCGGCTCGTCGACTTCCCGCTCATCAATTCGCGAGAGGCGGTGCTCTGGATGGTGCAGATGAACTGCATCGACATGAACGCTTGGTACTCGCGCGTCGACAAGCCGCATCGCCCGGACTTCGTGCTCTTCGACCTCGACCCGCCCGACGACGGCTTCGCGCTCGCGATTCGCGTCGCTCACCTGATCCGCGAGGAACTCGAGCGGCTGGAACTCGAGTCCTACGTCAAGACGAGCGGCGCCGACGGCATTCACGTACTCGTCCCGATTGCGCGCCGTGCGACCTTCGAGCAGACCTACGCGTTCGCGGAGCGCGTAGCGCGCCGGCTCGAGGAGCGGCATCGAAGGCTCGTCACGACCGAATGGCTGAAGCGCAAGCGCGAGGGCGTGCTCGTTGACCACCGTCAGAACGCCCGAGGGAAGACGATCGCCTCGGTCTACTCGGTGCGGCCCAAGCCGGGCGCGCCGGTCTCGACGCCGCTTCGCTGGGACGAGCTAACCGAGGACGTTACGCCGCGCCGCTTCGGGATGCGCGAGGCGCTGGAGCGGGTCGAAGAGCATGGCGACCTGTTCGAGCCCGTGCTCACGGGCGGCCAGGCACTCGGACGTGCCCTGAAGGAGCTGGCCTAGTGGGCACCGATCGGCGAGGAACGAGAGCGCGATCGTGGCCAAACTCCGTCCGGCCGCATGTCGCCGACGGCCTCAGGGCAGAGCGACTACGAGTTCGGCCTCGACCCGATCCTCAACGGCCTGGAGCGGCCGGCCCACCGCCTAGGCCGGCGAAGGGCGCCCGCGCCTCCGCAACCGCAGCCGCTGGCGGCGCCGCATGCGGTCGCCGATCACCGAGACGACGGTCTGCGCGAGGTGCGGGCAGCCAATCCTGGGAAACGCATCGCGCCGGTGCCGGTGGAGAACGAGGAACAGGTCCCCGGGCGGCGCGTCCCGGTAGAGGCGGTCGAGGTGCAGGCGCTCGATCGCGTCGAGCGTCGGCTTGTAGGTCGCGTCGTACCAGTCCTCGGCAATCTCCGCGTTCTCGAGCACGCGTCCGAGTCCTCGCATCCTGTGGTAGCCGTGCACCTGGATGTTCTCCAGCAGCTCGAGGTAGTGCGCGGGCCGGCTGACCGAGATGCGCACGCCGGGGCGCGCCTCGGCAAGCCCGCTGTCCTCGAGGAAGATCCGCTCGAGCTCGCGGAGCACGACCTCGAGCATGTCCGCCCCGGCCGGGAGAGGGACGCGCGCGATGAGCTCGGTCACGTCGGCGTCGATCACCTCTGCGCCTGCGCGCCGCGCAACGGCGGCGCGGTGGTGACCGTCGATCACGAAGTAAGCCTCGCCGAGCTTGACCGTGACGATCGGCGGGAAGCCGCCGTCGCCGAACGCGCCCGCGAGCGAGCGCATCCGGTCGCGACTGAAGGCGTGAAGCGGGCGGAAGTCGCGGGTGAACGCGCTCGCGCGGCCGTCCGTGCCGACGAGCGCGTCGAGCGGGATCTCACGGACGCCCAGGTACCGGCGGCCGAACGGCTTTAGTCGCCGCTCGACCTCGTCGAGCTCGAGCAGCCGGTCGCTGCGGCGGGACCTCAGTCCCTTCATCGAGGTCAATCGTACAACCGGCGTGCCTCAGGACTCGATCAGGCGGTCGCGCTCTAGGCTGCCTTCATCGAGAACGTTCTCTACGACCGAATCGGCGGCGCATACGCCGAGACACGTCGCCCCGACCCGAGGATCGCGCGGGTGATTCGGGCGGCGCTCGGCGACGCCACTTCCGTTGTGAACATCGGCGCCGGCTCGGGCTCCTACGAACCGACCGATCTTGCGGTCGTCCCGGTCGAGCCGTCCGAGCTCATGATCCGTCAGCGGCCTCCGTCGCTCCCACCGGCAGTCCGCGGAGTAGCTGAGGCGCTACCGCTGCCGGACAAGAGCGTCGACGCGGCTCTCGCAGTGCTCACCGCCCATCACTGGGCCGATCGTCCAGCGGCATTCGCCGAGATCCGCCGCGTCACGCGGAGGCGCGCCGTCTTCTTCACGCACGACCCCGATGCGCCCTTCGGTTGGCTCGACGACTACTTCCCCGGCCTCGCCGGCGACACAGCCTCCCGCTATCCCCGGCCAGCCGAGTTCAAGGTGTTGGGCCGCGTCACGATCGAGCGCGTGCCGGTGCCCGCCGATTGCACGGACGGCTTCACCGCCGCCTACTGGCGCCGGCCGAACGCCTATCTCGACGAAGCCATCCGGGCGAACATGTCAACCTTCGCCCTGCTCGAGGGTCGGCTCGTGGCCGACGGTGTCGCTCGGCTCGCGGGCGATCTCACCGATCGCTCCTGGCACAGGCGCTACGCCTCACTGCTGACCTTGCCCGAGCTCGATGTCGGCTACCGCCTCGTCGTCGCCGAACTCGGCTAGACCCGGACCCTCGGCCCCACCGCTTCTCGCGTCAGGGCGGAGCGGCCGGCTAGCTCGCCGCTTTCTTCACGAGGGCGGCGATCTTGGCCTCTTCGGCGGCGGTCAACTCCTTCAGCGCAAAGGACGTCGGCCACATGGCGCCTTACGAGACGAAAGTACGATGACGCGATTCGGCCCTAACCGAATCATTGGCCGAGTCTCTCACCGCCGCAACCAAGACCGATGCCTGCTGGGCCAGACCCTCAAGCTCCGAATGTGCCCGTCGAGGCGAGAGGCAGGAATGTCAGCGACAGGCGCTGGCTCGCACTGCTCATCCTCTGCCTTGGCGATCTGATGATCGTCCTGGACGTGACGATCGTCGGCGTCGCACTCCCGTCGATTCGGGCGGATCTCGGTTTCTCGGAAGAGTCGCTCGCGTGGGTGGTGAACGCGTACCTGATCACCTTCGGGGGCTTCCTTCTGCTCGGGGGGAGACTCGGCGACCTCCTGGGGCATCGGGCCCTATTCCTCGCCGGAGTCGGCCTCTTCACGGCTGCATCGGCGGTCTGCGGCTCCGCGGACTCGCAGGGGATGCTGATCGGAGCACGTGCCGTGCAGGGCGTTGGCGGCGCGGTTGTCTCGGCAGTTGCCCTCTCGCTGATGATGACGCTCTTCACCGAGCCCGCCGAGCGCGCGAAGGCGATGGGCATCTTCGGCTTCGTCGCCTCCGGCGGCGGCTCGCTCGGGGTCCTCCTCGGCGGCATCCTCACCGACGCTCTCGACTGGCACTGGATCTTCCTCGTCAACGTGCCGGTCGGGGTCCTCGTCGTCGTCCTCACACTCCTCGTGATCCCGGGGGCACCTGGCGCGACCGCTGGACAGCGGCTCGACGTGGTGGGCGCGGTGACGGTGACCGCGTCGCTCGTGACCGCCGTATACGCGATCGTGAACGGGAACGAGGTCGGATGGCTGACGGGGCGGACGCTCGGCCTGCTCGCGGCCTCCGCGGCCCTCCTCGCGATCTTCCTCGCGACCGAAGCGCGCGTGCGCTCGCCGCTCGTCCCGCTCCGGCTGTTGCGGCTTCGCAACGTCGCCGTCTCGAACGCCGTCGGCGTCCTCTGGGCGGGCGCGATGTTCGCCTGGTTCTTCCTCACGGCGCTCTACCTGCAGCTCGTGCTCGGCTTCACGCCGCTTGAGGTCGGGCTCGCATTCCTGCCCGGGAATCTGGTCATGGGAGCGATGTCGATCGGCCTCTCCGCGCGGCTGGTGATGCGTTTCGGCATTCGCCCTCCGCTCAGCGCCGGACTGCTCTGCGCCGCCCTCGGCCTCGTGCTCTTGGCGCGAGCGCCGGTTGACGGCGACTTCGCGCTCGACGTCCTCCCAAGCATGATCCTGCTCGGTCTGGGCGCCGGCATCGCGTTCAATCCGGTCCTGCTCGCGGCGATGAGCGACGTGGAGCCGACGGAGGCGGGGCTCGCGTCCGGTCTCGTCAACACCGCGTTCATGATGGGGGGCGCACTCGGGCTGGCCGTGCTCGCGAGCCTCGCGGCGTCCCGGACCGATGCCCTCCGCGCCGACGGGCACGGACCGCTGGCCGCGCTCACCGGCGGCTACCACGCGGCCTTCGTCGTCGGCGCGATCTTCGCCGTCGTCGCCGCTGCGTTGGGCGGCTTCTTGCTTCGTGTCCAGACACCGGAAGCCGCGGCCGAACCTCAGGAGGCGGTTGGCGAGCCGGCTCCCTGCAACGCATTCTCGGTCCGGCAACCGCGCGGCTCCGTACTGGATCTCGCATGAGGTCGCTACGGCACGAGGACGCGGGCCGCGATCGCCTCAGGATGGTCTCTTCGCGGCGGATGCGCTGCTACTCGGGCCGATTTGGAACTAACTCGATCGACACCTGTTCGCTGCGATCGACCCCTGAGCCGCGCTGCGGATCCCGGCCCGGAATCAGCACCCAGTGCTCCGCGACCGTGGCGCGATAGAGCCGGACAAGCGCTGATCCCTGAACGTCGTCCAGTCCCCACTCGCGTCCGATGTCCTTTCGGGACACGCGGTCGAAGACCTCAAGGCCTCCTTCGAGCTCGTCGCCGGTCAGCTCCTCGGCCAGGCCCTTCATGTACACGGCCTGCGCGGCGCCGACCGGAACGGATGAATCGAAGATCGCGATCGCGACCTCCGGGCGGGCGGCGACGTTCCGTGAGTGCTTCGAGTCGGGCGAGGAGACCCAGTGGAAGTTCCGGTAATCCTCGGAGGCGAACCACACGGGCGAGACCCACGGGTGCCCGGCCTCGTCGGCAGTGCCGAGCGCCATGTACCGGTTCGAATCGATGACCGACCTTGCGTGATTGCTGAGCGCGTCATGGCTCATGCCGCTCCTCTCGGTCGCGTAGCTGCCTGCAGCATCGTGGTCTACGCTCGCCGGTCATGACGGTGCCGCTTCGAGAGCGCGTGCTCTCCATTGGAGCCGATCCGCGCGACACGGCCGACGACCGCTTCCGGAAGCGCCTACTCGTCGGCATAGCGCTCGTCATCCTGCCGTTCGGGTTCCTCTGGGGGTGCCTGTACTGGGCCGTGGGTGAGCACGAGGTCGCGCTGACGCCGTGGGGCTACGTGACCGGATCGACCATCAGCCTCGTCGTCTTCGCCCGGACGAGGGACTTCGCGTTCTTCCGGACGGCGCAGCTGCTGCTGATTCTCGTCGCGCCCGCCGCAGGAACCGTCATGCTCGGTGGCCTCCGCGAATCCAGTGGCGTGATCCTGTGGTCGCTGTTCGCGCCGCTCGGCGCGGTCGCGTTCGACCGCCCTGTGCGCGCTTGGCCGTGGTTTGCGGCCTTCGTCGCGACGATCCTGCTTGCGCTTGCTCTCTCCGAAGTCGTTCGGCCGGACGGCGCCGACCTGCCGGAGCCCTTCGTTCGGACGTTCGACGTCCTCAACATCGTCGTGGTCTCGTTCGTCGCGATGGTGTTGCTCGTCACCTTCGCGCGAGGTCGTGACGCTGCACAGGCGCGCGTCGAGACGCTGCTGCTCAACGTCCTCCCGGCCGACGTCGCGCAGCGGCTGCAGTCCGATCCGAACTCGATCGCCGACCACTTCGACGACGTGAGCATCCTCTTCGCCGACGTCGTGGACTTCACGCCGCTCTCGAGCCGGCTCGACGCACGCGAGGTGGTCGGGCTCCTCGATCGGCTCTTCACGAGCTTCGACGAGCTCGTCGACCGCTTCCAGGTCGAGAAGATCAAGACGATCGGCGACTGCTACATGGTCGCGGCGGGCGTCCCCAGACAGCGGCCGGACCACGCGCACGTGCTCGCAGCGCTCGCGCTCGAGATGCGCGAGTGCGCGAAACGCTGCCTCCCCGACCGCGACGGCAACGAGCTGCGGCTCCGCATCGGAATCAGCTCGGGGCCGGTGGTGGCCGGCGTGATCGGGCGCCGCCGCTTCCTCTACGACCTGTGGGGCGACACCGTGAACATGGCGAGCCGGATGGAGTCGCACGGGACGCCCGACGAGATTCAGATCACGCGCTCGACTTTCAAGCTTCTGCGAGACGACTTCGTAATCGAGCCGATCGGGCTTGTAGAGGTGAAGGGCAAGGGGGAGGTCGAGACGTGGCGCCTCGTCGGCGCTAGCGAATCGTTCACACGAGCGTCCGGTTGACGGGGGCGGCGTCTCCCACGAGACTACGCCGCTCCCTCACGGTCGCGCCGCGTCTGCGCAGACACGCTGATCGAATGACCTGACCCGGTAGGGCGCACGCGCCTCGGCGCCCTCTTGCGGACGCCCGAGCCCGAACCGCGTAATTAGCCCAGTCCGTCGCTCGCGCGCGGCTTTAGGGGTGCGACTGCATCGTGCAGCTTGAGCCGCTGCCGCTCACCGCCGGATCAGTCGCTGGGCTCAGCTCACCGCCTTCTTCACGAGCGCGCCGATCCTCGCCTCTTCGGCGGCCCTCAACTCCTTCAGCGCGAAGGAGGTCGGCCACATGGAGCCCTCGTCGAGGTTCGCCTTGTCGCTGAAGCCGAACGTCGCGTACCTCGTCTTGAACTTCTCCGCGCTCTGGAAGAAGCAGACGACCTTGCCGTCCTTGGCATACGCGGGCATCCCGTACCAGGTTCTCGGCGAGAGGGCTGGCGCGCTGGCTTTGACGATCGCATGGAGCCGCTCGGCCTTGGCGCGATCCGGTTCCGGCATCTCGGCGATCTTCGCGAGCACGTCGCGTTCCCCGTCCGCCTTGCCGGCGCGCGGGCCGCCGCGCGCTTCCGCCTTCAGCTCGTGGGCGCGCTCCTTCATCGCGGCTCGTTCCTCGTCCGTGAATCCCGTCGACGTCTTACCGGTCGCGGTGGTGCTCTTCGCGGACTTCTGCGTGGCCTTCTTTGCGCTCATCGTTCCCTCCTCTGCAGGCTCTCTCATTTCGACATCACATCGTGGCGGTCGGCGACGTGCAGCGCAGGCGACTACGTGCCCGTCCTCGTGACGGTGCTCATCTTGTCTCCCCTGAAGCCGCTGCAGCAGCGCGTCCACGCCGCGCGAAGCCGCGGTAGGTGCCGCCGGGACGGACGTCCACCTCCTCGACGACCGTGCCGTCACCCCACCATTCCGGGATCAGCTGCGGGTCGGTCCAGACGGAGAAGACGTGCGTGCGCGGTGCGTCGAAGATCCGCTCGACGCGGATCTCGAGCTCCTTCGGGGTGGTGACGGTGGGGTTCATCGGTCTCCTTTCGTGCGTTCGACGACCCGCGCGAAGCGGTCGAGCCGCTGCAGCCACGTGCTGATGCCCTCGAAGGCGTAGGCGCGAGCATGCACCTGCGGCCACGACCGACCTTCTCCGTCGTCACGAGCTCCGCCTCCTCGAGCAGCCCGATGTGCTTCTTCATCCCGGTCAGCGACATGCCGAACGGCTCGGCGAGCGAGGCCCACTTGACAATAAGAAGATATCTTCCTATTCTCGCTGGCGTGGCGCGACGCAAGCCCGGAATCCTGCTGCCCCTCGAGACCGAGATCCTCGAGGTGGCGCTGTCGAGGCTGCGTGCGGGAGATGCCACCTTCCACGGATTCGGTCTCGCCCAGGCAATGCGGGAACAGCGCCGGTCACGCTCCTTGACGGCCCACGGAACCCTGTACAAGGCCTTGAGCCGGCTCGAGGAGTTCGGGCTGCTCACCTCGCGGTGGGAGGACGCGGCGGTGGCGGCCGAGGGACGACCTCGGCGCCGGCTGTACGAGCTCACCGGGGCGGGAGCGCGCGTGGCCGAACGCGCCCGCACCGAAAAAGCCGTTGCACCCCTTGCGCGCGTCTCCTCGGAGCCCGCATGACACCCGAGCGCATGGGCGAGCTGGTGACGCGCTGGGTGCGGTTCTACACGCGCGATCTGCCCACTCCGATCGCCCAGCGTCGCGTCGACGAGATCGAGGCCGATATCCACGAACACATCGCGCACGAACGGGCCGACGGGATCGGAGGTCGGCGGATCGCGCTCGGCATCGCGTCCCGGATGGTCCGCGGCCTCGCCGCCGACGCTGCGTGGCGCAGGCGCCAGGCGAAGCTCGCCGCCGATCTCTCGACCCTGGAGCAAGCGATGAAGACGAGCAAGACTCTCTATCGATCAGCTGTTCGCGTTGCCCTCGGCGTGGCGTTG
>JBKOYJ010000061.1:0-12701 GCA_046725345.1 Actinomycetota bacterium | reverse complement strand
CAAGTCCTCGCGCGAGCCGAAGCGACGTTCGACGAGCTCGGCGTCCACAGGATGGTTCGGTTCAATCCCGCTACACGGGAGATGATCCAGGCGCAGCTTGACGACGCCGCTTACGCCGATGCGCGCGCACGGGGCGAGGAGTTCACCCTCGACGAGGCGATCGAGCTCGCGCTCGAATCGCTCGACCGATGAACAGATACGCCCAAGAGCGAAACTGACCGAGCGTCAGCGGATTCCGACCGCGCGGTGTGTAACCCCGCGGATCGATCGCCGTCGCTCCGGTCTCCCGACATGCGGAGTTGCGTGTCCAGTCACCCTTCTCGCCGAAGGCGTGACTGATCTGCAACCAAGCGCCGTCAGGGCACGGAAACGTGACCAAGTCACGGCGTAGCGCTGCGGCGCGGCTCGGATGACGAGGATCGTTGCCCACTTCGGCAGCGGCCGTGAGCGCGGTGCGAGCGGACCGTCGTCCAGCGGTGTCGAGCGAGGTTGGCCAAAAGGGCCGATTTCGGCTCAGTCATGCCGATTCTGTTGGCCCGTGTCATTCGGCGTCGGGCTATCGGACGGGTTTGCAAGCCGGAGGTCACCGGTTCGATCCCGGTACGCTCCACTGCACGAATCCGCTGCAAATCGGCGATGGGCACGCCGACCCGTCAGATCCTATGCCGTAGCACACGCCTACTAGACGCCTAAACGCTCATAGCGCCGTGGGCGTCGAGCTTCGCGCGCGCGGTCTCCTCGGCGTCCCGGACGAGGTGCGCGTAGTGCATCTCGAGCACGCGGACGGAGGCGCCCACGTAGCGGGATAGCTCGTAGAGGCTGATTCCGGCGGCCTGCGCGTTCGAGGCGAAGCTGTGGCGGAGATCGTAGACGCGTCGGCGCGCCAGCCCAGCCGCCTCGAGGGCAGGATGCCAGTCGCGGCGGGCGAAGTTGTGCATGTCGATCGCGCCTCCGCGCGGTGACGCGAAGACGAGCTTCGTGTCGATCCGGCGCGGAAGCTGCTCGAGCGCCGCGGTCGCGCGCGTGGTCAGCGGGACGCGCCGCCGACTGCGCTCGGTTTTCGGCTCCTTCACGCGGCCCCCGGCCAGGACACGCCGCACGTGGACGACATCGGCGTCGCGGTCGCGCCATTCGAGCGCAGCGACCACGGCGAGCTCCGTCAGCAGGTCGCGAACACGATCGCCCGGCACTCTCGCCGAGGGTGGCGCCTCGACAAGCCCAGCCTTGACAACCCGAACGACGCCGTGGTCGTGCTCGCGATGGCGCTCGACGCGCTGGAGAACCAGCCCGAGCCCGTCCAGGTGGTCGGGTGACTCTAAACCGCCGCTGCCTCGACTGTGGCCGCCGAACCAAAGGCTCACGCTGCGACGTCTGCGCGCGCCGACGGCGAGGCACCACGACGGAGCGCGGTTACGGATCAGCGCACCAGCGGCGGGCGCGCGCAGCCATCGCCGCTCAATCGTGGTGCTCAGTCTGCGGTGCCACCTGCGACCTCACCGCCGACCACGTCGAGCCGCTCGCTCGAGGCGGCGACCCGCTTGGGCCGCTGCGCGTCCTCTGTCGATCCTGCAACTCCTCGCGCGGCGCGGCACGATCTCCGGCGTAAAGAATCTCGCCTGCGCGAGTGTTCAGGAATGACGCCTGAGCCCACCGTCCGAGATGAGACGGCGGACAACAGCGACGACTCCCCGGCCGACGGCATCCAGGGTGACCACGCCGCCCAACAAGAGTGCGAACACCACCAGGGGGGCGCCGCCCTCACGGTCGCCATGAGCCCGTGCGACCACAATTCCGGCAGCGCCGACCAGAAGTGCAACGGTGAAGAACACTCGGCCGGGCTGGGAGAGCCGAAGCCGGTGACCGAGCCATCTCCAATAGCTTCGTAGTCTCGCCACGGGTGAAGTCTAGGTCAGAGGAACGAGCGGCACCTTGCGCCAGCGTGCGCGAAAGACCCCCGATAGTCTGACTGGGACTCCGGGGCCGTGAGCAGCGCCCTCACAGGTGTGCTCGGAGCACGGCTTTGCAAGCCGGAGGTCACCGGTTCGATCCCGGTACGCTCCACACGGGAACCCGCCGGAACGGCGGGTTTCTCTTTCGTGGTGAGTTGCAAATCGTCGTCCTTGCCCGCCTTTGGAAACCGAGTTGGAAACGCGGCGTCGCAACGACGCCAGCTCGCTTCCCCACGCACCCCACATAACGCCTAAGTACCGGCGCAGGACCCCACGTAGGCCACCGGACTAGGCGGGCATTACAGCAGCCGTACAGCGCGGTAGAGCATCTGACGCACTATCGATCGCGCGCCGCCCTTGACTTCGCGGCAAGCGGTCAACCCCTCATCGGAGCCTACCGATGCCGCACCTCTCGGCATCCGAAGGCGTACGGCTCAGGTACGGCAAACCTGGGCTGGGAGGTCGTGTCGAAGCTCAGCCCGCTGCGACCGCCGGCCGAACTGGCTGGAAGCGGGCACCGGCGCGCCGGTGGTTGGATCGCTCGGCCTGCCGGCGTGGAAGCGCCCGCGGCGCTAGGCCCCGAGCGCCTCGGCCGCCGTCTCGTAGTCAGCAGCTGCGACCCAGAGGATCATCCCAAAGCGCCCCGAGCCAGCTGCCGTCGCCGTCGCCGCCGTGACGTTGACGTTCGCCGCCGCGAGCTTCGCGGTGATGTCGGCAACGGCGCCGACCCGGTCGTCGCCCTGGATCAGGAACGCGCGCTTCGACTCGCTGAGCGTGACGCTGGCCTGCTCGACGGCCGCTCTGAGTGACTGTGGGTCTTCTGGAACGAGATCGATCTGGGACTGGCCGCCGCCGAGCGGGAATCCGAGGAAGCCGAGTAAGTTCACCCCGCTTTCCTTGAGCGCAGAGAGGATCCGCTGACCCTCCCCGGGCGCATCTGGAACGGTCACGTAGTAGTACTCGACGCCGCGAACCGTGTCGGCCATTAGTACCTCCTTCTCGAACCCGCTGTTACAGCGCAACCATACGCCGCCCTGTGCTCCCGGCTACGCCGTTGTCGAGGGCTCGGCGCGCCGCTAGGCGGCGAGCGAACAGGCGGGTACCTCGAGGCTTGGCGAGCGAGCAATCCGCCCCATCGCTCGGAGGAGCGCCATCGCGGCGAGACGGAGCGGCTGGACGATGCTGCCGCCTCACGCCGACTCGGCTATCGCTCGTAGGTACCGACGAGCTCTGCCACCGTCAGCACGTGCCCCTCGGTCGCCTGCTCCAGCTCGGGCTTTCCTGCCTGCGGATCGAGCTCGAGATTACGGTCGAGCGCATAGAGGCGAAAGACGTAACGATGCGGCCCGTGCCCTGGCGGTGGGCAGGGGCCTCGGTAGCCGACCGTGCCGAAGTCGTTTCGCCCCTCGCTTGGCGCCGCCTCGCCTTCGCCCAGCCCGCCCCTGCCTCGATCAAGGCCCCACGCGACCCAATGCGTGAATACACCCCTCGGTGCATCCGCGTCGTCGACCACCAGCACCAGCGATCGCGCCTCCTCGGGAACGTTTGCCCAGCGAAGCGGCGGCGAGACATCGTCGCCGTCGCATGTGTACCGGCTCGGGATCGGCTGCGCGTGCTCGAACACGCTGCTCTCGAGGGCCAACAAAGCCATCAGCAGGTGAGATGAAGCGCGGCGGCCGTGTGGGCTGGGTCGAGTTCGCTGTAGCGCTGGACAGCCTCGCCCGTCGGCAGCGCCTCGACGTCGACACCTCGTTTCCGCAGCTGCTCGAGCGTCTCGGGCTCGGGTCGCATCCGCCCGTATGCACCAGTACCGATCAGCAGACGCTCCGGCAGGTCCTCGAGCACGCCAGCGAGGTCGGCGAGGACGAGGCCGTGCCCATTTGCGCGCCACCAGTTCGTGACGAGCCGGCCCGGCAGCACGATCACGTCCCGTGTCCGCTCCTCGCCGTCGACAACGATCCGACCGAAGCTGTACTCGTCGATCCTCGGCATCGATTACCTCGGACTGGTGAGCGCAGGGATCCTTGCCAAGGGCGACCGGGGCGAAACGGGGGATGGGCTCGTCGCGAGCGCGACCGCAGCGGCGGAGCGGTGTGCGGAGCATCCCGGCTGCGAGATTGAGATCCTCCCCCGCGCCGGACACACGCGTCTCCTCACGGCCCGAAGCCGCAGCCGTCGATCCCGGAGATCGTCTCTCGTGGAGCCGGCCAAGTGCGAGCGGGACCGCTCGCTGTTAGCGTCGCACAGGTGGGCAGGGAGATCGAGCTCAGGCGGCACGCCGATGCCGACGATGACGTCCTAACCCCCGAAGGGGTGGCGGCGGCGCTCGAGATCGGCGCTCGCCTCCCGGGTGGTTACTACCTAGCGGTCTCGACCGGGGCACAGCGCGCGACGCAGACGCTCGCCTGCTTCCTCGCCGCGCTCGGCCAGAAAGTGCCGGGCGGCGTCGTTGTCGAGCCGAGCCTGCGGTCGCAGGTCGAGGACCGCTGGCGCGCGGCGTACCAGAAGGCGGGAAGCGGCGCGCTGAGGGCGCTCCGGAGGACCGATCCTGAGCTCGTCGCGGCGGACTCGGAGCGGCTCGGCGCCGCGCTCGGCGGCGTCCTCAACAGCCTGCCCCACGGCGGCCGCGCGCTCGTCGTCGGCCACAGCCCGACGAATGAGGCCGCGATCCTCGGCCTCACCGGCGAGATCGTGGCGCCGCTCGCAAAGGGCGCCGGCGTCCGCGTCTTTGCCGATGACGACGGCTACCAAGTCGAACCCCTCGAGTAAGCCTTGCCGCTCGGCTTGCAAAGGACGTGGCCGTGCTGTTGCCCTGGAACTAGATAGCCCGGTGCCGCGGGAGCCGCCGGAAACGCATCCCACACCGTCTCACGGCGGAGGTCGACGATGCCCGAGGCTTCGGGCCCAACGCGGAAGCAGCTGCGTCCGATCGTGCTTGCCGGCAGGCGGAGGTGGGCGATGCCGAGGACGCCTGTCCTTGCTACCTTGGCTTATGGTTTCTCAACCCGCTGCGGCTTCTCTCCCCCAGGGAAGAGTCCGGTTTGTAAATCGGACTCTTCCCCTTTTCAGTGGGTAGGTAGCGCCGCCGCACACGACTCAGGAGCAGACCGCCTGCGTCGCGCGCGCGCACGCGGGCGCGGAAAGAATCCTCGAGCCCGAGCCGTCCTCACCTCGTAGCTGAGCACGACCCCAGCGCGGGTGCCTTGTCATGACTCGCGGGCAGCTCGGGGTGTTTCCATTGCGTTTCCCATGCGTGCGAGAAGCCGCATGACTAAATCGAGGGTTCGCGATCGGTCAGCGAGCTGACGGCGTACGAAGCCCCTATCGCACCCACAGCTGGTCGAAGAGGATTCGCTCCGTTGGGTTGTACTGGTAGTTGCCCACGCGCTCTGAGACGAGGTCGCCGGACCACGGCGTTACGAGCGGCACCCAGGGCGCCAGGTCGACGAGCTGCTTCTCGATCCGCGCCCAGGGGCCGACCGCGGCGTCGGGGTCGGTGACCCGCAGCTCGAGCGCGCGTGCGAGGCGAGCGTCCATCCTCCGGTCGCAGAGGAAGCCGAGGTTCGGGTTCAGGGTCCCGGGTCGGATCGAGGAGCACCTCAGCGTGGTGAGCACGGAGTCGGGTGTCCGCGGGATGCCGTACAAGCCCATCATCCCGGCCTGCAGCCCTCGCGCGCTTCGATCGCCCGTCCTCGCGAAGAACTCATCGGACGTGCGGGCGAGTCTGAGACGTGCGCGGTAACCCAGACGCTTGAGGGCGGAGACCGCTCCTTGGGCGCCGGGCACCCAAAAGCCGGGGTACGTCCACACGTCTACCTTCATGCCACGGCTGCCCGAGGCCGCGACGAGGCGACGCGCCCGCGCCAGATCCCGCGCCTTCCACTCACCTGTCCTATCCGGGGCAGCCGTGTACGGGCAGTAACGCTGGAAGCCGACCGTCCCCGGCGGGCGGAGCTGGCACGTCACCCGAGCGAGCTCTGGCCCTCCCAGCGTGCGTGCAACGGCGGCGCGGTCGATCGCGAGGTTGAGCGCGCGCCGCACGCGGACGTCGTCGAAGGGCGGCAGCGTCGTATTGAGGAAGACGAAGACGGTTGCCTGCTCTGGATGCAGGTGCACGCGTGATGCGTAGCGGGCCTCGAGTTCGTCGCGGCGGGTCACGGCCGGGGTGAGGTAAGCGACGTCGGCGCGACCTCGCTCCACGGCGGCGACGCCAGCTCTCGCGCCGACCAAGAACCTGAACACGATCTCGTCGGGGAAGCCGTCCGGAGTCGCGATCCTCGACCACACGCGGAAGTAGGGATTGCGGACCAGGATTTGCGCCCGCTTTGGGTCGTAGCTCTCCGTCTTGTACGGCCCGGTCGACGGCACGGGGCGGGTGCCCAGGTCTCGGTTTGGCGTGTCGGGCGGGATCGGCGCCCATCCAACAAGGTTCGCGAGGAAGTCCGGGTCGGGCCGCCGCAGTTGGAAGACGATCGTCCCGGTCGCGTCGTCTGTGCGAACACCGTCGCTGAGGTCGCAGCGACGCGGCGCCCGCTTGCACGCGTCGACGCCGACGATCGACGGGAACGGCTGTGTGGCCCACGAGCCCGCGCGGAACGGCCGCTCGAACGCGCGCCGGAAGTCGCTCGCCTTGACGAGCCTCCCATCCGAGTAGCGGATGCCGCCGCGGAGCTGGAAGGCATAACGCGTCTCGCCCGCCGTGACCACCGGGAGTGAGGTGGCAAGGTCGGGGACGATCTGCGTGCCCTCGCTGCCGCCGCGGCGCGCGGCGCCGACGAGCCCGTCGTAGACCGTGCTCAGTGCGGCGATCGTCCCCGCCCAATTCCAGAACGACGGGTCGATCGAATATCCCGGGCCAGGGACGTCGACCACCAGGCGCCCTCCTCGGTGGCCGGCGCCGGACGGCTGGACGGCAGCCCAGACCCGGTTCTCGGAACCCGCGAGGCCCTCCGGTCGATTCCCGATCGGGATTCTCTCGACCACATCGGCCGTGGCCGGGTCGATGCGGACGACCGAATGCGCAAACTCGCTCGACACCCAGACGGCATCCGTATCAGCAGCGATGCCTTTGGGGCCCTCGCCGACTGCGGTGGTTGCGGTCACCGTGTTCGTCTGCGGGTCGATCCGCATGACGGTGCCGTCGAGCGAGTTCACGACCCACACGGAGCCGGCGCCGAAAGCGATCCCGGTGGGCCCGTTGCCCACGGTCACCGTGTTCACTACCCTGCCGCCCTCGGGATCGATACGGACGACGCCGCCGCTCGCCTCGTCCGTGACCCAGACGCTACCGGCGCCCACGGCTATGCCGCGGCCGAGCGCGCCGGTCGGGATCGTCTTGACGACATGGCCACTCAGGGGGTCGACGTCGTTCAGGCTCCGGTCGTCGGCGCTGGTCACCCAAAGCGCGCCGCGGGCGAAAACGATGGCGTTCGGGGTCACGCCGACGGGAATCGTCTGCACGACGCGGTTTGTTACCGGGTCGATGCGCATGACCGTGCCGTCGAGCGAGTTCGCGACCCAGACTGCACCAGCGCCGACCGCGATCCCGCTCGGATCGCCCCCGACGTCGATGCGTTGGAGGACGGTGCCCGTCCGCGGGTCGATGCGCGAGACGGAGCGGTCGAGCGCGTTCGTCACCCAGACCGACCCCACGCCGACCGCAAGGCTCGTCGGGCCGTGGCCGACCGGGACCTCGGCCACGAGCCGATTCGACTTCGCGTCGATCGCGGCGACCGAGTTTGCCGACGCGGAGCCGAGTCCCGGGCCGTCCCCACGGGTGAGCTCGATACCTGCGACCGCAATCGCCACGGACAGGAGGAGAACGGCGCCGGCTGCGATCAAGACTCCGCTTCCGCGACGACCTGGGCGGAGCGAGATCGAGGCCCGGCCCGGCGGATCGAGCTGTGCGTCCTGCCTGAGGATCGCGCGCTCGAGCTCCTGCAACGTCCGGCCGGGCTCGAGGCCGAGGTCCTCTGCGAGCATCCTGCGCGCCTGCTGATACGAGTCGAGCGCCTCCGCCTGGCGGCCCGAGCGGTAGAGGGCAAGCATGAGCTGAGCGCGCAGACGCTCTCGCAGCGGATGCTCGCGGACAAGGGCCTCGAGCTCCGAAACGAGCTCGGCGTGGCGGCCCAGGGCGAGGTCGGCCTCGATCCTCTCCTCGAGGGCGGCCAAACGCAGCTCCTCGAGGCGGGCAATCTCGCCCTGCGCGAAGGGCTCGGAGGCGAAGTCCGAAAGTGGCGGGCCGCGCCAGAGCGCCAGTCCGGCTCGCAGGGCGTGCGCCGCACGCTCGGTCTCGCCGGCGGCGAGAAGCGCTCGGCCGTCGCCGAGCAGGCGCTCGAACCGGCCGAGGTCGAGCTGATCGGGCTCGAGCGTGAGCCGGTATCCATGGCCACGCGTCTCCAGATGCCCGTTGCCGAACGCCCTACGGAGCTGCGACACGTAGACGTGGACGCTGTTGAGGGCGCTGGCGGGTGGGTGTTCTTCCCAGAGCGCGTCGATCAGGCGGTCGGTGGAGACGACCTCGCCGGCGTGGAGGAGAAGGAATGCGAGCAGCGCCCGCTGCTTGCCCGCGCCGACCTCGAGCGACTGCCCGTGCCCGGCCACCTCGAACGGGCCGAGGATGCGGAACTCCATCGTGTCGTCACGACCAGCCAAGAGGTCCATCTTCCGCCGTTCTCAACTGCCGCACAAGCGGAAATCAAGGGCTGCTCAAGCACGCCAGCGCAAGCTCGGCCTGTTCGTTCTGGCACGGGAGGCGTGATGAGCATCATGGGAGGGCTTCGATGGTTCGTCGTACTGGCGCTGCTGTCGTCAGTCGCGGCGGCTTCGAGTCACGGCGCGGACACCAACGCTCCCGGCGATCCGAGCCGTGATCGGCCGTCCGCGGTCGTGGTCACCGTGCGCGACGGCGGTTTCCACTGGGCGGACGCCGGCGTGGGAGCAGCCGCGATGCTCGCCACAACGCTGCTCGCGCTCGGCCTCGTGCTGGCTCTGCGGCCAGACCGAACGGGAAACGGCAAACCATGAAGCGCTCTCGCGAGCGCGGAAGGAGTTGGCGCTCTATGCAGTGGAAGAGAACCAAGTGGAAGCCGGTTGGCCTTGGGCTGGCAGTGCTGATGATGGTGCTTGTGGCTGTGGCGGTGGTCTTGATTCCAGCCGTCGCGTCCGCCGGATCCGATGAGGCGCGACAGGACGAGCTGGCTCAGGTGCGACAGGTTACGGCCCAGTTCCATCGGGTCGATGCCGCGATCGCGGCGGGGTACGAGCTCGGTTACGTGAACGGCGCCGGGAACCGGATCATCACCGGCTGCATCGCACACCCCACCGCCGGGGCAATGGGCTACCACTACTTCAACAAGGAGCTAGTGGACGATCTCGTGGTGGACGTTCAGAAGCCCGAGGCCTTGGTCTACGCGCCGGGGGTCGACGGGGAGCTCAAGCTCGTAGCCGTGGAATACGTCGTCCCGGGTGCTAACTCCAATCCTCCGGGCGTTTCCGAGCCGCCGACCGTGCTTGGAATGCAGATGCACATTCTGGTCCCGGCTGTGGGCTTCTACATCCTGCATGCGTGGGTCTGGAGTCACAACCCGGCAGACATGCTCGCGGACTGGAATCCCGAAGTCACCTGCCCCTAGACGACGCTCGGGAGCAGCAGCCAGGCGTCGGAGGGTGGGCAGCAGTCCACCTTCCGACGCCCTCACACCCGTATGAGCACTGGCTTTGCGTACTGGACGATGCCGGCGCATCTCTTCAGTCGACGGCGGGGAGCTCGTGATCGCTCGCGGCCGCACGAGCCTCGCGGTCGAAGGCTTCCCTCGTTCGGTCGAACAGGCTCTGGGCCTGCTCATGGCTGTCGCCCACCGCCGTGAGGCCGATCAACCCGTGCCGGCCGAGCGTCGTCAGCATGTGGAAGACGACCCCCGTCTTGCTCGTGTGGTCGAAGTGGAGTCCGTTGCGAACGGCGAGGTCGAAGACGTCGTCGGGCTGCAGCACGCGGTAGGCCTCGGACTCGAGCCGATCGGTGGACACGAAGAACTTCGCCTCCCCGGCGGGCGTCACGAAGAGGGCGCGCTCGGCGTCATAGGTGCCGTCCGTGAGGAACTGCAAGGTCAGGTACGGGTGCGTCGTGCCGCCCTTGCGCAGATTTAGCTCGATCGCATACGGCTTCCAGCCGCGGTCGGTGCGGGCGGTGAGAAAGTCGACGGCGAACCGGCCGATGACGCCCCGCCCTGCGAGCGCCTCGCCGACCTTGAGCGCCTCGTCCGCGATCTCGCGCGCATACTCGTCGCTAGCCGGGAACACCGAGCCGAGGAAGGTCAGCCCGCTCGCGCCGCCGAGCAGCTGGTCGTGCGTCGAGAGCTGCTCGACCTTCCCGAGCGGCGTCACGCGCATCTGGACGCTCGGGCTGCGGAGCTCTCTCGCCACGACGAGCTCTTCGACGACGCCGCCGTCGGCGAGCCGCTCGAGGAATCGCTCAGGGCTGGAGCGCGCGTCCTCCGGGCGAAGGTCGCGCAGCCGCCGCTCGACACCTGCGCGCCCGGCCCCATCCAGCCCGCGGACATCGAGCACCGCGTTCCCGTACCCGGATACCCCCTCGTCGTGCTTCAGCACCAGCGACTCGACTCCCGGCCTCGCCGCCACGAGCTCGAGCACCGCGTCGACGAGGTCGTCGACCGAGCGCAGACCCTCCCGGCCCTCGGGGTGGGGGACGCCGGCCTCCGCGAACAGCGCGCGCCCGCCGCTCTTCGTTCCAAGCGCGAGGAACTTCGGGTCAGCGCCGTACATCGGGATGCCGAGGCGAAGGGCGAGATCGCGCTCGAGTCGCGTCGTGTTGTACGGAACGAGGTGGGCGCGATCGGGGTCCCCCGCGATCGAGCGGATCTCGTCGAGGAGCCGGGGACGCTCGAGCAGCTTCGCCGACAGGGGCGGCGGGCCGCCGTCGTGCGGGCTCACGAGGTAGAGCCGCCGCCGCGCGTGGCTCGCGACGACGCCCGGGAGAAGCCCGAGGTAGTAGTCGATCACGCTCGGCTCTATCGGCTGCGAGGTGACGTAGACGAGCTTCACGCGCGGCTGCCGAAGCAGGAAGAGAAGGAAGAGGTAACGCTCCTCGTACGCCTGGCGCTTCGCCGAGTCGAGGGGCAGGTCCACGCCGGTCAGCGACGGGACGACGACGATCGCGTACGGCTCGTCGGTGAACCCCTCGATCAGCTCCCACTGCCGAACGAGCTTGAGCTGCAGCGCCTCGAACCGCGCCTGAAGCTCCCCCTCGGGCAGCGGGATGCGCAGCCGGTCGAGATCGGCGGTCGCCACCGGATCGGGGGCGCCGTCCATGCCCTAATTCTCGCACCAAACGGTTTAGACGCCCACCTGCGCGGAAGGCGCAGGCTTCCACCTGGCCGAGAGCTCGCAGCCGAGGAACTCGGCGAGGCGTTCCGTCTCGGTCTCGATTTGCTCGCGCGCCCAGGTCGGCAACCTCTTGAAGGGCTGGAGGTCGACCAACAGCCGCCGGCCCTTGCGCTCGTGCTTCCAGACGCCGACCGTCCGGCCGTTCACGACGAGCACCGGCGACATCCATCCCTGCGGGCGGTAGACGCGCGACCTGCGCCGCGGGTCGAGCAGCGCTGAGACGCTGCGCGAGGCGCCCACCACCCACGGGTCGAACGCCGGCAACAGCCGTGCTGCGTCGGGCGGTTCGCTGGCCGCGATCTCGCGCACGTCGCGCGCCAGCACGAAGGCGCGATCGCCCTCGAGCTCGATCTCGACCGCTTCCTCGCCGAGCGCCGCGAGCACTCGCTTTGCTCGTGCACGGCCGAATCCACTCCAAACGGCGAGCTCTTCGGCCGTGAGCGGCGCGTAGGCGCCCAGGAACCGGCGAGTGACCTCACGAAGCGCATCCTCCCGGTCCAGCTCGTCGATCGTGCCGCGGATCCACGTCGCCGGGGTCGTGAACCTGACGCGGCCTCCGTCGTTCGGGGCGAAACAGAGTCGGCCGCGGAAGGAGGCCGGCTTCAGGTAGGAGCCCCAGCTGAAGCGGACGTGCTCCCGGAGCGAGGGTTCGCCCGTGATCTGCTCGACGGCCTGAGCAAGCTCCTCGCGCGTCAAGAAGCGACCTTCGAGCGCACGACCGACCGCCTCGGAGAGCGCGTCGATCTCCGGATGTCCGGTCATCCCGCGGTTCGTGTAGGCGCCGAGCGCGGAGAGCCAGAGGCCGAGCTCCGCCGACGGCAACAGGTGCAGGGTGCCACGCATGGCCCAGAGCTTCACGAGCGTACGGCGCTTCCAGAGCGCCTCCTGAACCGCATCCGGCTCGAGCCCCTCGACGCGGGCCCACAGGCTGAGTTCGGCCGACGACATGAGCTGCGCGTGCAGGCCGCAGATGTCGCGGACCACGCCGAGGAAATCAGAGGACGACGCTCGCTCGACAAGGTGATGCCGCCGCATCCGCCACGCGAGGGCTTGCTCCCAGGAGACGCGCGTGTCAGCCCCAGGGCGGACGCTCGAGGGCACGCTCATAGTCGGCCCGGGTGTGCACCGGGTCGCCGTGCGAGACGATCACGTGCTCGAAGGGAAGCTCGAGCAGCGCGCGCAGCGCGGGCAGCACTCGCTCCTCGTGCCACGGCGTCACCCAGACGCGCAGCTCGCCGCCGGGTGCGGTCAGCGCGTCGGAGAACACGAGCGCGCGCTGCTCCGGCAGCCAGAGCGGCGTCTCATTTCGGTCCCGTCCGTCGTAGAGCGCGACGAGGCCACCCGGAA
>JBKOYJ010000082.1:0-30944 GCA_046725345.1 Actinomycetota bacterium | reverse complement strand
GGCGGATCGACCTCTCGAAGGCGCTCGCGCTCGAGGGCGTCTACGGCGCCTTGATCGGCGAGGAGGTGGCGGCGCAGACCGACCCGTTCTTCGAGATGTCGACGCCGCCCGGGTCGGAGATCAAGGACTACGCCCTCGCCGTCGGCAAGGTTCGCTTCGTGGGCGAGCCGGTCGCCGCCGTCTGCGCGGCGACGCGAGAGCTCGCGCGCGACGCCGCAGACTTGGTCGAGGTCGACTACGAGCCGCTGCCGGCCGTCGTCGACAGCGTGCGCGCACTCGAGCCGGAGGCGCCGATCCTCCACGACGACGCGGGGTCGAACGTCGTCTGGGCGGGGCTCTTCGACTGGGGCGACTACGACGCAGCGCTGGCCGAGGCGGACCGCGTCGTCCGCATCGAGCGACTTCACTTCGAGCGCTTCGCCTCGACACCGCTCGAATGCGCCGGGTGCCTCGTCGAGTACGAGCGCGCCACGGGCCAATGGACGATCTACGGCAACCATCAGATGCCCGGAATCGGCGCGATCTGGATGGGGCCGGCGCTCCGCGTCGGGCTCGACAAGCTGCGCTTCGTCACGCACGACATCGGGGGCGGCTTCGGCAACAAGATCTGCCTCCACCCGTACTTCACCGCGTGCTGCCTGCTCGCGCGCAAGCTCAACCGCGCGGTGCAGTGGACGGAGTGGCGGACCGACCAGCACACCGCGAACACGCACGGCAACGAGCGCACGTTCCTCGAGGTCGAGGTGCCGGTGCTCGCGGACGGGACGCTGCTCGGCTTCCGGATGCGCGCGGTCGACGACTGCGGGGCGTTCCCGCGCTACGAGCCGCTCGGCTGCATCATCTGGGCGCAGGTCACCCCCGGCCTCTACCGCTGGCGCAACATCCGCGTCGACTTCACCCAGGTCTGCACCAACAAGTCGCCGGTCGGACCGAACCGGGGCTACTCGCGGCTGCAGCACCTGTGGCTGACCGAGCGGATCGTCGACATCGTCGCGAACGAGCTCGACCTCGACCCCGTCGAGGTGCGCAAGCGCAACTACATCCGGGCCGAGGAGATGCCGTACACGACGCCGAACGGCTGCGTCTACGACTCGGGCGACTACGCGCGCTGCCTCGAGCTCGCGCTCGAGCTCGTCGGCTACGACCGGATCGAGGAGCGACGCCGCGACGCCGAGTCGCGCGGCAAGCTGCTCGGCGTCGGGATCGGCTCCGGGCTCGACTCCGGGACGAACAACTTCGGCCAGTCGCAGCTCCTCAATCCCGACCTCCAGTTCTCGGGCAACAACGAGGTGGCGACAGTGAAGCTCGACATCTTCGGCGAGCTCGTCGTCACGCTCGGGACGGCGCCGCAGGGGCAGGGCCACGAGACGACGGCCGCGCAGGTCGTCGCCGACATGCTCGGCGTCACGCCCGACGACGTCCACGTGCGGCCGGGACACGACAGCTACTGGAACTCGCACGCCGGATTTTCGGGCACGTACGCGAGCCAGTTCGCGGTCACCGGGCTCGGCGCGGTCAAGGGGGCCACGGAGCTGCTGGCCGACGAGATCAAGCGGCTCGCGGCGGTGATCCTCGGCGCCGACTCGAAGGATGACATCGAGCTCGGCGGCGGTTTCGCCAAGCGCAAGGACAACCCGGAGGCGGCGCTGCCCTTCATGGCCTGCGGCGCGATCATCAACGCGAACAACGCCGGCCTGCCTCCGGAGCTCGACGACGTCACGCTCAACTGCCGGTACGTCTACCGGCCCGCGTTTCAGGTGCCCGACAAGGAGCGCAAGTACGGCAACCTCACGCTCACGTACGCGACGCAGATGCACGTCTGCGTGCTCGAGATCGACCGGGAGACCGGCGCGTTCGACATCGTCGACTGGGCCGCCGTCGACGACTGCGGCACTCGGATCCATCCGCAGATCGTCGAGGGCCAGGTGCACGGCGCGCTCGCGCACGGGCTCGGCGCGGCCACGCATGAGGCGTTCGTCTACGACGAGGACGGCAACCTGCTGACGGCCAACTTCTACGACTACCACGTGCCGCACGCGCTCGACATGCCGCCGGTCAAGACGGACTACATCGAGTCCGCCTCGCCGTTCACCCCTCTCGGTGCGAAGGGCATGGGCGAGGGCGGCGGCGGCGCCATCCACGCGGTTTGCGCGGCGATCCAGAACGCCCTGCGGCCGCTCGGCAAGCCTGTCGTGTCGGAGAGCTCGAACCCGCCGCAGCGCGTGTGGGAGCTGATGCGTGATCCCGAGAAGAGCCGCGCGCTCGTACAGGTCGAGAGCCGGTGAAGGTCGAGGGCACGCGCAGCTTCGCGGCCCCGCGGGAGGCCGTCTGGGCTGTGCTGAACGACCCCAGGCGAATGGCCGAGCTAATGCCCGGCGTCGAGAGCTTCGACGTCCACGACGACCATCACTGGCGGACGAACGTCAACATCCCACTCGCGCTCGGGGGGCTCCGGCTCGAGCTCGACTTCGAGAAGACCGACGAGCGGCGCCCCGACCACGCACGCCTGCACGCGAAGGGTGAGGGCGCCGGTGCGCTGATCAGCATGGACACGTCCTTCGACCTAAGCGAACAGGACTCCGGAACGTCAATGCGCTGGGAGGCCGACGTCCGCATCGCGGGACCGGTCGGCAGCATGGGCCAGCGCGTGCTGCAGCCGATCGTGAACCAGCAGGTGCAGAACGTCTTGGCGGCGCTGGACCGGCAGGTACAGCCGGCGGGCCCGACCCACTCGACCGACGACTCGGACTAGCAGCGACGCGCGCATGGCGCTGCCGTTCCGCATCGGCGTGATGCAGCTGACGATGGAGCCTCTCGCCGAGATGGTCGAGTCGGCGCGGGTGATGGACAGGGCGGGCATCGACACCGTCTGGCTCGCCGAGGCGTATCCCTGGTGGCGAAAGCACGGGATGGAGGCGCGCTCGTCCACCGTCACCTCGGCGCTGATCGCGAAGGCGACCGAGCGGCTGACGATCGGCTGGGGGATCATCTCGCCCTTCACGCGCCATCCGGTCCAGGCTGCGATGGACGCTCGCGTCGTCCAGGAGGCGGCCGGGCCGCGCCGCTTCCTGCTCGGGTTCGGCACCTCGAAGATCTTCCTCAACAACGCCAGGATCGACTCGCGCAAGACGCTCGGCCCCATGCGCGAGGCGGTCGAGATCGTGCGCGGCGTCCTCGCCGGCGGCGCCTTCGAGTACGAGGGCGAGACGTTCAGCGCCTCCATTCCGCCGCTCGCCGCCGAGGCCGAGACGCCGCGCGAGGTTCCTCCCGTCTACGTCGCCGCGACCGCGCCGAAGATGCAGATGCTGGCCGGCGAGATCGCCGACGGCTGCCTGACGCCGTCGATCACCACCCCGGCCTTCGTCCGCTATACGGTCGACAACGTCAAGGCGGACGTCGACATCGGCTGCACCGTGATCGCCTCGATCCACGCGTCGGATCGCGATCGCGGCCGGGACGGCGCACGTGAGATCGCGGGCATGTACCTCGCGAACAAGTTTCAGAACATCCGCGGCACCGCCGACACGCTGCTCGACCTGGCCGGGATCGAGATGGAGGAGCTACAGCCGGTCGCGCAGGCGATGGAGCGAGGCGGCCGCCTGGCTGCCAAGGCAAAGGTGACGGACGATCTGCTCGACCGCTGCAGGCCGATCGCGGGCACGCCGAGCGACTGCATCGAGGCGATCGATGAGTATCGGCAGGCGGGCTGCACGCACGTCATGCTCGAGCTCTGGGGCGAGGCGCGCCACGAGCAGATCGAGCTCTTCGGCAGGAAGGTGCTTCCGCACTTCCGATGACGGCGATCGACGGCGACCGCCTCGTCTCGGACGCGCTGGAAGCGGTCTCGATCCCGAGCTTCACCGGTGACGAGCAGGCGATGGCCGAGTGGGCGGCGGAGCGCTTCCGTGAGGTCGGGCTCGAGGTGCAGTGGCAGCAGGTGGAGGACGGGCGCGCGAACGTCGTCGGCCTGCGCACGGGCACGGGCGGCGGGCAGACGCTGATGTTCAACGGGCACATGGACACGTCCTATTCGGGCAAGGAGCCGTGGCTGGCGGGCGTGCGCGGCTTCCAGCCGCACGGGTTCGTCAAGGACGGGCGGATCTACGGGCTCGGCATCTCCAACATGAAGGGCGCGCTCGTCGCCTATCTGGCGGCCGTCCGGGCGCTCGCCGACGCTCCGCTGAAGGGCGACGTGATGATCGCCGCGGTCTGCGGGGAGATCGAGAAGACGCAGTGGGGCTCGGCGCAGGGAGCGCAGTACCGTGGCTATGCCACCGGCTCGCGGCACCTCGTGACCCACGGCGGCGCGGCGGACATGTGCATCCTCGGCGAGCCGACGGAGCAGAAGGTCGTCACCTCCCACTTCGGCTCGCTCTGGCTGCGCCTCTCGACCACGGGCGCCTTCGTGCACACCGCCTTCGCGCCGCCCGTCGAGGACAACTCGATCGTCAAGATCCGGCCGGTGCTGGACGCGGTGCTCGAGTGGCTCCCGCGCTGGAACGAGGAGACGGGCGGCGTGGCGACGGTCGGCGCGATCGCCGGCGGCTTTCCGTGGCGCGTCTCGCGCACGCCGCACCGGACCGACCTCTTCCTCGACCTCCGCGTGCCGCCGGGCATGGACATGGCCCAGGCGCGCCGCAAGGCGCTCGAGCTCGCCCGCGGGCTCGGCGTCGAGTCGGAGGTCTTCGTCACTGCTCCGGGCGCCGAGATTGAGCCCGACCACCCGCTTGTCGCCGCGCTCGAGGCCTCGCACGAGGAGGTCTTCGGCTCGCCGCCGGAGCGCGACGTGACGCTCTGGTTCTCCGACGCCTCGGCGCTGACGCGCTACGGGATCGCGACGGTCAACTACGGAACCTCGACCGGCCTCCTGGACGAGGTCGACGGCGAAAACCTCGAGATCGATGGGCTCGTGAAAACCGCCGAGGTGTACGCCCGCGCGGCGATGCGCGTCTGCGGGGCCGCATGAGCGACGTCTGGACGGTCGAGCGGCATCTCGAGGCGGGCAGCGAGCACGGCCGCGCGCTCTTCCAGCGCTTCGTCGACATCGTCGCGCCGTGCGGCGAATACACCATCTCGGTCGCGAAGACGACGATCACCTTCAAGGGCCCGCGCCGCGGCTTTGCGGGCGCGCGCCCGATCGGCGACCGGCTGCAGGGTTACTTCGACGTGACCTACCGTGTGGAGGACCCGCGCATCCGCAGCGTCGCGCCGTACCAGAAGGACCTCTTCGTGCATCACTTCCGGGTCGACGCGCTGGAGCAGCTCGACGAACGGTTCGCTTCGTGGATCGCCGATGCGTACGACCAGGTCGGGTGCGGAAACCGCTTGCGGACCCGATGAAGCTGGTCACCTACGGCGAGGGCAAGGTGGGCCGGATCGACGGCGACGAGGTCGTCGAGCTCGCCGTCGGCTCCATGATCGAGTACTTCGAGCGCGGCGGCGCCGACGACGCGGGCCCCCGCCACTCTCTGGCCGAGGTGCGCCTGCGGGCGCCGATCGTGCCGAAGAAGTTCTTCCATACGGCGGGCAACTTCCGCGAGCACGAGGACGAGTCGAAGCGCGTCGGCTGGTCGCACAGGATCGCGCCCTGGATCGTGTTCTTCCAGAACGTCGACGCGATCGTCGGGCCGGACGAGCCGGTCGTCTACCCGGAGCACCTGACGGAGGAGCTCGACTACGAGCTCGAGCTCGCCGTCGTCATCCGCAGACCCGGCCGCTGGTTCGGCCCAGAGGACGCGATGGACTACGTCGGCGGCTACGTCGTGTTCAACGACGTGACGGCGCGCGACATCCAGCGGCGCGAGATGGAGTCCGGGGTCTTTTCCTTCTGCAAGGCGATCGACACGTTCTGCCCGCTCGGGCCGTGGATCGTCACGCCGGACGAGATCCCCGATCCGCACGCCCTGGCGATGGAGCTGCGCGTGAACGGCGAGCCGCGCCAGGTTTCGCACACGAGCAGGATGTCGGTGACGATTCCGGAGATCCTCGCCCACTACTCGCCGCTCGGCTACAGCGCGGGCGACGTCGTCTCGACCGGGACCGTCTCCGGCGTCGCGGGCTTCAGCGAGGACGCCGCCTCGCTCTACCTGCGGCCGGGCGACGTGATGGAGGGTGAGATCGAGCGGATCGGCGTCCTGCGTAACCCCGTCGTCTCGTGGCAGGAGGCGCACGGCGAGCCGCCGCCGCCGAAGGTGCGGTGGTGACGCGGCGCGCTCACGGTGCCCTCGCGACGGCGTAGCCCGCCGTCTCCGTGCGGAAGCTGATCGTCCTCCCGTCGGCCGACCAGCGGGGGTCGCGCTCTCGTCCCGGCCCCGTGGTCACGCGCTCGGCACGCCGGTCGGCGAGGCGAACGACCCAGAGGTCCGTGCCGCCGAGGTCCTCGATCACGATCGCCACCCGCGCCCCGTCCGGCGACCAGGCCGGGTCGCGCACCTTCACTTCCGTCGAGGGCCGGTAACAGCAGTCGTTCGCGTAGGTCAGCGGGCGGCCGTCGACGTAGATGCCGTCGGGGCGCACGTCGATGCGCTCGTCACGGCCGCCCCCGCAGGCGGCGAGAAGGAGGACCAGCGCGAGCGGGACGACGCGCATGGCACAGGTTCGCACGTCTTGCGCGCCGCGAGCCGCGCTACGGCCGACGCCCCGACGAGTCGGGGAGGCTCACCAGGTCGATCCCCTCGGCGCGCGCGACCTCCGCGACCGCGGGGTCGGCGGTCGCGATGCGGTCGCCGTGCCCGGCGGCAGCCAGGAGGAAGCAGTCCGCAAGCGAGAGACTGCGTACGCGCCGGCGGTAGTAACCAATCCGTAGTCGCGCCGCCTTGAACGCCGTTGCCGTTCCGGGAGCAGCGATGGTCAGCAGCCCAGCCGCGATTAGCAGTTCGAAGGCACTCAGAACCGTGCGCTCGCTGGCTCCGTAGACGCGGCACGCGACATCGACCGCCTCGGCGACGTTCAGCGACGTGGCCGTCGCCTCTCCCTCGGAGAGCAGATCTTGTACTTCCTCGGCCGACGGCTCCGCAACGAGGTACGCGACGATCGGATAGGCGTCGAGCAGCGTCAGCGGCGCCACTTGCGCCGCTCGGCCGCCTCCTCGTCCGCGCGCGCGCGCTGGCGCAACTCGTCTGTCGACGCGCGGATCTCTCCCTTTAGCGAGCCCCTGAGGGCGGCGATGACATCTTCAGGAAGCGGGGCAATCACCAGCGAATCACCGCGATCCTCGATGGAAACGCGCCGTGTTCCCCAGCGACGGCGAACTGCCGCCGGAATCGAGATCTGTCCGCCCGCAGTGATCCGGGCTGTTTTCATGATTGACACCGTACCACATTGTCCCGCCGAAGATATCGAAGAAGTAGGGTGGCTTAATGCCATGGCCGCGCGACGGCGCCAAGCTCGACCGCGTCCGGGCGCTGATGGCGGACGAGGAGCTAGACGCGCTCGTCGTTCGCGCGCCCGACAACGTCCTGTACCTCTCGAACTTCTGGGGCATGAAGGGGTACGACGCCGTCGTGTTCCCGCGCGCGGGAGAGCCCGCTCTGATCACGATCGAGGCCTCCGCCGAGGACGCGGCGCGCATGGCGTGGACGAGCGACGTCCGTCTGGTCGCGGGCTACCACCCCGACGACCCGCGGCCGCCCTCGGCCCGTGCGGTCGACGCCGCGAAGGCAGTCGTCGACGAGTGCGGCTACGAGCGGATCGGGCTCGAGCTCTCCCTCGGGACGCAGGCCGCGGACCGGATGGTCGGGGAGCCGACCACCTACACGCGCGCGTTCTTCGACGCGTTCGGGGCGGAGCCGGCGGATGCGACGCCGCTCCTGAACGAGGCGCGGGCGATCAAGACGGCGCAGGAGATCGAGCGAATGCGGCTCGCGAACGAGATCGCAGCCGGGGCGATGGAGCACGTGCGCGAGCGGCTTCGTCCCGGGATGAAGGAGAGCGAGGCGGGTGCGCTTTGGAACGGGTGGGTTCATGCGCACGGGACGGGCTGGAAGGGCAAGGTCGAGCTGGCGCACGGGTTCTCGCTCGTGTGGTCGGGGCCGGGCATCCGCACGTTCACGGCCACCGGTGACCGGCCGATCGCCGAGCGCGAGCCGACGCTGTTCGAGATCTGGGTCTGCGCCGACGGCTACTGGTGCGACCACACGAAGAACGTCTGCCCAGGCGAGCTCACGAGCGAGTACGTGGAGCTGCTGGAGCTCCTGCTCGCCGTCTTCGGCGAGGCGGTGGCGCACTGCACAGACGGCGCCGACCTGCCCGAGCTCGACCGGCTGATCCGCGCGCGCATCGCCGAGGGCGGCTACCCCGGACAACCATCGCATCCGGTCGCCCACGGCGTGGGCGCGCGGGCACACGAGCCGCCGTACGCCCATCAGGCGGGATCGGGGAAGATCCGAAGCAGAATGGTGCTCGCGATCGAGCCGGGGATCTACTGGGACGGCGGCGGCGGTCTTCGCGTCGAGGACAACTTTCTCGTCACCGGCGCGGGCAACGAGAAGCTCTGCTCGTTTCCGGACGACTTCCGTGCCTGACGGCATCTGGACTGGCCCGGTCAACGACCGCTTTCGCCTCGAGGCGGAGGTGGGCTTCTACGACACCACGCTCCGCGACGGCGAGCAGACGGTCGGCGTCGTGCTGGATCCGGAGCAGAAGCTCGAGATCGCGCGCCTGCTCGACCGAGCCGGAGTCGAGCGGATCGAGGCGGGGTTCCCGCGCGTCTCGGCCGACGACCGAGAGGCCGTCCGGCTGATCGCGGACGCGGGTCTCGAGGCGGAGGTCTGGGGCTTCTCGCGTGCCGTACGCGCCGACGTGGAGGCCCTCGTCGAGCTCAGCGTGCGCGCGAGCGTGATCGAGTCGCCGATCAGCGACCGCAAGCTCGAGGCGCTCGGCGTCTCGCGTGACGAGATGCTTCGGCGCATCGCGGAGGCGGTCGGTTTTGCCGCGCGCGAGGACGTCACGGTCGCCTACTTCGGCGTCGACGGAACGCGAGCCGACCCGGCGTTCTTCGAGCGCGCCTACAAGACCGCCGTCGAGGCAGGCGCGCGCGAGGCGGTCGTGGTCGACACGCTCGGGATCGCGGCGCCGGAGGCAGTCGAGGAGCTCGTCGGGCAGGCGCGCGAGTGGCTGGGCGCCGAGGTGCCGCTCCACTTCCACGGACACAACGACTTTGGGCTCGCCACGGCGGCGGCGGTCGCGGCCGTGCGTGCCGGCGCCCGCTGGGTCCAGGGCACCGTCAACGGAATGGGCGAGCGCGCCGGCAACGCGAACCTCGGCGAGGTCGCCCTCGCGCTGCGCGCGCTCTACGGCGTCGAGACGCGCCTCCGGCTCGACCAGGTGCGTGCGCTCGCCGCGCGCGTCCGCGAGCTCTCGGGCTACGAGCTCGAGCCCTGGAAGCCGCTGGTCGGTGAGAACCTCTTCCGCCGCGAGAGTGGCGCCGTGGCAAGCCAGTTTCACGATCCGCCGGCGATCGAGCCGTACTCGGCGGAGCTCGTCGGCGCCGAGCGCGGAATCGTGCTCGGCAAGAAGAGCGGCATCGACTCGATCCGGCTCAAGTGCGAGGAGCTCGGCCTCGACGTTCCCGAGGAGCTCGAGCGCGAGCTGCTGGACCGGGTCAAAGCGCGGGGAGCGGAGCGCCGCGGCCTTGTGTCGGACGACGAGTTTCGCACGCTCGTGCAGGAGCTGAAGGCAGCCGCGCCGAGGACGGTCTAGAAGATACGGAGCGGTAGCTCGGCGAGCGGCTCGCCGCCCTCCTTCGTGACGAGCCACGTGTCCTGCATGTACAAGCACGAGCGCCCGTCCGCGGAGATCGCGTGGGGGTGCATCGAGAAGACCATGTTCTCGCGAAGCTCCGCCTCGACGCCCTCGCCGATCCTCGGGTGCTCGATCATCGTCATCCCGATGGAGTGGCCGGTGACGTGGCCGAGCTGGAAGCCGCGCTCGAGGAATCCCTTCGCGGCCGCTCGGTGGACGTTTTGCGCGGTCGCGCCAGGCCGCATCGTCTCCTTCGCCGCCGCGAAGTACTCCTCGTAGGCCTCGAGCATCCGCTTCGTCTCGTCGTCGGGGCGCCCGATCGCCCGCGAGACCTCCACCCAGTGACCGCCGGGGCCGGCGACCTCGAGCGACGGGATGCAGAACTCCCCGAGCACCGTGTCGTTCCGTGCGATCGCGAACTCGGGCCCGACGAGCACCATGTTCATCGTCAGCCGGCCGCAGCCGCGCTCGACGAACAGCCGCTCGGCCGGCGCGAGCGCCTCCGCCGCGCTCTTGCCGGGCTCGTACGCCTCGAGAAAGGCCCAGAAGCCGTCCTCGTTGATCCGCACGCTCTCGCGCACCGACTCGAGCTCGGCGTCGCTCTTGACTGCGCGCGCTAGGTCGAACTCGACGTCGAACGGCACCAGCTCGAAGTCGCCTTCGGCGAGCGCGGCGTAGTCACGCACGGCCATCACGTGCTCGAGCCCGTAGACGGCGATCCGTCGCCAGCCGCGCTCGCGGATCCGGTCCCGCAGCCAGGCGCCGGGGTGGTCGGCGAACGCCTGCGCCTCGATCCAGCTCGTGCCGTGCTCGCCGACATAGCGCGCCTCGTTCGGGAACACGATCGCCGGGTCGCCCTCGCGCGGCAACAGCACGTAGCCGTAGCGATGGACGATGACGAAGCCCGAGAGGTAGGCCACCGCGCCCTCGAAGCCCGTGTACTCGCTTCCGCAGACGATCACGGCGTCGAGCCCACCGCGCTCCAGCGCTGCGCGCACGTTGGCGTAGCGCCGTTCCACCTCGGCCTTCACCACGCGTGCTCCAGCCCCTTGATCAGCGTCGTGACGGCCGCGTTCAGCGGCGTCGGCACGCCGTACTGGCGCCCGAAGCGGACGATCCCGCCGTTCAGGTAGTCGATCTCGGTTGGCCGCCTGGCTTCCACGTCCTGGAGCATGCTCGCCTTGTGGTCGTAGGCCACGTCGCGCCTGGCGGCGTGGTCGATCAGCTCCTCGGGGTCGGCGTCGAGCTCGATTCCCTGCGCCGCGCAGACCGCCTTGCCCTCGTCCACCAGCGCGCTGACGAGGCGGCGCAGCTCCGCGTGCTCGCAGACGCGTCCATGGGTGAGGCCGGTCAGGGCGCCGACCGGGTTCGTCGCCGCGTTGAAGATCAGCTTGCGCCACTGCGGGCCTCGGGCGTCGGGCAACGCCTGCGTCGGCATACCGGCCCGCGTGCAGGCATCGGCGAGACGCTCGACCTCGGCGATCGGCGCCGGCTTCGGCTCGAACGGCCCTATGGTCGTATCCCCCTTCACCTCCCAGCGGACGTGGCCGGGCGCGACGACCTGGCCGGCGGGGAACGTGGTTCCCCGAATCACGCGCTCGCACCGGCCGGCGATCGTCTCCTCGTTGCCGACACCGTTCTGGACGGAACAGACCGAGCCCGCCGCGAACGCGTGCGCGCAGGCGCTGATCGCCGCCTCGGTCTGCATGCTCTTGGTGGCCACGATCCCGAAGTCGCAGGGCGGAAGCTCGCCGGCTTCCGTCGTCGCGCGCACCCGGCCGACGAGCTCCGCCGCGCCAGACAGGTGGAGGCCATGCTCGGCGATCGCCCGCACGTGGTCTGCGGCGACGTCGTAGGCCCAGACCTCGGCGTCCTCGAGCTGCGCGAGGGTCGCGGCGAACAGGCTGCCGACCGCGCCGCAACCGATGACCGCGATCCTCATCGGTATGAAGCCTCCCGGGCCTTGATCAGGCGGTACAGCGCGGTCTGCAGCGGCGCGTCCACGCCCGTCCGCTCCGCTTCGCGCACGAGCGCACCGTTGATGAGCTCGACCTCCGTGGCTCGGCGCGCCTGCACGTCCTCCAGCATCGACGGGAGGTGCGCCGAGCCGCGTCGGGTGGCGAGGACGTTCATCTCCCACGGATCGTCGTGCAGCTCGACGCCCGCCGCCGAGGCGACCCACTTGCCCTCCGCGATCAGCTCGTAGACGAGGTGGCCGAGGTCGGCCGGCCCGTCGCGGGCGGCGAAGTGGGAGTCGTGCCGGAGGCCGGTCAGCGCGGCGACGCCGTTCACGGTCGCGTTGAAGATCAGCTTCGACCACTGCGCGGGGCGCAGGTCGGGAAGCGCCTCGGCCTCGAGACCCGAGCGGACGAGCAGCGCCGCCACCTCCTCGACAGTCGCGAACGGCGTGTCCTCGTAGGGGCCGAGCCAGGTCTCCGTGTCGAGGATGTACTCGACGTGCGTGTCGGCGTGCTTCGTGCCGCTCATGAACGTCACGGCCGACACGAGCGGCCAGGCGCCGCGGCGGCGGACGATCTCCTCCGCTCCGAGGCCGTTCTGGACGGTCATGATCGTTGCGCTCGGGAAGCGGCCTTCGAACGCGGCTGCGGCGGACTCCAGCTCGGTGGCCTTGGTGCAGACGATGCCGAGGTCGAAGTCGGGGAGGCCGGCGGGATCGGCAGCCGCCGTAACGCGAGCCGCGAACTCGTGCTTCCCGGAGACGCGCAGCCCCTCCTCCTCGAGCGCGCGGGCGTGCTCGCTCCGCCTGACGAGGACGGCGACGTCGACGACGCGCGCGAGGTGGCCGGCGTAGAGGCTGCCGATCGCGCCGGCCCCGACGACGCAGACGCGCTCGATCACGCGAGGAGATGCCGGTGCGGGGCGAGCGCCTCGAGCACGGCGTCGACGTCCTCGATCGAGTTGTAACAGTGCGGTGACACGCGGAGGTTGCCCGCGCGTGAGGAGGTGACGATGCCCCACCTCGCGAGCGCGCGCACCAGCTCCTCGGCGTCGTTGGAGGCGATGCAGACGAGGGCTCCGTGGCGGCCGGGCTCCCTCGGCGTCACGACGGTGCCGCCGAGGTCGTCCACTCCCGCGATCAGGTGAGCGTTGAGGTGGAGGACGTGCTCGCGCGTCTCCTCGATCCCGATCTCCTCCATCAGCTCGAGGCCCGCGATCCCGGCGTAGATCGCCGGGATCGGCGGCGTCCCCGACTGGAACCTGCGGGCGGTCGGCGAGGGCGAGTAGTCGTGGACGTCCATCTCGAAGACGTTCCGGTCGGCGAACCAGCCCGTCGCGGTGGGCCAGGCACGTTCGATCACGTCGCGCCGGCAGTAGAAGAACGCGAGCCCGGCCGAGGCGAGCAGGTACTTGAGCGTTCCCGCGGCCAGGAAGTCGACGTCGAGCGTGCGCACGTCGAGCGGAAGCGAGCCCGCCGACTGGTAGGCGTCGAGCAGGACGAGAGCGCCCCGCTCCCGCGCCAGCGCGACGACTCCCTCGACGTCGACCATCGTCCCCGTCCGGTAGGAGACGTGGGTGATCGAGACGAGCGCGGTCTGCTCGTCGATCGCGCGCTCGAAGCGGTCTAGGGGGATCGTTCCGTCGCGGTCGGGCGAGACGTGGACGACACGGGCGCCGCGTGCCTCCTGCGCGTGCCAGATCTGGCCGATCGTGGGGAACTCGAGGTCGGTGAGGACGATCTTCGGGCGCCTGGCGAATCGAAGTCCGGTCGCGAGCGCGCTCACGCCCGCCGAGAGCGAGGTCGTCACGGCGATCTCGTCGGGGTCGGCGTTGACGAGTCGGGCAAAGCCGGCGCGCGCGGTCTCGGTGCGCTCCACCCAGTACTCCCAGGGCGCCCCGTGAGCATCCCAGTCGGCGAGGTAGCGCTCGTACGAGCGGCGCACGGCGTCCGAGAGCGCGCCCTGGGAGCAGCTGTTGATGTAGACGAGCCGCTCGAAGATCGGAAAGCGGTGCCGGATCCGGTCCGGAAGCGGGCCGACGGCGAGAGGCCGGGCTGCCATCTCGTTGATGATCTCGTAAATGGAGCGCCGACCGTTGGGCCGCACCGGAATCGAGGTGCCGCGCATCGTCCTCGGCTGCGGCAACTTCGGCGGGATCGGCTCGGCGCCCGCGTTCTTCGGGCAGGGCGAGAGCGAGGACGAGGCTTTCCGCCTCATGGACGCCGCCTGGGAACTCGACATCTCCGCCTTCGACACGGCCGACGCGTACGGCGGCGGACGGAGCGAGACCTGGATCGGACACTGGCTCGCCCAAACGGGCAACCGACCGCTCCTCGCCACGAAGGTCTTCCACTCGGTCGAGGGCGACCCGCGCGACCGGGGGCTCGCGCGCGAGCGGGTCCATCGCCAGATCGACGGGAGCCTGAGGCGGCTCGGAGTCGAGCAGGTGGACATGTACCTGATCCACGAGCCCGATCCTGAGACGGCGCTCGAGGAGACGCTCGGAGCGCTCGACGAGCTCCTGCGGGCGGGCGAGGTGCGCGCGATCGGCGCCAGCAACGTCGACCGGCCGTGGCTCGAGGAGGCGCTGGCGATCAGCGAGCGGGAGGGTCTCGCCCGCGTCGGGTGGGTCCAAAACTCCTATTCGCTGCTCGATCGTGAGGCGGAGCTGGAGGTGCTGCCGCTGTGCGCCGAGCACGGGCTCGGCTTCACGCCCTTCGGCCCGCTCGCGGGCGGCTGGCTCACCGGCAAGTACCGGCGCGGCCGTCCGCCGCCCGCCGGCTCGAGGATGACGCAGAGGCCGGAGGCGTACCTGCACCTCGACTCCGACGCTGTCTACAGGGGGCTCGACGCACTTGCGCGCGCAGCCGGCGAGCACGGTGTCGACATGCCCACGCTCGCCTTCGCCTGGCTCTTGTCGAATCCTCAGGTGGACGCGGTGATCACAGGCCCGCGCCGCCCCGAGCACCTAGAGCCGGCGGTGGCGGCGCTCGACGTCCGACTCTCGCCCTCCGAACGCAATGAGCTCGCCGCTCTCTTCGAATGACTCGGCTCCGCGAAGCGGAGCCCGAGTCGGACCCACGGAGGGGGCTCGTGGGGGAACCTTGGTTCACCCACGCAGCGAGCGGCAGCGAGCGACAAGCGTGAGGAGGGGGCTCCTCGGGGGAACCCCATCGGTTCCCCCGGCTAGCCTCGCCGAAGGCGAGGCGTTTACCCCGCCCGCCGCAGCTGCTCGTCCAGGGGCACGAGCGGCAACTGGAAGACCCTCAGCGCGTCGTCGTTGGAGACGACGTTGTCGGGCCCTTCCAGCATCGTGAGCAGGTCGCGCGTGAGCGGCACGTTGCCGGGCAGCCGTTCCGTCACGAGCGCGTTCAGCCGCATGAATCCCACCGGCACGTGGACGACCGGGCGGCGACGGATGCCGAGCGTCCGCCGCAGCCTCTCCCAGAACTCGTTCCAGGTGACCGCGTCCGGGCCGCCCAGCTCGAAGGTCCGACGAGCGGCCTCTGGCTTGTCGATCGCCGCCGCGAAGTAGTCCGCGATGTCCTCGACCCAGATCGGCTGCAATCGCTGCTCGCCCGAGCCGATCACCGGCGTGAACGGGGCGATGCGCGCGAGCTTCCTGAACGTCGGGAGGATCCCGCCCTCCCGCGCGAAGGCGAAACTCGGGCGGAAGATCACGTGTTCGAGCGGCGAAGCCTGCACCGCCTGCTCCATCGCCCACTTCGAGCGGTAGTACGGCAGGAGATCCTTCGTCTCCTCGCTCGTCCCGAGCGCCGACATGAGGACGATGCGCCGGACCTCGGCGGCCTCGGCGGCGGCCACGAGGTCGCGCGTGCCCTGGGTCATCACCCGCTCGAACTGCTCCGGGCGTCCCTGGCGGATGGCGACGAGGTGGACGACGACGTCACAGCCGTGCACGCCGCGCCGGAGGCTCTCCCGATCGGTCACGTCCCCCTCCGCCAGCTCCACGCGCCAGCTCTCGAGGTGCGTGCCGCGGCTAGGGCGGCGGACGAGCGCTCGCACCTCCTCGCCACGCGCGCGGAGCGCATGCACGACGCGCGGCCCGACGAACCCCGTGCCCCCGGTGACGAAGACCTTCACGATTCCTCGTCGAAGTTCTGCCAGTACCGGCTCGGCGTCGGCCCGCGCTGCCCCTGGTACTTGGAGCCGAGGCCTGCGCCGCCATAGGGCTTCGAGGCCGGTTCGGAGAGCTGCACGAACGAGAGCTGGCCGATCTTCATGCCGTAGTAGATCGTGATCGGGAGGTTGGCGACGTTCGAGAGCTCGAGCGTAACGTGGCCGTCCCAGCCAGGGTCGATGAAACCCGCGGTGGAGTGGATCAGGAGGCCGAGCCGGCCCAACGAGGACTTCCCTTCGAGCCTCGCGACGAGGTCGTCGGGGAGCTGGATCCGCTCCAGCGTCGAGCCGAGCACGAACTCGCCCGGGTGCAGGATGAACGGCCGTTCGCCGTCGATCTCGACGAGCTCGGTCAGCTCCTCCTGCGGCTGCTTGACGTCGATGAAGGGATAGCGCGCGTTGTGGAAGACGCGGAAGTAGCGGTCGACGCGCACGTCGACGCTCGACGGCTGGAGCAGCGACTCGTCGTAGGGGTCGATCTCGATCCGGCCCTCGTCGAGCAGCCGCCGGATCGTGCGGTCGGAGAGGACCACGGGCGGCGATTCTACGATCCGGGCGCTTCGCTAGTGTCCGCGCGATGGCGGTCACGCGGGCGATCGAGATTCGGACGGAGATTCCAGGCCCGCGTTCCCGCGCGATTCTCGAGCGCAAGGAAGCGGTCGTCGCCGACCCGCTCTCGCTCTACGTCCCGCTGTTGATCGACCAGGGTCGCGGGGCGCTCGTGACAGACGTGGACGGAAACACGTTCGTCGACTTCATGGGAGGCGTCGGCTGCCTCACAGTCGGGCATTCGCACCCGCGCGTCGTGGCGGCGGCGCAGGAGCAGCTCGAGCGCTTCTCTCACACGGACTTCACCGTCGTGCCCTACGAGGTCTACGTGACGCTCGCGGAGCGTCTGGCGGCGCTCGCCCCGGTGCGTGCGCCACGCAAGGCGGCGTTCTTCAACGCCGGCACCGAGGCGGTCGAGAACGGGATCAAGTTCGCCCGGGCGTACACGGGCCGGCCTGCCGTGATCGCCTTCGAGGGCGGCTTCCACGGGCGCACGCTGCTCGCGCTCTCGCTGACGTCGAAGACCCATCCGTACAAGGCCGGGCTCGGCCCCTTCGCGCCCGAGGTCTACCGCGTCCCGTTCGCGCAGGACTACCGCGGGCCGAGCGCCGCCGAGGCGCTCGCGGCCCTCGAGCGCGCGCTCGTCACGCAGGTGGCGGCCGAGCAGGTCGCCGCGATCGTGATCGAGCCGGTGCAGGGAGAGGGCGGCTTCGTCGTCGCGCCGCCGGAGTTCCTCGAGGGCGTCCGCCGGATCTGCGACGAGCACGGGATCGTCCTCGTGGTCGACGAGGTGCAGACCGGCTTCGGTCGCACCGGCCGGATGTTCGCCACAGAGCACTACGGGATCGAGGCCGACCTCGTGACAGTGGCGAAGTCGATCGCGAACGGGTTGCCGCTCTCGGGCGTGATCGGCAGGGCGGAGATCATGGACGCCCCCGGCGACTCGGCGATCGGCGGCACGTACGTCGGGAATCCGGTCGCGCAGGCAGCCGCGCTCGCCGTCCTCGACGTGATCGAGGAGGAGGGGCTCATCGAGCGAGCGGCCGAGATCGGCGAGCGCATGCGCGGCCGCATGCTCGCGTGGCAGGAGCGATTCGATGCCCTGGGCGACGTTCGCGGATTGGGCGCGATGCTCGCGATCGAGCTCGTGCACGACCGCGCCACCAAGGAGCCCGCGCCGGAGCTCGCCTCCGCCGTCGCCGAGGCCGCGTTGGAGCGCGGCCTGCTCCTGATGAAGTCCGGCATCTACGGCAACTGCATCCGCGTGCTCGTGCCGCTCGTGATCTCCGACGCCGAGCTCGACGAGGCGCTCTCCGTCTGGGAACAGGCGATGGAGGCCGCGCTCTCGTAGCCTCGACCCGTCGGCCCGGCGGGTAGCGTTTCCCCGCCGTGGTCGGGGAGATCGTCGCGGGCCGGTACGAGCTCGAGGAGCTCGTCGGTACCGGAGGGATGTCGAGCGTCTACAAGGCGCACGACCGGCTGCTCGAGCGCGACGTCGCCCTGAAGATCCTGCACGACAGCGCCGCCGCCGACCCCGAGACGATCGAGCGCTTCCGTCGCGAGGCGCGCGCGGTCGCGCAGCTCTCGCATCCCAGCATCGTCACCGTCATCGACCGCGGCGAGGACGGCGGCCGACAGTACATCGTCTTCGAGTACGTCGACGGCGAGAGCCTGAAGGCGCTCGTGGATCGCACTGGGCCGCTGCCAGTGCGGCACGCGCTGCAGCTCGCGATCCCGATCGCGCGCGCGCTCGCGTACGCGCACGGCCGCGGGATCGTCCACCGCGACGTGAAGCCTCAGAACGTGCTCCTGAACGGCGACGGGAAGCCGAAGGTGACCGACTTCGGAATCGCGCGCTCGCTCGGCACGGGCGGCGTCACGCGGACCGGCACCGTGATGGGGACGAGCAGCTACATCGCCCCGGAGCAGGCGAGCGGGGAGGAGGTCGGGCCGCAGACCGACGTGTACTCGCTCGGCGTCGTCCTCTACGAACTGCTCGCCGGGGAGCCGCCCTTTGCCGGGGACAACTTCGTAACGGTCGCCATGCGCCACGTCACCGAGGAGGTGCCGAGCCTTCTCGACCGGCGTCGTGACGTGCCGCTTCGGGTTGCACTCGCCGTCGAGCGGGCGCTCGAGAAGGACCATCGCGACCGTTTCCCCTCGATGGCGGCTTTTGCCGCCGAGCTCGAGGCCTGCCTGCTCGAGCTCGACGAGCCCGACAGCGACAGGACGCTCGTCGTCCCGGGCGCACGTCGGCGCGGGCAACGAGCAGCGCCGGCGCGGTCGCGGAGCCGCCGTCGCACTTTGCCGCTGCTGCTCCTCGCCGGCCTCGGGCTCGCCGCGGTCGTGGCGGTCGCGCTCCTGCTCGAGGGTGGCGACGGCCTGCCGGGCAGCGCAGAGCCTGCGCACCGGCCGATCAGGCTCGTTGGCGTGGGCGCGTACGACCCGCCTCCCGGCGACGGCAGCGAGCACGACGCCGAGGCTCCCAGCGCCACGGACAGGAGCATGGCGACGTACTGGCCCACGGAGAGCTACCAGAGCTTCTCGGCGACGAAGTCGGGCGTCGGGCTCGTGCTCGACGCGGGCAGGGACGTCGAGCTGTCGCGCGTTCGCGTACGCACCGACACGCCCGGCTTCACGGCAGAGATCCAGACGGGCGACAGCCCCACAGGCCCGTTTCGCCGCGTCTCCACGTCGAAGGTCGTCGGGCTCACGACGAATTTCCCCGTCGACGGGCGGGGTCGCTACTGGGTCGTCTGGATCACCGACCTGCAAGGACGGGCGCACGTGAACGAGGTCACCGCTCGAACCTGAGTCACAATCGGGACGTGTCCGCGTGCGCGACGTGTGGTTCGCCGCTCCCCGACGCCGCGCGCTTCTGCCCTTCCTGCGGCGCTGCCGTCGAGCCCGCGCTCGCGACGACCGAGGAGCGGAAGCTCGCGACCGTCCTATTCGCCGACCTCGTGGGCTCGACCGCTCTGGGTGAGCAGGACCCCGAGCGCACGCGAGCCGTGCTCGACCGCTTCTACGATGCAATGGCGGACGAGATCGAGGGGGCCGGCGGCACCGTCGAGAAGTTTGCCGGCGACGCCGTGATGGCAGTGTTCGGCGCTCCCGCCGCGCAGGAGGACCACGCCGAACGGGCGCTCCATGCGGCGCTCGCGTTACAGCGCCGGATGCGTGAGCTCTTCGAAGGCAACCTGCTGCTGCGCGTCGGCGTCAACACGGGCGAGGTCGTGGTCGGCCGGCCGCGCGAGGGCTCGTCGTTCGTCACCGGCGACGCGGTCAACGTGGCCGCGCGGCTCGAGCAGGCAGCGGCGCCCGGCGACATCCTCGTGGGCGAGCGAACGGTCGCGGCCGCCCGCGGCGCGTTCGAGTTCGACGAGCCGAAGGCGATCGAGGCCAAGGGGAAGGCGGAGCCGGTGCCGAGCCGCCGCGTCCGGCGCGCGCTCACCCTGATGCGGCCGCGCGGGGTCCGAGGCGCGGCGGCGGCGTTCGTAGGACGTGAGCGCGAGCTCGAGCTCCTACGCGCGACCTACGCGCGCGTCGCCGAGCAGGGCGAGCCGCACCTGGTGACGATCGTCGGCGACGCGGGCATCGGCAAGAGCCGGCTCGTGCGCGAGCTCTGGCAGTGGCTGGGCGCGCAGGACCCGCCTCCCCTTCAGCGCACCGGCCGTTGCCTCTCGTACGGCGGCGGGATCACGTACTGGCCGCTGGCGGAGGTGCTCAAGGAGCATCTCGGGCTCCTCGACAGCGACTCGCCGGACGTCGTCCGGGAGCGCCTGGGCGACCGCGAGATCCTTGCCCTCGCGCTCGGACTCGACGTCGCCGGCGAGCTGCACCCCCTGGCGGCGCGCGAGCGGCTGCACGACGCGTGGGTCGACTTCCTGGCCGAGCTGGCGGCCGAGCGCCCGCTCGTGCTGCTGGTCGAAGACCTCCACTGGGCGGAGCCCGAGCTCGTCGAGTTGCTGGAACGCGTGCTGCGCGACCTGCGTGCGCCCCTTCTCCTGGTTACGACGGCACGTCCGGAGCTCCTCGACTCGCGGCCGACGTGGGGAGCCGGTCGCCGCAACGCCTCGCTGCTCTGGTTGGAGCCGCTCTCGGAGTCCGACACCGAGCGGCTGGTATCAGAGCTCCTTGCCGCGGGGCTCCCGCCCTCGCTTCGCAGGCTCGTGGTCGAACGCGCGGAGGGGAACGCGTTCTTCGTCGAGGAGCTGCTCGGAACGCTGGTCGACCGCGGCGTGCTCTCGCGCCTCGACGGCGGCTGGTCGGTGGGAGACGTCCCCGAGAACTTCGAGGTACCCGACTCCGTGCACGCGGTTCTCGCGGCGCGCATCGACCTGCTGCCGCCGCTCGAGAAGGCCGCGCTGCAGGCCGCGGCCGTGGTCGGGCGCGTGTTCTGGGAGGGCCCGGTCCGCGCGATGGTCGACGGCGAGCCCGAGCTTGCGCTGCTCGAGGAGCGCGACTTCGTCCGCCGGAGGCCCGGTTCGTCGGTCGCGGGCGAGCGCGAGTACGCGATCAAGCACGCGCTCACGCGCGAGGTGGCGTACGCCGGCCTGCCCAAGGCCCGCCGCGCGCGGCTGCACGCCGCGTTCGCGGAGTGGCTCGAGCAGAGGATGGAGGCCCAGGACGAGGCGGCGCCGTTCCTCGCACACCACTACGCCGAGGCGGTCCGGCCGGAGGACGTCGACCTCGCCTGGGCCGGCGAGGAGGAGCGGCGCACGCTTCTCCGCTCGAAGGCGCTGACCTGGCTGCGCCGTGCGGCCGACCTCGCGGTGGGACGGTACGAGCTGCACGACGCGATCGCGCTCCTTCGGCGGGCGCTCGCCCTCGAGCCCGGTGCTGAGGACCGCGCCGAGATCTGGCGCGAGATCGGACAGGCGCACGCGCTCGGGTACGAAGGTCAGCCGTTCTGGGAGGCCATGCAGAGCTCGCTGGCCGTCTCGACGGATCGCGCCGTCAGGGCCGACACGTACAGCGTGCTCGCGCTCCACACGACGGTTCGCTCGGGAATGTGGAAGCGCCGGCCCGACCAGCAGCTCGTGGCCGGCTGGATTCGCGAGGCGCTCGAGCTCGCGGAGCCCGGGTCAGCGGCGCACGGGCGGGCGCTCGTCGCGCGCGCGAACTGGGCCGAGGGTGAGCTCGCGGAGGCCGATCGCGCCGCTCAGGAGGCCAGTCTCGTCGCCGAGCGGCTCGGTGACGTCACGCTGCGGTCGTGGGCGCTGGAGGCGAGAGCCGCTGTCGCTGCGAGCGCAGGCCGCTACGACGAGGCGTGGAGCTGGGCGCAACGCCGCTTCGAGCTCGTCCCGCTCATCGACGATCCCGACCACGTCATGGAGATCCACGAGAGCTTCGTTCCGTCGTGCGCCGGCGTCGGCCGCCTCAAGGAGGCGCGCCGCCTCGCCGAGGCGGCGGACGCGCATGCCCTTCGGCTCTCGGCTCATCACCGCGTGCACGGCATCGCGCTCCGGCTCGAGGCGGCAGAGCTGAGCGGCGACTGGGAGGAGGCCAGCTCGCTCGTAACCCGCGTCGAGCGAGCGGTGAAGGACAACCTCGAGACGCCGTGCGCTCGCAACGCTAGGACCCTGCTCGTTTGCGCGGCTGCCGCCGCCGCGCTGGGCGACCTCGAGGAGGCCGCGCGGCTCGAACGCGCTGCCGACGAGCTCGGCATGGAGGGCTACGAGTTCGCCCTCGCCGGCCCGCGTCTTCGGCTCGCGCTGATTCGAGGCCGCCTCGAGCGCCTCGGCGACCTCGGACCGGCTTCGGCCGGACACGGCATCACGTTCGGCCTCGCGGTCAACAGCGCTCGCCTCGACGCGCTCGCCGCTCTCGGAGAGCGCGAACGCGTAGAGGAGGATGCTCCGCCGCTCCTGCGCCAGGGCACCTATCTCGTTCCGTTCGCGCTGCGCGCTCTGGGCGCGGTCCGGCGGGACGGAGACCTGATCGAGCAAGCGCTGGACAGGTTCCAGGCGATGGGCCTGGAGTGGCACGCCCGACAGACTCAGGCGCTCGTCAGTACTTGAGCCGTGAGCGCCGCTCGTGCCGCTCGAGCGCGAGCTCGACCAGGCGGTCGAGCAGCTCCGGATACGCGATTCCGGAGGCCTCGAAGAGCTTCGCGTACACGCTCGTCGAGGTGAAGCCGGGGATCGTGTTCAGCTCGTTGACAACCACCTCGCCGTCCGGCCGTACGAAGCAGTCGACGCGCGCCATCCCCTCGCAGTCCGTGGCGAGGAACGCCTCCACGGAGAGCTCCTGGACGCGCGCGATCGACTCCTCCGGCACGCGCGGCGGGACGATCAGCTCCATTCCCCCCTCGTCGTACTTCGCCGAGTAGTCGTACCACTCGCCCTCGCGGACGACGATCTCGCCGGGGAGCGACGCGATCGGCTCCCGGTTGCCAAGCACGCTGCACTCGACCTCGACGCCCTCGACCAGCTCCTCGATCAACACCTTCTCGTCGTGTTGCCGCGCGAGCTCGACCGCAGGATCGAGCTCGCCCTCGTCGTGCACCTTCGTGATCCCGACCGACGAGCCGAGCCGCGCCGGCTTCACGAACACGGGGTAGCCGAACGGGTTCCGGGGCCTGGCACCGTTGAGCACGGTCACGCTGCGCGCGACGGGGATGCCGCGGTCGCGCATGACGGCCTTGAAGTAGTCCTTGTCCATGCAGACGGCCGACGCCGTTACGCCGGCCCCGACGTACGGCACGCCCGCCAGCTCGAGCAGGCCCTGCACCGTCCCGTCCTCGCCGAACGGCCCGTGCAGGATCGGCAGGACGACGTCGACCTGGCCCAGCGCCGTGGCCGGCGCCGACCTAGCCGGAACCGGCAAGGTCTCCGCCGGCCGCGGCCCGGGGACAGTCCCTCCGGCATGGCTCGAAGGGCCGAGCTGCCGCTGCGCCAGTGCGCCGCCGCTGCCGAGCTCCCAGCGGCCGTCCCGCCCGATCTCGACCGTGACCGACTCGTACTTGGCGGGGTCGAGGGCGGCCAGCACGGATCGCGCCGACGCGAGCGAGATCTCGTGCTCGCTGGAGCGCCCTCCCATGAGCACCGCGACTCTCAGCCGGGCCATCAGCGGAAGCGGGCGGGAGGCGGAGGCGACTCGGACGGCTCCTTGAAACGGCCGACGACGATCGTGACCTGGGTTCCCGGCTCCGCCTGGGTTCCGGGAGTCGGACGCTGGTCGAGGACGTACCCGTCAAGGCTCTCGTCGTCCACGTCCTGACGCTCGACCTTCGCCTTGAAGCCCTGGTCGGAGAGCGTCTGCTTCGCCGTCTTCTCGTCGTAGCTCGTCACGTCCGGAATCGCAGCGGTCGTCGGCCCCTTCGAGACGGAGAGCGTCACGGTCGAGCCCTTGGGGAGGAACGTCCCCCCCGCAGGATCCTGGTCGACGACCGTTCCCGCCGGCTGGTTGGAGGGAACGTCCCTGCGCGCGACGCCGAACCCGAGCGCCTGCAGCGACGCGGAAGCGCTCTCGTAGGGCTGGCTGAGGACCGACGCGACCTGCACGGTCTGCGGCCCCTTGGAGTAGTTGATCCTTATCTTCGTCCCCTTGGTGACCTTCGTTCCCGGGGCCGGATCCTGGGCCGTCACCGTCCCCTGCGGCAGCTCGGAGGGCACGGGGACGGTCTTCGGGGTCAGGCCGAGGGCGGCGACCGCCGCGACCGCGTCCGTCAGCTGTCGGCCCTTCACGCTGGGAACCTCGACCCGTGGCCTGCCGAGCGAGACGACGAGGCGCACGAACCGTCCCTTCTCGAGCGGATCGCCGGGATCTGGATCCTGCGAGATCACGAACCCGACGTCGACGTCCTCGCTCGTCTCATAGCGAACCTTGGGGACGAATCCCGCCTCGCTCACGTGCTGCGTCGCCTCGACGCGACGCTGGCCGAGGACGTTCGGCACCGGCACCGGCCGCGCCTCGGCGAGCTGGTCCTGGATCTGGTCGTACACGAGGAAGCCCGCCACCACCGCTGCGGCCACGAGCAGCAGCGCGAGCAGCCACGGCCAGATCGGCCGCCGCCGCCGCGGCGGCTCCTCGTAGTCGTAGTAGACCGGGGGTGCCGGAGGCGGCCGATCGCGCACGGTCGTTGCGGCGCGCGTCACGGTGGTCGGCATCGCGCTCGGCGGCGCGGAGATGATGGCCGTGGCGGCCTCCTCCGTCCTACGGCTGACGCCGAGCCCGCGCGAGATCCGGTGTAGGTCGGCGTCCATCTCCTCGGCGCTCTGGTACCGGTCGTCAGGGTCCTTGGCGAGCGCCCGCATCACCACGAGGTCGAGCTCGTGCGGGATCTCCTCGCGCTTCGACGAGGGCGGCTCCGGCGTCTCCGAGAGGTGCTTCATCGCGATCTCGACTGGCGTGTCGCCGGTGAACGGCACCTTCCCGGTGAGCATCTCGTAGAGCACGATCCCGACCGAGTACAGGTCGGAGCGCTGGTCGATCGCGCCGCCCCGCGCCTGCTCGGGCGAGAGGTACTGCGCCGTGCCGACGATCGAGCCGGCCTCGGTCACCTGGCTCGCCGCTCCCGCTCGTGCGATTCCGAAGTCCGTCACCTTCGCGCGGCCTTCCGCGTCGACGATCACGTTGTGAGGCTTGATGTCGCGGTGGACGATCCCGTTGCGGTGGGCGAAGCGCAGCGCTGCGAGGATCTGGCGGGCGTACTCGATCGCGACCTTCACCGGCGCCGGGCCGCGCGCGAGGACGAGCTGCTTCAGCGTGCGCCCGTCGAGGTGCTCCATCGCGATGTAGTAGGTGCCCTCGGCCTCGCCGCGGTCGTAGATGGAGACGATGTTCGGGTGCGAGAGGCCGGCGGCGCTCTTCGCCTCGCGCCGGAAGCGCTCGATGAACTGCTCGTCGTTCGCGTAGCGCCCGCTGAGGATCTTGATCGCGACCCTCCGGCCGAGCACCTCGTCCTCTGCGAGGTAGACGGTCGCCATCCCTCCGGAGCCGAGTCTGCGCACGATGCGGTAGCGCCCGTCGAAGAGCGTGTCGATCAGCGTGTCGGAAACGGCCATACGCCTTCCACAGGTTAGGTTCGCCCGCGGCGGAGGAGTGCCTCCAGGACCGCGCGCGCGATCGGAGCCGCGGTCGTCCCGCCCACGCCGTGCTGTTGCTCGAGAAACACCGCGATCGCGACCCGGGGGCTGTCGGCCGGTGCGAACGCGACGAAGGAGGTCGTGTTCACGCCGCTGCGTCCTGTCTCCGCCGTGCCGGTCTTCCCCGCGACTGCTACGCCGGGGATGCGGGCCGCGGTCCCGGTACCGCTCGTCACGACGGCCTTCATCGCCGTGGTCAGCGCGCTCGCCGTGCGCGGCGAGACCGCCTGCGAGAACCGGTGCGGCTTCAGGCGCGAGACCGTGCTGCCGTCCGGGGCGACGATCCGCTGGACCGCCGTCGGCTCCATGACCATCCCCCGGTTCGCGATGCCCGCGACCACCATCGCCATCTGCAGCGGCGTCACCAGCAGGCGTTCCTGGCCGAACGCGAGCCGTCCCGGATCGACCTGGAAGCCGTTCCTCGGGGAGAAGAGGTGGCCTCGCCGGTAGAGCCCGCTCGGCCGTCGCTGGTCGGAGGGCGTCTCGAGCGGCGGCAGCTCGTAGAAGCCGAAGCGGCGCGCCTTCGCGAGCACGCGCAACCCGCCGAGGGACTTGCCGATGTTGCAGAAGACGGCGTTGATCGAGTGCTCGATCGCCTGCAGCAGCGTGACCGTGCCGAACTGCTCGGGACCGCTCTGGTCCGCGAAGTTGAACACCCTCTTCCCGTACTCGATGCAGTAGCCGGGATCGAGGAAGGTCGACGCGAGCGAGTAGCGATGGCTGTCGAGCGCCGTCGCGGCAGTGACGACCTTGAACGTCGACCCGGGAACGTAGAGGCCCTGCGTGGCCCGGTCGTACAGCGCGGTCGACGAGTGGCAGTCGCCGCGGATCCGCTGGATCGCTCCGAAGTCGCGCTCGACGAGGTTCGTGTCGTAGCCCGGGCTCGAGGCGAGGACGAGCACGCGGCCGGTGCGGGGCTCGAGCGCGACGACCGCGCCGCAGCGGTTCCCGAGCGCCCGCACGGCGGCTCGCTGGCCGTGCACGTCGAGGGTCAGCTCGACGTCGTTGCCCTCGATCGTCGCCCCGCGAAGGCGGTCGAGCGTCGTGTCCAGCACCGTCCCCAGGTTCGCGTTCGCACCGGTGAGGAAGTCGTTGAGCGAGCGCTCGAGTCCCGCGCGCGCGCGTCCCTGCGTGGCGTAGCCGACGAGGTGCGGGGCGAGCCGGCCGTGTGGGTACGTGCGGAAGTAGAACGTCTTGCCGGAGATTCGCTTCCGTCGGTTGGCTGCGAGCACCGTCCTGCCGTCGCCGGCGTAGATCCTCCCGCGCTTGACCGTGAACTCCGCCACGCGCTCGATCGCGTTGTCCTGGCGGTCGGCGAGCGACGGCGCCGCCCAGACCTGCCAGTAGGTGGTGCCCACGATCAGCGAGGAGACGAGCACGACGGCCGCCACGGCCAGGCGCGTGATCGGCCCGTTCACGTCCGCCCCCGGAGCGCGTTCGCGCGGTTGGACACGAGCATCAGGCCCGCGAGCAGGACGAAGTTGGCGAGCACGCTGGAGCCTCCGTAGCTGACGAACGGAAGCGTGATCCCCGTCAACGGGATCAGGCGCAGGATGCCGCCCAGGATGATGAACGTCTGCAGGGCGAAGGTGAACGTGAGCCCGGTCGCGAGCAGCTTCGAGAAGCCGTCGCCGGCGAGCAGCGCGATCCGGAAGCCGCGGAAGACGAAGAGCATGTAGACGAGCAGCAGCGCAGCGGCGCCGATCAGGCCGAGCTCCTGTGCGAGCGCGGAGTAGATGAAGTCGGTCTTGAGATCCGGGATCAGCGGGTCGCCGCCGGTGCCGGTGAACGTCCCCTTGCCGAAGCCCGTGCCGCCGAAGCCGCCGTTTGCGATCGAGTAGAGCGACTGCAGCGGCTGGTAGCCGTCGCCGTGGGCCTCGCTCCACGGATCGAGCCAGACCGACACGCGATCCTGCACGCGCGGGATCACCTGGTACAGCGCCGCCGCGCCGGCGACGAAGAGCGCCATCCCGGCGCCGGCGAGCACGAGCCGCGCCGTCGCCACGTACAGCATCCCGAGGAAGACGCCGAAGTAGAGGAGTGCACTCCCGAGGTCGTTGGTCTGCACGAGCACGAGCATCGCTCCGCCCCAGATCGCGAGCAACGGCCCGTAGTCCTTGATCCGGCCCTGCGCGAGCACCTCGCGCTTCTCGCGCAGGTAGCCCGCCAGGAACACGATCAGCGCCAGCTTCGCCAGCTCGCCTGGCTGGAACTGCAGCGATCCGTATCCGATCCACAGCCGGGCGCCGTTGACCGTGCGGCCGATCACCGGGAACGCGGGCAGCATCAGCAGCCCGATCGCGCCGAGGCCGAACAGGTAGCGGTAGTTCTCGAGCCGTCGGTAGTCGCGCCGGAGGACGAGCAGCGTGCCGCTGAAGAGCGCCACCCCGATCGCGACCCAGCGCCCCTGGCGGAAGGCGTCGTCGGGGTTGAGGCGATAGATCTCGGTGAGCCCGATCGCGGTCAGGAGCGAGGCGATCGGGAGCAGGTACGGGTCGGCGTAGGGCACCGCGATGCGGGCGACGACGTGCGCGGCCAGGTAGAGGGCGATGAAGAAGCCGGCGTAGGAGAGGGACTCGGTCGAGACCTGCGACTGGCGCGCGATGTAGACGCTCGCGAAGCCGAGCGACGTCAGGACGCCGACGACGAGCAGGTTCACGAGCTCGCGGGCCCGGAGGCTTATCGCAGGTACTCCCACAGCACGACGGCCGCGATCGCGAGCGCGACGAGGAGCGCGGTGGCGATCACCGCCGCGACGAGGCGCCGGCGCACAGTCGGCTGCGGCCGCTCGGCCGGAGCGTCCACCGTCGGCACCGCGTCGAGCTCCGTGAGGGTGTCCTCGTCGTCGTCGACGGCGTCGGCCGCCTCGGGCACGGGGAACTCCGCGGTCGAGCCCTTCTCGTCGTCGGCGATCTCGAAGAAGACGACCGTGATGTTGTCCTCGCCGCCGAGCTGGTTCGCGCGCGCGACGAGCTCGCGGGCCGCCCGGTCGAGGTCGCCGCGGTTGGCCTCGACCCTGCGCAGGATCTCGTCGTCTGCGAGCATCGACGTCAGGCCGTCCGAGCAGAGCAGGAAGAGGTCGCCCTCGCGCGCCTCCACCGAGAACGTGTCGGCGTCGACGTCGGGATCGGTGCCGAGCGCCCGTGTGATCATGGAGCGCTGCGGATGTGTCTCCGCCTCCTCGGGCGAGAGCTTCCCCGTGCGCAGCAGCTCGGCCACGAGCGAGTGATCCTCCGTGAGCTGCTCGAGCTTCCCGTCGCGGATCAGGTAGGCGCGCGAGTCGCCGACGTGGCCGATCGCGACGACGCCGTCCTCGACGAGAGCGACGGTGATCGTCGTCCCCATGCCCGACGCGTCCGCATCGGTCTCCGAGCGCTGGTAGACCCGCTGGTTCGCGGCCTGGATCAGCTCGAAGACGCGTTGCTCGCCGGCCCCGCCTGCCCTTCCCTCGCGGAGGGCCTCGGTCGCGAGGCGCGAGGCGATCTCGCCCGCCCGTGCCCCGCCCATCCCGTCGGCGACCGCGAACAGCGGCGGCCGGTTGACGAACGCGTCCTCGTTGCGGCGGCGCCTCCGGCCGGGGTCGGTGACCGAGACGACCTGCCCGAGCCTCACGGCTCGTACCTCAGGTCGGTCTCTCCCACACGCACGACGTCCCCCGGCGAGAGCCGGTACGGGCCGTCGAGCCGGATCCCGTTCACGAAGGTTCCGTTGGTCGAGCCCTCGTCGACGAGCCACACGCCGTCGCCACGGGGCTCGACACGCGCGTGAACGGCGGAGGCGAAACGGTCGCCCTGCAGGCGTACGTCGCTCCTCGAGCCGCGGCCGATGGTGAGCGGACGGGAGTCGAGCTCGCGCGCCTCGCCCTCGGAGAGCTCCGGGCTCTTGACCACGACGAGGCGCCCCCGCTCGGCGGGCGCCGCCGGGGGTGCGCCGCCCTGGGGAGCGAGCACGAAGCTCTCCTGGGGCGAGACGATGTCTCGGCTCGCCGTCCGCACGATCCGCCAGATGAACAGGTAGAGCAGGACGAGGAAGGCGATCTTGAGCCCGAGCAGGAGCGCGTCGACGTCGACAGACTCGAGATTCACTGCAGCTCGCGGCGGAACGTCACCTCGGTCTCGCCAAGAACGATCCGGTCGCCGTCCTCGAGCTTCGACCGCTTGAGTCGCCGTCCGTTCACCTCGATTCCGTTGGTGGAGTCGAGGTCGACGATCCAGTAGGAGGCGCCCTCCTGCCGCAGCTCGGCGTGCCGGCGCGAGACGTTCGGGTCCTCCAGCTGGATGTCGCAGTCCTTGGAGCGGCCGATCAACACCCGCCGCCCCTCGACCTCGTGGCGGCGCCCATCCCACGTGAGGGCGATCCGGTCGCGCTCGACGCCGAGTTCCTGGGGTGTGGCCGCCTCGGTCGGCTGCTGCCGTGGGCGGTAGATCATCGTCTGCCCTGCTTCGGCCTGCGCGGGCGGCGCCTCTGCCTCCTCGGCCTCGGCCTGACGGCGTTCCGGCTGCGCCATGCGCGTCGCGATCCCGAACTCGCCCAGATCGAGGTCGTCGTCCGTCTCCATCAGCACCCGCGGCATGCTCAGCAGCGCGTAGCCCTCGCGGCGCGCCTGCTCGGCGAGGTACGTCTGGAGCTCCTCGACGAGCGAGCGCTCGTAGCTCGCGAACTGCGAGCGGTCCTGCGTCGAGAGGTAGACGGTGTACTCGTTGGGAACGTACACGCGCGAGACCGAGATCACACGGTGGTCGTCCATCTCCTTCGCCAGCTTGCGCGCGAGCTCGACCGGCTGCACGTGCGTCCTGAAGGCGCGCCCGAACACGCCCTCGAAGAGGGACTCGATCTTGTGCTCGATGCTGCGAAGGACGGTCATTCCGACGGCAGAAATTCCCCGCCCGGCCGAGTGTAACGCTCGCGCTTGTGCAGCCTTTCCCACGCCCACAGGGCAGCGCACATCACCCAGACCGCGGCGACGATCGGCACGGGGTGGACCTCCCGCGACGGGAGCAGCGCGAGGACGAGGAGGCCCGCCCCGAACCCGGCGACCCCCCACGGCCCGCGAGCGAGCGCGATCGGAAGGACGGCGGCTGCGAGCGCCAGCACGGCGGCGAGCACGATCAGGCCCGGTTGCGCGGTGAGCGTGTCTCCGAGCAGGCGCGCGACGTGGAGCGGGTTCTCGCTGGCGTCCAGGCCGAGCCGGTGCGGCGATCGTCCTCCGGCGAGCGGCAGGGGCCGGCCGAGCATGGCGGCGACCAGTGCGCCGAGCAGAACCGCTGAGGCTGCCGCCGCCGCCCGCCGTACGGGCGAGCGCAACGGCTGTGCGAGCAGGGGGGCGAGCCCGAGTGCGCCGAGAGGCGCGAGCAGCGGTCCCGCAGCGGCGACGAGCCCGTATCGCGGCTCGCGGGAGAACAGGCCCAGCCAGAGCAGGGCGAACGCCCCGTACAGGAGCGCGAGTCCCTGCGAGACGTTGCCG
>JBKOYJ010000020.1:0-12105 GCA_046725345.1 Actinomycetota bacterium | reverse complement strand
CGAGGGCCTCGTCGCCGGAACGGGGCCGGGCAGCTTCACCGGACTGAGGATGGGGCTTGCGGCCGTCCGCGCCCTTGCGCTCGCGCTCGACCTCCCCGTCGCCGGCGTCTCCACGCTCGACGCGCTCGCGGCGGCGACGCCCGGAGCGGTACCCGTCATCGACGCGCGCCGGCGCGAGGTCTTCACGCTCGTCGCGGGCGAGCCGCGCTGTCTACGGCCGTCCGACCTGAAGGTGGCCGGCGCCACGTGCGTCGGCGACGGCGCCGTCCGCTACCGCGCGGTGCTCGAGGAGGCAGGCGCCGTCGTGCCGCCGGACGAGTCCGACGCCCACGTTCCGCGCGCGCGCTTCCACGCCGAGCTCGCCCGAGACTTCGGCCCCGCCGAGCTCGTCGAGCCGATCTATCTGCGCGCCCCCGACGCGGACCGCGTGCTCTCGCCGTGAACGTCGAGCTCCGCCGCCTCTCGACCCGCGACCTCACCGCGATCGACCGGATCGAGCGGCGTTCGTACCCGACGCCGTGGTCGCGTTCGATGTTCGCCGGCGAGCTGGCGAAGCCGTCGTCGCTCTGCGTCGGAGCCTTCGACGCCGAGACACGGCAGCTCGTGGGCTACCTGATCGCGTCGCGCTACGTGGACGCCTGGCACGTCATGAATGTCGCCGTCGCGCCCGAGCAGCGACGCCAAGGAATCGGCAGCGCCCTCCTCGGCAGCCTCTTCGAGCTCACCTCGGACGAAGGCCGGCGCGGCTACACGCTCGAGGTGCGCGTCTCGAACGCCGATGCGATTCGCCTCTACGAGCGGCTCGGCTTCCGCGCGCGCGGCGTCAGGCGCGGCTACTACACCGACAATCGCGAGGACGCGCTGATCATGTGGAGGGATCCTGCGCAGGAGGCGGCACGATCGGCGTGACCGCCTTTGACCATCGCGAAGTGAGGGCGAGGGTGGGACTCGGAGGCGCTGCCTCGGAGGCGGGGGCGGGACCGCGCTCCCGCCGAAGCCAAGCTCGGATCGGAGCAGCGCGAGCCGCGAAGGAGGGGGTTCGCGGGGGAACCATGGGTTCCCCCGCGCCCGAGGAGGCAGCGCGGTCGGCGTAATCCTTGCGATCGAGACGTCGTGCGACGAGACGGCGGCGGCCGTCGTCGACGACGGCGCGGTGCGAGCGAACGTCGTCGCCTCACAGGCCGAGCTGCACGCGCCGTACGGCGGAGTCGTGCCGGAGGTCGCCTCGCGCCGGCACCTCGAGCTCGTGATTCCAGTCGTGCGCGAGGCGCTCGCGCGCGCGCGCGTGAAGCTGGACGACGTCGAGCGGGTCGCGGTCACGCGCGGGCCGGGCCTGATCGGCGCCCTGCTCGTGGGGCTCTCCGCGGCGAAGGCGCTCGCCTGGGCGCGGCGGCTGCCGCTCGTGCCCGTCGACCATCTGCACGGGCACGTCGCTTCGCTGTACCTCGAGCCGGAGCCGACCTTGCCGCCGTTCGTGTGCCTGCTCGCGACCGGCGGTCACACGCTGCTCGTCGAGGTACGCGAGCCGGGAGGGTTCACCGTGCTCGGAACGACCCTCGACGACGCGGCCGGAGAGGCCTTCGACAAGGGAGCGAGGATGCTCGGCCTCGGCTATCCGGGCGGCGCCGAGATCGACCGCCTCGCGCGGCACGGGGATGCGGGCGCGTTCTCGTTCCCGGTCGCACGTGTTCCAGGTCTCGATTTCTCGTTCTCGGGGCTGAAGACCGCGCTCCTCTACGCGGTCCGCGACCTCGGGGTCGACGAGGCCGAGGCCCGCAAGGCCGACCTCGCGGCGAGCTACCAGCGCGCGATCGTCCGTGCCCTGGTCGAGCGTTTGCAGGCCGCGTCGGAGCGAGCGGACCTGGACCGTCTGGCGGTGGTCGGCGGCGTGGCGGCCAACTCCCAGCTGCGTGCAGCGCTGCCGGAGGCGGCGTTCGCGCCACTCGAGCTCTGCACCGACAACGCCGCCATGATCGCTTCCGCGGCGCGCTTCGACGAGTCCGTTCCCTACCCCCAGTACCTTTCACTGGATGCGTTCGCCTAGAGGACGCGCGGCGACTGTCGCCCTCGCGGCCGCCGCTGCGCTCACGTTCGCAGGAACCGTCGCGTCGGGTGACGCGCCTCGGGGCGAGCCGCCCGCGGCGGCGTGGCGCGGTCTCGTCGGCGAGCCGTCCGTGGAGGCGGTGCTCGGACAGCGCGTAATCGTCGTGCTGCGTCTGCCGTCGCTGGCGGATCGCGTCGCGAGCGCTGGCGGCCGCGCGACCGAGCTTCAGGAGCGGCAATGGACGCGCGCCGCGCGTGCCCAGCAGGATCTGTTCGTCTCCCGGATGAACGTCCAGCGTGCGCGCATCCACCGCGAGCACACGTTCCTGCGCGTGCTGAACGGCTTCTCCGCCGCGCTCGATCCGGGATCGATCGCACTGCTCGAGCGGGCGACCGAGGTGCAGGGCGTGTACCCCGTGCGCGCAGCGGTTCCGGCCGCGTTCGACGACAGTCCGCTCGCTGGGAGTCCCTTCGGGCCGGGCAGCGGCCGCCGGCCCGAGGCAGGCCTCTCCGGCTACGACGGCCGCGGGGTCACCGTCGCGCTGCTCGACACGGGCGTCGACCGGCGCCACCCCTACATCAGCGGGCGCATCGAGGACGGGATCGACATCCTGGGCGGCGGCGAGGTCGCGGTCGCGAGGCCGAAGCCTGACGACGCCGCGCAGCTCGAGCGCCACGGCACCCAGCTCGCGGGCATCCTCGTGGGCGTCGCCGGGCCGGGCGGACTGCGTGGCGTCGCCCCGAGCGCCTCCGTCCTGCCGATCCGGGTAGGCGGCTGGCAGCGGGACGTGCGCGGCCGCTGGACCGTGTACTCGCGCACCGACCTGCTGCTGGCGGGGCTCGAGCGTGCGGTCGACCCCGATGGCGACGGCGACGCCCATGACGCGGCCCGGATCGCTCTCGTCGGCATGGTCGAGCCGTTCGGCGCCTTTGCGGGCGGACCGCTCGCGCGCGCGGCGCGCGGTGCCACGCTTCTCGACACGCTCGTCGTCGTCCCTGCAGGTAACGACGGCCCGCTGGGGCCGGCATTCGGCAGCGTCGCCGCTCCGGGGGGCGCGCCCGACGCATTGACGGTCGGCGCGGCCGACCTCCGCGCCGAGCACGAGCGCGTGCGCGTCGTCGTTCGCGCGGGCCTTCGCGTGGTGTTCGGCAACGTGGTCACGCTCGCCGGCGCCGTGGTCCCGGGCCGTTCGCTGACGCTGGCGCCGGGGACGGCCCGCTCGCCTGCGGCGACGGCGCTCGCAGACTTCTTCGATGGTCGCGGGTTCAGCCGGGTCGCGGGGCGTGTCGCGCTCATCTCCGCCGGCGACGGAACGCGCGAGGCGCTCGACGCGGCCGCGCGCGCGGGCGCTGCCGCGGCGCTCGTCTACGGCACGCGACTGCCAGCCGGCGGCCTCGGCCTCGACGAGCGGGTGCGAATTCCGGTCGTCGCGGTCCCGTGGGTCGTCGGGCGCGAGGTCCTGGCGCAGCTCCGCCGCGGCTCGGACGTGGGCATCTCCCTCGCGCCGGCCGCGCCCTCGACCGCGCGCTCGACACGGCGGATCGCGCCCTTCTCGTCGCGAGGCCTCGCGTTCGACGGTCGCGTGAAGCCCGACGTCGTCGCGGCCGGCGTCGAGATAGCGACGAGCGAGCCGGGTCTCAGGGGCAGCGCGCAGTTCGGGACGATCAACGGAACGAGCGCGAGCGCGGCAATCGTCGCCGGTGCCGCCGCGTTGCTCGCGGAGGCTCGACCGGAGCTCGGCGCCGCGGGGCTCCGAGGCGCGCTCGTCGGCTCGGCCGTTCCGCTCAAGGGCGTCCCGCTCACAGGCCAGGGTGCGGGCCTCGTGGACCTCGAGCGCGCCGTGCGGGCGGAAGTCGCCGTCGCGCCCGCCTCGTTCGGATTCCCGCGCGCGACGCATGCGCGCTGGCGCGCGGCGCGGCTCGTGACCGTGCGGAACCTCTCGAGGCGCCGCCTCCGCATCGGCGTAGGGATCGACGAATACGGCGTGCCCGCGGCGGCGACGAGCCTGATCGCGCGTCCGCGCGGCCTGAGGCTCGCACCGGGCGCGACGGCCGTGGTGCGCGTCGCGGCGCGAGTCCCGCTCCCGACGGCGGGCGGCCCACCCGCCGAGGCGGCGCTCGTCCTTCACCCGCAAGCCGGGGCGCCCGTCCGCGTGCCGTTCGCCGTCGCGTTCGCACGACGATTGCCCGGTCTGATCGGAGCTGCCCGACTCGTCCCACGTACCTTCACCCCGTCGACCGCCGAACCGGCGGTGCTATCGATCGAGGCCGGGTGCGCTGCGACTCGCGCCTGCCGCGGCGAGGTGCAGGCGCTCGCTCGGCTCGACGTCGAGCTCTGGACGGGTGACGGAAAGCGCATGGGCGCGCTCGCGCTGCTGCGCAACCTGCTTCCGGGCCGCTACGTGTTCGCGATCACCGGCCGCGATCCGGGCGGCGGCGCACTCGCCGACGGGCACTACGCGCTTCGGCTGGTTGCCACGCCCACGGGAGGAGGCCGTCCGTCTGTGCGCATCGTGCAATTCGACGTGAAATAGCGAAGTTGTTACGCGCGCGGATGGAATAGGCTTTTCACGCACCCATTCCACGTCGAAAGGAACACTCGTGACGACTCTCGAAGCTCCCGCCTCCCACCTTCGCGAGAACCCGTTCGAGATCGCGAAGCAGCAGCTGCGCTCGGTGGGCCAGGCGTTTGCGCTCGACGACAACCTCATCGACGTTCTCTCCAACTGCAAGAAGGCGCTCGAGGTCTCGATCCCGACGCGCAAGGACGACGGGTCGGTGACGGTCTTCACGGGCTACCGGGTGACGCACAACATCGCGCGCGGACCCTCGAAGGGCGGAATCCGTTACCACCCCGACGTCACCATCGACGAGGTCAAGGCGCTCGCGATGTGGATGACGTGGAAGTGCGCGCTGATGGCGATCCCGTTCGGCGGAGCGAAGGGCGGCGTAGTCTGCGACCCGAAGGCGCTGTCGCGCTTCGAGCTCGAGCGGATGACGCGCCGCTACACGAGCGAGATCATCAACGAGATCGGCCCCGAGCGAGACATCCCAGCACCCGACGTGGGCACGAACGCGCAGGTGATGGCCTGGATCTTCGACACGTACTCCATGAACAAGGGCCACTCGGTGCTCGGGGTCGTCACGGGCAAGCCGCTCCTCATCGGCGGCTCGCTCGGTCGCGAGGAGGCGACCGCGCGCGGCGCCCTCTACATCCTGCGCGACGCGTTGAGCAAGAAGGACATGCGAACCGAGGGCGCGACGGTCGCCGTGCAGGGATTCGGAAACGTCGGCAGCCACCTCGCGCGCCTGCTCGCCGAGGACGGAGCGGTCATCGTCGCCGCCTCGGATTCGTCGGGCGGTCTCTACAACGCCAAGGGCATCGACGTCGCCGCCGCGCTCGCGCACAAGCACGAGACCGGGTCGCTGGCGGGCTTCCGCGGGGCCGACAGCATCACGAACGACGAGCTGCTGCTCGTCGACTGCGACGTGCTGGCCCCCTGCGCGCTCGAGCAGGTGCTCGACGAGCGGAACGCCGACAAGGTGAAGGCCCGGGTCGTGCTCGAGGGCTCGAACGGGCCCACGACGCCCGCCGCGGACGAAATCCTGCAGGACGCCGGCGTGCTGGTGCTCCCCGACGTGCTCGCCAACGCCGGCGGCGTTGTCGTCTCCTACTTCGAGTGGGTGCAGGGACTCCAGGAGTACTTCTGGAAGGAGACGGAGGTCAACGCGAACCTGAACGACATCGTCACGCGGGCGTTCGACGAGACGTGGGAGACGCACCAGAGCAAGGGCGTCAGCATGCGGCTCGCTGCGTACGGGATCGCCGTCCAGCGCGTCGCCGACGCGACGACCACCCGCGGCCTGTACCCGTAGCCGCGAAGAGCATGCGAGCGGACCTGCCGCGCGTCGTCTTGTACTCGGCGCGCGGCTGTCACTTGTGCGACCGCGCGCGCGAGCAGCTCGCTGCGCTGCGCGGCGAGGTCGCGTTCGATCTCTCGGAGATCGACATCACTGGGAATCCGGAGCTCGAGCAGCACTATCGCGAATTCCTTCCCGTGGTCGAGATCGACGGCGAGCGCGCGTTCGTCTACTTCGTCCAGCCCGACGCCTTTCGGAGGCGGATTTCGGCACAAAGTCGGCCAGGGTGACTTGCCGCTCCTCCGACTGAAGCCCGCTGGCACACTACGGCTCGTGTTACGAGCGCCGTCTGCGGAAGGAGAGCGAGTGGCGGACCGGCTGACGGTCGGCGTAGCCGCGCGCCTGTCGCGCTATCTGCAGGTGCTGACGCAGGCGAAGAAGATGGGCAAGGATCGAATCTCGTCGCAGGAGATCTCGGACTACACGAACGTCAATGCCACCCAGATTCGGCGTGACCTCTCCGCCTTCGGAAAGTTCGGCAAGCGCGGAGTGGGCTACAACATCGACTCGCTGCTCGGGGAGATTCGCAAGATCCTCCGCACCCAGGGCCAGCACAACATCGCCCTTGTCGGAGCCGGGCGGTTGGGCGAGGCGATCGCGAGCTCGCCCATCTTCGCGGAGCACGGCATCAACGTCGCCGCCGCGTTCGACGTCGATCCGGAGAAGGTCGGCCGCCGGATCGGCGGGCTCACGGTGAGCGACGACTCAACGCTCGCGCAGGTGGTGCGCGAGAAGAACATCATCGCGGGCGTCCTCGCCGTGCCGGCCGACAACGCACAGGACGCGGCCGACGCGCTCGTCGAGGCCGGCGTGCGCATCGTCTTCAACTACTCGGAAGCGCTGCTCGACGTCCCCGCGGACGTGCAGGTGCACACCTCGAACCCGGCGGTGGAGCTCCTGCACGCGCTCTACTTCCACCTCACCTGAGCCGGCCGCGAGCCCGCGCCGGCGGCACGCCGATGCGCATTCTCCTGTGGCACGGGTACCTGCTCGACGGGACCGGGTCGAACGTCTACACCCGGGCCGTGGCGCGCGAGTGGAGCCGCGCCGGTCACGACGTCGTCGTCTTCAGCCAGGATCCGCACCCGGAACGGCACGATCTCGGCGGCGCCTCGACCGTGCGCCCCGACGCCGGCGCGCTGCTGCCGGTGTTCGTGCTCGACCGGTACGAGGGGCTCGAGCCGCGCCTGCTCCAGGACTTCACGGCCGGCGAGCGTGATCGCTACGTCTCGCGCCATGCGGAAGCGCTCCGCGCGCAGCTGCCGGCCGACCTGGTCTTCGCGAACCACGTGCTTCCGGGGGGTGCGGTCGGCGCCGCGACGGGCGCCCGCTTCGGGGTCAAGGCGCATGGCTCGGAGCTCGAGTACTCGCTGCGCGGCAACGAGGAGCTCTGCCGCGAGGCCCGAGCGGCGCTCGCGCGCGCAGACGCCGTCTTCGTCGGCTCGGCTCACATTCGCGCCGTGCTCGAGGAGATCCTCGGACACGTCGACCGTGTCCACGAAGTGCCTCCGGGGGTCGACGTCGAGGAGTTCGGCCCCGAGCCGCGCGACCAGGCGCTGGCGCGCCTCCTCGACGAGTGCCGGCGCGACCCTCCGAACCCGCACAACGACAATGAGCGCCAGCCCGACGAGGGCAACGCGGAGCGGCTGGGCGAGCTCTTCGCGACGGCCGAGCCGACCGTCGTCTACGTCGGCAAGTTGCTTGAGAACAAGGGCGTCCACCTCCTGTTCGAGGCGCTGGCCGACGTCGACGCGCGCGCCGTGGTCGTCGGCTTCGGCGACTACCGCGCCGAGCTCGAGCGGATCGCGCCGCCGCGGACGCTCTTCACCGGTCCGCTCGAGCACCGGCACCTCGTGCACCTGCTGCCGCTCGCGGACGTCTCCGTCGTGCCGTCGATCTTCCCGGAGGCGTTCGGGATGGTCGCGGCGGAAGCCGCCGCCGCCGGGTGCCCCCCGCTCGTCGCCCGGCACACGGGTCTCGCCGAGATCGCCGCCGGCGTCGAGGCGGAGTATCCGCCGGAACTCCGCGACCTGGCGGCGTTCGAGCGCGGCGACGCCCGCGAGCTCGCCGAGAAGCTGAGGGCGCTGCTCGACCTTTCGCCGGCGGAGCGAGCGGAGCTCGGGGCGGCGGCGCGACGGGCCGCCGTGAAACGCTGGAGCTGGGCCGGCGTCGCGGCCCGGCTGCTGAAGCCGTTCGCATAACCTCTCCTCGATGGGAGACGAGCAGCGGCTCTCCCCGGACGAGCAGATCCGGCACGGGCGCGAGGGCTTCGAGGCAGGGCAGGACTTCACGCTCGCCGTGGAGGAGGAGTTCGCGCTCGTCGATCCGGACACGCTCTCGCTCGTCAACCGCTTCGAGGAGCTGCAGGCGTCCGCCGCGGGAACCGAGCTCGAGGAGCACCTCGTCGGCGAGCTGATTGCGTCGGAGGTCGAGATCCGGACCGGCCGCTGCGAGACCTTCGCGGACGCGCACGCGCGTCTTCCCGAGCGCCGGGCACAGCTCGTCGGGCTCGCGTCCGCTCTCGGCATCGGCCTCGGCGCCGCCGCCACGCACCCGTGGAGCCCGTGGCAGGAACAGCGGATCATCGACACCCCCCACTACCGGCTGAACGACGAGATCCTGCGCTACGTCGTCTGGCGGAACAACAGCTTCGGCCTGCACGTGCACGTCGGGATCCGCGGCGCCGACCGGGCGATCCGCGTCCACGACGGGCTCCGCATGTGGCTCCCCGACCTGCTCGCGCTCTCGTGCAGCTCGCCGTTCGTCGAAGGCGTCAACACCGGTCTCCACTCGGCGCGCACGCAGATCTTCACGCGCATGTTCCCGCGTTGCGGGATTCCCGACGCGTACGGGAGCTGGGACGGGTTCGAGCGTTACGTGCGCTACCTGTTCGAGACGCGCTCGATCAGCGAGCACACGCAGCTCTGGTGGAGTGTGCGCCCGCACCTCGGCTTCCCGACGGTCGAGATCCGGATCTGCGACGGACAGCCCGACCTCGCGGAGTCCCGCGGCCTGGCAGCGCTGGCCTACTCCCTGACTGCGCGGATCGCACGCGCGCTCGACGAGGGCGAGCCGTTGCCCGACCCGCCGCCCCGGCTGATCGAGGAGAACTTCTGGCGCGCGATCCGCTACGGGCTTTCGGGCGAGCTCATCGACCTCGCTCGCGGTCGCGTGCGGCCGGCGCGAGCCGCGATCGAGGAGCTGATCGAGTGGGTGCTGCCAGTGGGGAAGGAGCTCGGCGCCGACGACGAGCTCGACGTCCCCGCCGCCAACTCGGCAGAGCGCCAGGTCGCCCGCGCCGAGGAGGGCGCATCGCTCCGCGAGATCTACTTCGACGAGGCCGTCGCCTGGACCGAGCGATGGGCGAGCAGGGCCTGACGGCCGAGCAGCTCGCGGAGCAGATCCGGCGGCTAAAGGTCTCCGACCTCGTGCTCTCGACCGCCTCGACCGTCGCCCAGCTCGGCTTCGCCAGGCTCGATCCGGCGAGCCGGGACCTCGAGCAGGCGCAGCTCGCGATCGAGACGCTGCAGGCGCTCGTGCCGGTGCTCGAGCGCGGGGCGGGCGACGCGGTGGCCCGCGACTTCCGGCAGGTGGTCGCGAATCTCCAGCTCGCCTACGCGGAGGCGGTCGCGGCTCCGTCGAGCGGCGAGCCTGAAGCGGGCGATCGAAGCGCGTCCTTGTGATACAAACCTCGCCGCGCCGGGGCCGTCCGGCGCTGACTTTGTGACACGGAGCCGGACATGGAGTTCCTGAGAGACCACGTAGTGGCGTTCGCGCTTCTGTCTGCCGGGGTCGCGATCGCCTTCGGAGTCGGCCTCACCCTCTGGATCCTGCGTCAACCCGCCGGTTCGCCGCGGATGCGGGAGATCGCCGCCGCCGTCCAGGAGGGCGCCGCGGCGTACCTCAAGCGCCAGTACCTGACCATCGCGGGCGTGGCTGTCTTCCCGTTTCTGATCATCGGCCTGTACGACCAGCTGGGGTGGGGGACGGCGATCGGATTCATGGTGGGGGCAGTGTTCTCCGCTGCGGCGGGCTTCATCGGGATGAACGTCGCGGTCCGGTCGAACGTGCGCACCGCCGAGGCGGCGAAGAGCGGTCTCAAACCTGCTCTCAACGTCGCCTTCCGGGCCGGATCCGTGACCGGGCTGCTCGTGGTTGGCCTCGGCCTGCTCGGCGTGGCGGGCTACTACTGGGTTCTGACCGCCGGCTTCGACGTGCAGCAGAGCGACGCGATCGACGATCTCGTCGGCCTTGCCTTCGGCGGCTCGCTGATTTCCGTCTTCGCCCGGCTCGGGGGCGGCATCTACACGAAGGCGGCCGACGTCGGCGCCGATCTCGTGGGCAAGATCGAGGCGGGCATCCCCGAGGACGATCCGCGTAACCCAGCGGTGATCGCCGACAACGTCGGCGACAACGTCGGCGACTGCGCCGGCATGGCGGCCGACCTCTTCGAGACGTACGCAGTGACGGCCGTCGCGGTGATGCTGCTCGGCACGCAGTTCCCGAACAGCGACCTCGCCCTGTTGCCCCTAGCGCTCGGCGGCGTGTCGATCCTTGCCTCCGTGGTGGGCGTGTTCTTTGCGCGCGTCGGCGATCGCGGCGCGATCATGACGGCGCTCTACCAGGCGGTGATCGTGGCGGTCGTGCTTGCCGCGATCGGATTCGTGCCGGTGACGCTCGCCTTCGACGGCTCCAAGTTCACGTTCTGGGAGCTCTACGGCGCCGCGCTCGTCGGACTCGGCGTCACGTTCCTGCTCGTGGCGATCACGGAGTACTACACGGGCACGCGCTGGGGCCCCGTGAAGTCGATCTCCAGCTCGTCGAGGACGGGACACGCGACCAACATCATCGAAGGCCTCGCCGTCGGGATGCAGGCGACCGTCGCGCCGGTGATCGTGATCGCGATCGGCATCCTCGGCGCCTACTACATCGCAGGCGAGGAGCTGTACGGGATCGGCGTCGCCGTGATGGCGCAGCTGTCGATGACGGGCTTGATCGTCGCGCTCGACGCCTACGGGCCGGTGACCGACAACGCCGGCGGCATCGCGGAGATGGCCGACCTCGACGAGTCGGTGCGCGCGATCACCGACCCATTGGACGCCGTCGGCAACACCACCAAGGCGGTCACGAAGGGGTACGCGATCGGCTCGGCCGGGCTCGCCGCGCTCGTGCTCTTCGACGAGTACACGCGCGGCTTGCGCGACGAGAACGTCGGCACCAACTTCACGCTCGACCACCCGTGGGTGATCGCCGGGCTCTTCGTCGGCGGGCTCATGCCGTTCCTGTTCGCGTCGCTCGCGATGCAGGCCGTCGGTCGCGTCGGGGGCCAGGTCGTGGACGAGGTGCGCCGGCAGTTTCGCGAGATTCCCGGAATTCTGGAGGGCACGGGCAGACCCGACTACAGCCGCGCGGTCGGGATCGTCACCGGCTCGGCGATCAAGAAGATGCTCGCGCCGGCGCTGATTCCGGTCGCGATTCCGATTGCCGTCGGGATCATCAGCGCCGACATGCTCGGCGGCCTCTTGATCGGGACGATCGTGACCGGCATCTTCCTCGCGATCGCGATGACCTCCGGCGGCGGCGCGTGGGACAACGCGAAGAAGCTGATCGAGGACGGCGCCTACGGCGGCAAGGGCTCGGAGGCGCACGCCGCCGCGGTCACCGGCGACACCGTTGGCGACCCGTACAAGGACACCGCGGGGCCCGCGATCAACCCGATGATCAAGATCGCGAACATCGTCGCGATCCTGATCATCCCCCTGATCGCCGCCATCCACGGATAGCAGCGCGGGGAACTGCCGGACTTAGTGGCTCTGAGCCACAAAGTGCCATCGGCGCCTGGAAACGCCCAGCGAGCCTGGTGTTGCCGACTTAGTGGCTCTGAGCCACAAAGTGTCCGTCGGCGCGTTGCTCGGTGATGCGAGCCATCGGGGACCATGGGCTCGACCGTCCCGGCGTGACGCCGGCGAGGGCGGCCGGACTCGGGGATAGAGTCGGCTAGTGCCACGGCGGCGGCAGCACGGGCTCGAGCGGGTCCTCGGCGCACCGGCGCTCTTCGCCACCGTCTACGGGAACGTCGGCTCGTCGATCTACTACGCGCTCGGCGTCACGGCCGTCTTCGCCCTGGGGCTGACGCCCGTC
>JBKOYJ010000097.1:0-10477 GCA_046725345.1 Actinomycetota bacterium | reverse complement strand
TCGCGCGCCTGCTCGAGCGGGGCTATCGGCTGCCGCTGCACCGGAGCGCGAAGCCGCTCGAGGCCTGGGTCGACGGAGCGGTGCGGGAGGTCGAAGGGTGGAAGTACGAGCGCTTCGTCTTCGACCTCGTCGCCGAGGCCGTGCGAAGCCTGGGGCTCGAAATCGACCGTCAGGCGGAGTTCGCGCCCGTGAAGAACGCCGAGGGGGCGGACAGCCCTGCCACTGCGCGGGAGCTCGCGCACCGGCAGTACGTCGAATGGCTCCGGGCCGCCGGTGTCCGCGTGACCGCCCCGGTCGGGGCGCGTGTCGAGATCAGCCCGCTGCTCGGAACGACGCGAGAGCAGTTCCTGGAGCGCTGGGACGGCCGCGTGAGCGAGGTCCGCGGCGATTGCTACCTCGACGAAGTGCGGCGCGAGTAGCTGGGGACGCCGGCGGGCTGCCCTTCACCACCTTTTCACACATCTTCCAGCTTCCGCTCGGTAGCCTCGCCCGATGGCACGCCTCGCGCGGCTCGTGAGCCGCCACCCGCTGATCGTGATCGGAGCGTGGATCGTCCTCGCCGGGGTGGGGATCGTCTCTGCGGTGCGGCTCTCCGACCGGTGGTTCCAGTCCTTCTCGATCCCCGGGTACTCGGCCTACGAGGCGAACCAGCGCACGCTCGAGCTGTTCGGGTCGGGCGAGCAGACGCCGCTGGTCGTCGTGCTCTCGGCGCCGAGCGGCGACATCACGAAGGTGGCCGGCGCCGACGGCGCGATTCGTGCGGCCGCGCGCGTCGTCAAGGGCTCGCGCGTGGGCTCGTGGTTCGACACCCACAGCGACATGTACCTCTCGCGCGACCGTCAGACGATGGTCGCCACGATCTACCCGCCGGGCAACGTCGGCTTCTCCAGCCTGCCGCCGATCGCCGAGGCGCGCGCCGCGCTGAAGCGCGCGACCCCAGCCGGGGTGACGAGCCACCTGACGGGGCGCGACGCCGTCTTCGAGTCGCAAGGCGGCGAGAACGGACCAGGCGTCCTCACGGAGACGCTGCTGGGCGGCGTCGGCGCCCTCGTGATCCTCCTCTTCGTCTTCGGCACGCTTCCTGCCGTGGCGATGCCGCTCGCGATGGCGGCGGCGTCGATTCTGACCACCTTCGCGTGCGTGCTCGCGCTCACGTACGTGACGGACGTCTCGATCATCGTCCAGTTCCTCGTGGCGCTCGTCGGGCTCGGCGTCGCGATCGACTACGCGCTCTTGATGACGTTCCGCTTCCGCGAGGAGCTCGCCCGCGGCCGTCCCACCGAGGAGGCGCTCGTGGAGACGATGACGCATGCAGGGCGCTCCGTGATCGTCTCGGGCTCGACAGTCGCGATCGGACTACTCAGCATGGTCATCCTCCCGCTGCCGTTCATCCGCTCGATCGGCCTCGGCGGGATGCTCATCCCCGCCGTCTCGGTTGTCGCCTCTATCACCCTGCTGCCCGCGTTCTTCACGCTGCTCGGGCCCGGCATCAACCGGGTACGCGTGATGCCGCGGCGGTTCGTCAGGCCTCCCGATCCGGAGCGCGGCTTCTGGGGCAGGTGGGCGCGGCTCGTGACGAGGCGACCGCTGCCGGTGTTCCTCGTCGGCGCAGCCGTCGTCACGCTCGTGATGCTGCCGGCGTTCCACATCAACCCGAGCGACGCCCAGCTGAAGGACGAGCCGGCCGCCGGCGACGCCGATGCGGGCAGGTCCGCGATCGCCGCGGCGGGGATCCCGGCGGGCGTCTATCTCCCCTACGTCGTCCTCGTCGAGAACGGGGCGAGCCCCAGCGCCCTCGCCAAGACGGCTGCGGCTGTCGGCCGGGCGGAGGGCGTGGTCGGCGCTGCCGCGCCGCGTTCGTGGCGCAAGAACGACGCCGGCCTGGTGGAAGCGTTCGGGACCGACGACGGCTCCTCGCGCGCGGCGAAGGCGACGATCTCGAACCTGCGAGAGAACGTGCTGCCCGCGGTCCGCTCGGAGCTCGGCGGGTCGACGCGCGTGACGTTGAGCGGCGCTGCGCCCGAGAGCCGCGACTTCATCAGCGCCGTCTACGGGAACTTCGCCTACGTCCTGCTCTTCGTCCTCGTGCTCACGTTCGTCCTGCTCATGCGGGCGTTCCGCTCGATCGTCCTACCGCTGAAGGCGGTGCTCCTCAACCTCATCTCGCTCGGGGCGGCCTACGGCATCGTCGTCTTCATCTTCCAGGACGGGCACGGCAGCGAGGCGATCTGGAACGTCCACGCGACGGACGCGATCATCTCCTGGATCCCGTTGATGATCTTCGCCTTCCTGTACGGGATCTCGATGGACTACGAGGTCTTCATGCTCACGCGGATGCGCGAGGCGTACGAGGACACGGGCGACACGCCGCGGGCGATCGAGCTCGGACTGGCACGCACCGGCAAGCTCGTCACGAGCGCGGCGCTCGTGCTCATGTTCGCGTTCTTCTCGCTCTCGACCGGCCCCGGTCCGGACATCAAGCAGTTCGCGATCGGCCTCTCCGCCGGGATCATCTTCGACGCCACGGTGATCCGAGCGCTGCTCGTGCCGTCGATCATGCAGCTCCTCGGCCGCTGGAACTGGTGGCTGCCGACGTGGACGGCGAGGCTGCTGCGGACGCGGCCGAGCCCGCTCGAGCCGGTGCGCGCAGAGGTCTAGCCCGAGCTAGTCGTAGCCGGCGAAGCGGGCGGGGTGGATGTGCTCCTCGTCGACGCCCGCGGCCTTCAGCATCTCCACCATCGCCTCCACCATCGCGGGGGGACCGGCGGCGAAATACGTGTACGAGGTGAGCCCGCCGTCGAGATGGTCGCGGAGGAGGTCGCCGTCGATCCGCCTCGTCTCTCCGTCCCACGCGGGGTCGTCCGTCATCGTCGTGACGACTCGGAGGTTCGGGTTCGAACGATCGAGCTCCGCGAGCTCGTCGAGGAACGGCGTCGACTCGCGGTCGCGGTTCGAATAGAAGAGCGTCACGCGGTGTGGGAGGCCCTCCTCGTCGATGTAGCGGAGCATGCACCGGAAGACCGTGATCCCGATTCCCCCGGCGATGAAGACGAACGGCCCATCCGTCTCGGACGGCAGGAGAAAGGTCCCCTTCGGCTGCTCGACGTCGACCTCGGCCCCGACCGGAAGCTCGACGAGCGAGCGCTTGAACGCCGAGTCGCGAATGCGTGTGCAGAGCCCGAGGACGCCGCGCTCGTTCGGGGAGGTGACGACGGAGATGTGCCTCCGCGGCCCCTTCTCGTCGTCGTAGGGCGGGTCGAGCAGCGTCACCCAGAAGTACTGGCCGGGCGTGAAGTCGACCTCCTCGCCGAGGAGATCGAACACGACCATCAGCGTCCCCTTAGCGACGTCACGCTTCTCCTTGATCTTCGCCTTCATCGTCTTCTAGATATCGGGCGTCAACGGAATCGGATTTCGCGGTCTTCGCCGCTCAAAAGCGACCGCGGAAGAGAAACAGAAGCAGCAGCAGGAGCAGCAGCAAGAACAGAAACTTGCTGATGAAGATGCCGCCCCCGATCGCGAGCAGCAGGATGATGACCAGAAGCAACAGCAGCATTCAGTCCTCCTCGGTTTGGTCGTCGTCCCCTCCTTTCACGCGAGACCGGTCCTCACACCTCGTGCGGTCTGGCGCTGTATGGTCGTCACGGTGGGGGAGCATCCGAACGTGGGACGGGTGCGCGAGGCCTTCGACGCGTTCAACCGCGGCGATGTGGAGGCGATGCGGCCGTTCCTCGCGGAGGACGTGGTCTGGCACGTCGGCGGCGAGCATCCGCTGAGCGGCGACTACCGGGGCCGAGATGCCGTGCTCGCGTACGTCGCGAAGGTGACGGGGCTGACCGGCGGGACGCTCGCCGGAGAGCCGCTCGAGATCCTCGCGGGAGACCGCCACGCCGGCGTCTTCCAGCGTGTCACCGGCGAGCGCGACGGCAGGACGCTCGACGTGGTCCTCGCACAGGCGCTCAGCTTCGACGAGTCCGGTCGCTGGGCCGAGTACTGGGCGCTCGCGGACGAGCAGGACGCGGTCGACGCCTTCTGGGCCGCCGCCCCATGAGTGTCTCGGCGACCGAGCATCCGAACGCGCGCCGGATGCGCGAGGTTCCAGAGGCGGTCGTTCGCGGCGACCTCGCGGCCGCGCTCCGGCACTTCCCCGACGACGTGGTCTGGTACTCGCCGGCCGGGAGGCCGTCCGACCGCATCTACCGCGGCCGCGACGGTCTCGAACGGTTCTTCGGCCAGCTCTTCGAGCACTCGAACGGCACGATGCGTCCGGAGGTCGACGACGTGCTCGCGAGCGACGACTACGTTGTCATCTTCCTCCACATCACGGCTTCGCGTGCCGACGACGAGCTCGACGTCACCATCGCCCACTTCGCCACGGTGGGGCCGGACGGCTTCGAGCGCAACTGGTTCCTGCCGGACGACCTCGCCGCCTGGAACCGGTTCTTCGGCTAACCAGCGGGCACCGTTTGACAGCCGCCGCCCGGCGGAACGACACACCGGATGCCGACGCCGGTCGAGCGAAAGGCGCTGAACGAAGGGAGGTTCCGCGCCGCAAACGAGAAGCTCAATCGAGGAGCACGAGAACTCCTCGCTCCCGGCGACGACCAATTCGTTCCCTTTCTCTGCGAGTGCCCGAGGGTCGATTGCAGGCGGGTCGTGATGCTCACCCTGGCGGAGTACGAGGGAATTCGCTCCAGTGGCGAAGGGGGCCTTGCCGCGCCGGGGCACCAGGATCTTTCGATCGAGCGCGTTCTGGAGGAGAATGACCGTTTCGTGCGGACCGAGAAGTTCGGACGGGCCGGAGAGATCCATGCGGGGGGCGATCCGCGAGCGTGAGTGACGAACGGCAGAGGCGAGTCGGGCACAACGAAGCACTGTTCCGGCAGGTCAACGAGCGGATCGAGGATCTGAACGAGGCGTTCGCGACGCCGAGCGAGACGTTCTCGGTCGTCTGCGAGTGCGGTGAGATTAGCTGCACGGACCACCTTCACGTGCCGCCGGCGGTTTACGAGCGGACGCGACAGGACCCGGCGAGATTCATCGTCAAGCCGGGACATGAAGCGCCCGACTTGGAGCACATCGTCGAGGCCGCCGACGACTACTGCGTGGTCGAGAAGCATGCCCCCACGGCCAAGCTCGTCGCCGAGGAGACCGATCCCCGAAGCTGATCGGCCGGGGTGGGCGTCAGACCTTTCCATCGAGCATGGCCGACATGACGCGCTCGAGGCTCGCCTGATCGTCCGGCTGCTCGTGAGGGGATTGGCGGAAGACCGCGGCCGCCGCTCGATGGAAACCGTCCGGGAGGCCTGCCTCCGCGAACGTGTCCGCGATCTCGTCCATCTCGCCGACCCAGCGCCAGCCCTTCGCGAGCGCGGAGCGAGCGGCCGCAGCGGACCGCTCCGGCAAATCCGGCAGAGACAGTCGCCACTCCTCGAGGAGCGCGTCCTCGACGTCCTCCGCGCGAGCCAGGGCGCGAATGGCGAGCAGGAGCGCCGAGGTGCCCTTCGTCCACGCCGCGAACGTCATCTTGACGGCCGACGCAGCTCCGGGATCCTGCGACACGATTCGCGCGTCGATCGCCGTGGGGGCGAATAGCTCGGCAATCAGCGGCGCCTCGGCACCTGACAGGTAGAGACGCGTCGTGCCGGGCTCGCGCGGCGGAGGCCCGACGATCCCGCCGTCCGCGAAGCGGTCGACGAGTCGGGCGATCGTCCGCGCGGTCGCGGGCGAGACCGCATTCGCATCGACGTAGACGCCCGCGAAGCGCGGCAGCTCGCGAGCGACGGTCACGGCTGCATGCGGCGGGCAGACGGAGACGATCACGTCGCTGCGGCGGCTGACCTCGTCGACGGTCCCGACGTCTTCGAGGCCGGCCGCGTCTGCTCGGGCGACTGTGGCGGCGCTTCGGCCGTGCGAGGCCCAGAGCACGGTCTGCCCGGCATCGCGCAGGGCTACCCCGAGGGCTGCTCCCATCTCGCCGGGGTGGAGCAGGCCGATCGTCACGGCGACAGTCTGGCCGACGTCGGGATGCTGGCGCGCGCGCTGCTCGATCGTCATGATCCGCATGAGGGGGGACGCTTGACCGAGGCGGAGCGAAACCACTACTTCCTCGGCCAGTTGCTCGGCGTGGCCGAGCTCGAGCGCGAGCAGACGTATCTGCGCGAGAAGCGGTTGCTTCACAACAGACGCCTCCACGGCTGGGGTGTCGTCGACGGCCTCGGAGTCGCGCCCGACGCCGAGGGAGGTCTCGTCGTCCAGCCTGGACTCGCGCTCGACGGAAACGGACGGGAGATCGTCGTCGCCGAGCCATGCCACGTCTGCCTCGACGGCTTCGGTCCCGACTGGGGGACTGTCGTGCTCGTTTACGTCGAGCAGGAGACGGAGCGCCGGACGATCGCCGAAGGCCACGCGATCCAGATCCGGCCGGGCATCTCCACGGCCAGCGAGGACGTCGTCCTCGCTGCGGTCCGTACGAGCTCGGATGCGGCGCCCCTGGTCGACCTCGCTCCGCGAGCGGTCGTGTCGTCCACCGCGTCGCTCGAGGAGCGAATCAGGAGCCTCGAGGAGCGCGTGGCGGCCCTCGAGCAGCCGGAATGATCCACGAGCCCTTCATGAGAGGAGGCCCGCATGTCCCCTGATCCGATCCAACCCTGGCCGCTGGTGAGGCGCGGCGCCAGGATCTTCCCCGTTCGACCGCTGCAACAGCTCCTCCGCGCGCGCAACCATCCGGTTGCGGTCGACGGGATCTTCGGGCCCAACACCGAGTCCGCGGTCAAGGCGTTCCAGCAGAGCAGCGGCCTCGCGGCCGACGGCATCGTCGGACCGCAGACCTGGCCGAAGCTGGTGGTTCAAGTCAAGAGAGGGAGCACCGGAGACGCGGTGCGCGGAGTGCAGGAGGTGATCAAGTTCCACGACCAGTCCGACGGCGAGGGCACGCCGATCCAGATCGACGGCATCTTCGGCCCACGCACGGACGCGTGGGTGCGCGGCTTCCAGACCGCTGTGGGGACCGCGTCGGACGGGATCGTAGGGCCGATCACCTGGCGCGCGATGGTCAGCGGCATGCTCTCGGGCTAGCCGTTCGGCCGAATCGAGTCGCGCTTGCTCCGGGTGGCGATCGGTGAGATGCTCGCCGGATTCCGCCTCCGACGCTCCACGCCGGCTCTCACGGCCCGCAGGTCCGCACCCTCCAGCGCATCCTCGTGATGGTCAAGCTGCTCGGGTTCGACGAGATCGACGGGGTCTTCGGCCCGACGACGACGGCCGCGGTCAAGTCGTTCCAGCAAGGCGAGGGGCTCGCGCCCGACGGCATCGTGGGTCCGCTGACATGGGCTGCGCTGCCGCCTGCGCCCGACACCCCCCTTCTCGCGCGCGGCGCGACCGGCGCCGACGTGACCGCTCTGCAGCACGGGCTGCGGACGTACAAGGGGCCCGGGACGCCGACCGACCCTGGTGCGATCGACGGAGACTTCGGCGTGCACACCGAGTCCGCCGTCCGCGCCTACCAGGCCGAACGTGGGGTCGGCGTGGACGGCATCGTGGGCGACCGCACCTGGTGGGTACCGGCGGGCGCCGCCGGCGCGACGCTCGCGTCGCTGGCCGGACGCACGACGGTATAACGCGCCCGGCGCAGTTCAGGCCGACGCTGCTTGGTCGAGTCGCCCCTCGCGGTCTGCTCCCGAAGTGGCGTCGCGGTCGCGAGGAGGGCCGCCATGCCAGTCGAGACACAGCGCCGTGGCGTCGTCGCGTAGCTCACCGCCGCTTACCTCGAGAACCTCCTGAGTGAGGTGCTGCACCGCCTCGCGGGCGTGCATGTTCACGCTCGCGGTCAGGATGGCCGCGATGTTCATGCGCGCTGCGTCGCGCTCCAGCATGCCGTCGGTGACGAACATCAGCCGATCACCCACCTCCAATGGCAGCGCTTGCACCCGGTAGGGGCGTCCGGGTTGCAGGCCGAACGGGCGGTCAGCCTCCAGACGAATTTGCTCGACCCGCTCGGCCCGGATGCGGAGCGGCGGCGGATGGCCGGCGTTGACGATGCCCGCCGTTGCGCGGCTCAGGTCGATCCGCACGAGCAGGCCGGTCACGAACTGGTCCTCGCCCGCCTGCTCGGCCAGCGCGTCATTCGCTAGCCGTGCCTGCTCGGCAAGCTCAACTCCGCGCCGCCGGGCATTGCGTAAACCGCCGACCAGCACCGTGGCCAAGAGAGCGGCATCCATCGTGTGCCCCATCGCGTCGGTCATCGACAGATGCAATGCGTCTCGCTCGAGCGAGAAGTCGAACGTGTCACCGCCGATCTCGCCTGCTGGTTGGAGCCAGGCGGCGAGCGTGAACTGCCCGGCCTCGCACGTAAAGGCGCCAGGCAACAGCCGATGCTGGATCTCCGCCGCCAACGACAAGGGAACCGAGCGCTGCCCCCACTCGAAGAGGTCGGTGTACCGGCGGTTCGCAATGACCACGTACGCCAAGAAGTGCGCCGCCAGAGCGACATCGGCCACTGTCTGCTCACCCGGGAAGTCCTCCAGCCCCAGCTCCAGGACACCGACCGCCTCACCGCGGCTGGTCACCGGCGCGAACAAGCGGGCGCCACCATCCTCGACGACCACCTCGACCGCCTGAGCAGCCAATGCCCGCCCATGCGGCGTCGCAACCAACGGCACCCGCTCCGCGGTCTCCTTCCCCTGTGACCGCAGTGCCCGCGCCCCGCCCGAGTGGCCCAGTCGAATCAGCGACCGCCCACTGAAGTCGGCGATCAGGAAGCTGACCTCGCTGGCACCGATCGCCTCCGCCAGCGCAGCGGCCAGCACGTCGACCGCCGCGACCGGCGGCGCCGCCTCGACCGCCGCCAGCAATGAATTCAAGCTCAACCGCGATCGCGCACCCTCGCCCATAGACCCCAACCTAACGCGCCCAAGCCCGCACGGACGGCTCTGCCGTGGGTTACTTACGCAGCCATCTCTTGATCCGCCCGCCGTGGTTACGCGTGAGCTCGGCGTCGATCAGCTCGATCTCGCGGCGGAGGTCGGTCATGGCCGAATCGCCGGCTACCTCGTCGCTGGCGAACGCCTGCATCGCTGCTGCGTCGTGATCAGTCACGCCGACCCGCTGCCGCGAAAGAGCATCGCTGTTCGCCCGAAAGGCGCGCTCGCGCTGCTCGCGCAAGCCGCTCAGCTGTGTATCCAGCGCCTGTCGGCGCGTCCGTAGGTCAGTCACTTCGCTCATCGTAGAAGCCTCCCTCGACTTGCCGTGTGCACGCTCCGTGAAGCGCCGGGTTCTGTGATGCTGGGGAAGGCCCGCGATGCGAGCCTTCCCCCAACGGCGGCCGCGGGCTACGCGCGAACGAGACCGTTCGTCTCGTGCACGATGACCTCGCCGTCCGTGATCTTGGGCGGATTCGGAAGCGCCGTTTCGAGGTGCTCTGCGCGCACCCAAGTGGCTGCGACGCGGGTCGACTCGTCGGCCTGCGCCGGGGTGTCGAAGACGCCGATGGAGCTCATTACGCCGTTACCGGTCTCGATCAGGGAGTAGCTCTTGAAGCCCGGCATCTTGCTCAGGCTGGGCACCAGCTTCTCGCCGACGTTCTTGACCAACTCGTCGGTGCGACTCTGGTCGATTCCGTCGTAGCGCGTGATGGTGGCATGCATGTGCTGCTCCTTCTCTCTCTTCGTTCAGGGCGGAGAACCCAATCGAATCCTCCTGATGCACTCAGGCCCGATGTAACAGTCGAAGAGCGGGTTCGGAGCCTCGACGGCTTCCGTTTGGGTCTTCTGGCGCATCCGCTAGTGTAGCAGACTTCTTGACAACGTGTACTTACGTAAATACGTTATCCTGCGAATCAGCGTAGGAGCCGCGAATGTGCCCCTTCTCAGTCACCCTGCACCACGTTCCGGATCGGGAGCTCGGCCCACTCCTGATGCAGCTCGCGCAGGCCGGCTTTCGCAATCCGAGCATCAAGCCCGTCGATGCTGATGGCGCGTCCGGCGAAGCGGCCGCTCCTTCGCGCGGGCCGAGCGCGGATCTCGCCGAGGACTGGCGGCTCGCGCGGGAGCGGGAGGGCGAGTCGTATCAGTGGCCTGAAGAGCGGGAGCGCTACTCGCGCTACCGCGTCTTCATCGGCACGACCCGCGCCGAGGGGGCGGTTCACATCGGTCTTGGTGAGACGCTTCGCAACAACAGGTGGGGGCGCGATCGAAAGTACGTCGTCGCCTTCCTGAGCAGCGGGTCACCGCAACAGCCGCTAGCCGAGTTCGCCGCAGCCGACGACTACGAGGAGACACGCGAGCTCGTCGCGGTCATCCGTGGGAGCGACGGAGGGCGGCGTCTGTACGGCGCCGGCGACGCCCTTCCACGCGTCTACAAGGAACGCTTTCGAACGCAGCTCTACAGCGAGCGGGTCGTCTATCCGGGCGTCTGGAACAAGGTCGTCGTGGTGGCGCGCGAGGACGACGACGAAACGATGCTCAACCACGCGCTGATC
>JBKOYJ010000004.1:0-17129 GCA_046725345.1 Actinomycetota bacterium | reverse complement strand
CCGATCGAGTACAGGCCGACCTCGGCGGTGTCGGCCAGCTTCACGAGGAAGAAGCGGTCGCTGAAGTTCATCAGCCAGAGCGCGACCGCGGACGGCATCAGCGGCATCCCGAAGCGGTTCATCTCCCGGAACAGCGCACCGTCGAACTGCAGCCCGAGCTGGTAGCGCCGGTAGGCGAGGAGCGCCGCGTAGACCGTGATCGTGCCGGTGAAGCTCCCCACGATCACGCCCATCGGCCCCTCGTCGAAGACGACGAGCAGGACCACCGTCGCGGCGATCGTGATCGCGACGTTGGCGAGCGTGGCCGTCACGAACGCGACGGGGCGCTGCTCGACTCGGAAGAGCGACCCCATCTGCTCGTAGTTCATCGCCGCCCAGAGGCCGACGAACGCGGCGCGAACGAGGCCGGCGTGGTCCCCTGTGGCGAAGAGGAGCGACGAGATCTCGCCCGCGAAGGCGAGGCCCGCGAGCAGGACGGCGCTCGAGCTCGCCATCGTGTACCAGAAGGCCGTGCGAACGACGAGCACGCGGTGAGCGTCATCCGTCGAATCGAAGTAGAAGCGGAAGAACGCGCTCTTCATCCCGGCCTGCACGAGCGCCGTGAGGACGGCGGACAGCGCGATCAGCGTCTCGATCAGCCCGTAGTCGTCGCGATCGAGGTAGCGCGTGTACAGGGGGAGGAGCAGAACGGCGAGGATCCGCGCGACCAGGCTCCCCAGCCCGTACACGAGCGAGTGGCCGAGGAGCTGCTTGATCCGCTCGTACACCTAGCCGAAGTATGGCCCTACGCACTGCGCGCTCCCTTGGAGCGCCGCAGGCGTCCTGGCCTTCCAAGCCATGCCCAGGTGCCAGGCACGAAGACAACGGCTGTTTCGTCGACGTTGGCCCAGCGGTCGGCGTTCCGGGCATGCCTGGATCTGCCCCAAAGGCCGATCGGATGTCCGCGGGAGCCACGTCTCGGTGCCAGGCACCGGGACACTGGCCCGAACGGACCTGAGGTCGGCTCGGCGACGTCGCCTACAGGCCCTCGTAGATCTCGATGAAGCGCTCCGCGACTTTGTCGATGTCGTGGACTCGCTCGACGTAGGCGCGGGCCGCTTCGCCGAGCCGCTTGCGCTCGTCGTACGACTCGACGAGCGGCCGCAGGGCGTCGACGAGCGTCTCGGGGCCTGCGCGGACGATCGGGACCTCGAGGCCGAACGCCTCCTCGGTCAGCCGCGCCGCCTCGTCGTCGAGGTGGGTGACGACGGGCTTCCCGAGCGCCATCGCCTCGATCGCGAAGACGCCGTGCCACAGGTAGTGCATCTGGTCGACGACGATGTCGGCACGCCGGTAGCGCTCGCGCGCCTCGGCGTTCGGGACGCCGTAGACGACGTCGAGGTCGACCGGCAACTGCTCGCACGCCGCGACGACGAACTTCGTGCCTTTCTTCTCTGGATCGGAGGGCGCGTGCACCACGAGGGGGCGCTCGCGCTCGACGGCCGGCACCGGCTGGTACTCCTCCAGGTCGAGCCCCGGCGGGACGACGAGCGCCTCCGGCACCCAGCGCCGTGCCGCGTACGAGCCGACGATCTGAGCATCGAAGCGCTTCCCGTAGGCAAGCTGCTCGGGCGTCTTGCCGCGGATGTCGGCGCCGAGGAAGTGCATCACCGACGTCCTGCGCGTCGCCTTGAGGATCGCGAACTGGAGCGGCTTCGGCACGAGCGTGAGGCCGAAGTAGCAATGGAAGACGTCGGTCCGCGGCAGCCAACGCGCCAGGGCCGCCCACTGCTTCGCCTGAGAGCGCAGAAGGCCCGCGTCACGGGGAATGTCGAGGCTCACGTCGTGCTCGTCTGGACGCCACCGCTGCGGCCGGAAGACCAGCAGCGTCGCGTCGACCCCGTGCTTGCGCAGCGCGCGCACGTTCGACCAGCCCGTCCCCGCCAGATTCACGGGCAGGTGGAGCACCCGCAGCGCCATCGAGCGGACGTTACAGTCGGCCGATCGACGCGAACCTCTTCACCACGGCGTGGGACTTCCAACACCGCGGTGCGTCGTCCGCGTCGTTGGGGCTTCGCGCAGGGACGGAGCTCCTCGGCGCGACGGTCTACGAGCTCGAGCCCGGGGCACGCTGGGCGGATCTACACGTCCACTACGCAAACGAGGAGTTGATCATCGTCGTGGCGGGGACCCCGACCGTGCACACGCTCGACGGAAGCAGGACGCTAGCACCGGGGGACGTGGTTGCGTGTCCACGAGGGCGGCGCGGCGCGCACCGCCTGGAGAACCGGTCGGAGGAGGTCGCGCGGGTGCTGATCGTCTCGACGATGGTGATGCCGGACGTGGTCGAGTACCCCGAGCGACCGGACGGCGCCGGGGTATTCGTGATGACGGAGCCGCCCTACACCGGCGCTGCGCTCGACGAGGCGCGCGGACGGATCCTGCGCGTCTTCCGGCTCGACGACGGAACCCCGGTGCCGCCGGACGAGGGTCCGACCTCCTAGTAGGCGCAGTGCCCGACCCCGTCCCCGCGAGCGTCGAACGGCGGGCCCGCTGGGTGCTCGACACCCTCGGCGCTCGCGAGATCTCGGTCGAGGATGTGGGGTGCCGGCTCGAGGCCTGGGAGCAGGCCGATCGCGGCGAGCGACCCATCGGCGACGAGGTCGCGGAGGCGTTCTTCCACCTGGCGCGCGTGGAAGAGCGGGGCGGGCGGCGCGACGAGCACGGCCGTTTTCCAGCCCCTGCCTCGTGCCTCGACCCGCTCGATCCGCCGCTCGAGCGCCTGCGCGCGCGCCTCGGCGTCGAGCCGCCGCGCTGGCGCGGCGCGCGCTTCGCGGTCGCGCTCACCCACGACGTCGACTCGCCGTGGCGTTGGACGCGCATCGGCGTCCGCGGCGCAGCGGCGCGGCTGAAGGGGGGCGTCCGCTGCCGCCGTTTCGGGTCCGCGTGGCGCGAGGCGCGCGGCCTGGTCGCGATGCCGGTCCACAAGCTCCGGCGGACGGACCCGAACTGGCGCTTCGACGAGGTCATGGCGCGCGAGCGCGAGCAGGGCGCGAGCTCGACGTTCTTCGTGCTCGCCGCGCACCGCGACCGCCACGACGGCCCCGCACCCCAGACCTACGCGCGCCTTCGGCCGCGGCTCGTGGAGACGCTCATCGCGGGTGGAGCGGAGGTCGCCCTCCACGGCAGCTACCGGGCAGCCGACGACGAGACCCTTCTCGGCGCCGAGAAGCGGGAGCTGGAGGCGCTCGCGGGCGCCGTCGCCGGCCAGCGCTTCCACTACCTCCGCGCGGACCCGGTGCGAAACCTCGCGTGGCTCGAGCGTCTCGGCTTCCGCTACGACACGACGCTCGGGTTCCCGGATGCTCCCGGCTTCCGCGCCGGGATCGCGCAGCCGTTTCGCCCCTGGGACCTCGAGGCGGACCGTCCGCTCGAGCTCTTCGAGATCCCGCTCGCCGCGATGGACGCCACGCTGGTCGAGGATCGCTATCTCGGCCTGTCGGCGAAGGCGGCGGAGCCGCGGCTGCTGGCCCTACTCGACTACGCCGCTGAGCACGGAGGCGGGTTCTCGCTGCTGTGGCACCCAGACCGGTACGACGCGTGGACCGCCGAGGGGTGGGACCGGCTCTACTTCCGGATCCTGGACGCGGTCCGCGAGCGGGGCGGCGTCTGCCTCTCGGCTGGCGAGCTCGTCGCCGAGGCCGACCGCTTCCTACCGCGCCCTACTTGACGAGCAGGGCCATTCCACGGCTCAGCGGGACGGGCTCGCGCTCCTGCTCGCGCGCGAAGCGCGGGAACGCGTTGGTGCTCTTGACGTCGTGCGAGATCAGCACGCCGCCGTCGCGAAGCGCCGGCCACGCCTGCGTGTACTCGAACCACATGCATTCGAACGAGTGCTCGCTGTCGTGGAGAAACGAGTCGATCGCGCCGAGCCGCTTTAGGAGCGGAGGGAGCTCGTCCTGCGTGCGCCCGAGGACGAGCGTCCAGCGCGGGCGGAGCTCGTCCGGGATCAGCCAGCCCGGCTGCGATCCGGGCGGTATGCCAGCGCGTCCCGTACCCTCGTAGAACGTTCCAGGCTCGTACTCGCGGCCGACCTCGCGCGGCAGGTCGATCGAGTACAGCTCGCCTTCGCCGTTCCGCTCGAGCGCGAGCAGCGAGAACGCGGTCGAGAAGCCGTTCGCGACGCCCGTTTCCACCGCGATTCGTGGACGGAGCGTGCGGAGGACGGCGTACAGGTGCATCCCCTCGCGGTACCCGATCGCCCCGAGCGTGTGGCGCGGGCCGGACGCGTCCTCGGCGAGCCGTTGCAGCTCGTACGCGCGCTCGCGCAGATGCCAGACGAGCCCGCTCTCCCGGACCTCCCGATCGTACGAGCGAAGGAGGCGCCGGTTGCCGAGGAAGTCGACGACGAACCGGCGGCGGATCCGCTCCTGCTCGAGCGTCCGCCTTGGATGACGCGCGGCGTCGGCGACGCGCGCGACGGAGCGCTTGACGGCGGTTGTGGACGCGCGCACTCGGGGGCGAGTCTAACTTCCGTCTCCCGTGGGATCGGAGTCCCACTCGACCTGGTCGAAGTAGCGGAGCGCGCGGCGCGTAGGCCGGATCCGCGCGGCGAGCTCGCCGAGCTCGTCGAAGGAGATCTCGCCGAGCGCATGCTTCAGGCCGAGGTAGGGGAGGTTGAGATCCTCCTGGTAGACGACGGTCGAGATGCGCGGGTTGACCTCGATCACGTGCTCCCCGACGAGCTGGATGTTGAAGAAGTGGTCGAGCGCGAGCGCCTCCACGATGCGCGCCGCGGTCTCCACCAGCGTGTCGTCGTCGAGCGTACGGAAGAACATCGCGAGCCCCGCGCGCATCGCCTCCCGGGTCTTGGGATGACCGAGCGCGATTCGGCCCCGCTCCGCGATCCCGTCTACGGTGCGCTCGATTCCGCTCGCGAGCTCCATCACGAGCAGCTCCGTCTCGTCGTCGCGGAGCAGCTCGACGAGCTCTTCGAGGCGCAGCGCTTCTGGCACGCCGGGCCGATTGGTGAGCAGTTGCGAGCGCCGGTCCGCCCCGGCGGAAAGGACGCGGAAGCCTCGCGAGCCCGACGTGAAGACCGGCTTCAGCGCGAGCTCGCGCTCGGGGTAACCGAGCTCGCGCGCCGCCCGCGCCACCGCCTCGCCTCCCTGCACGCGCCGCCACGCGGGCGCGCGGACGCCGATCTGCTCGAGCAGTGCGTAGGTCTCGGCCTTGTCGTTCGAGCGTCGAACCGCCTCGGGAGTGGCGACCAGCACGCGGACTCCCTCGGCCTCGAACCGCGATTTCGCCGCGGCTAGCCCGGGGAGGTCGAACGAGGACTGCGGAAGGACGGCGTCCACGCGCTCGCGACGGCAGACGTCCAGCATGGCTTCGGGAAACCCGGGGTCGCGCCCCGGCGGCACGACGTGGAAGACGTCGCAGAGGTGTCGGCCGATCGCGCGCTCCGACATGTCGGTTCCGACCAAGCGAACGCTCCGTTCCCCGTTGTCGCGCAGCGCGCGCAGGAGCGCCGCGGTACCGGGCGCACCGGCCGCGGAGACGAGGACCGTGACGTCCCTCATCGCGCGGCGGCAGCCTCGGCGAGCTCGAGCGCTTCCAGATTCGTCGGCGCCGCAGTCACGAGATACGTCCGGTCCCGCTCGACGAGACCACGCGCGTCGTCGGCAGCCGGGGCGATTCGGAGCGCGGCCGCACGCTGAAAGCGCGGGCGGCTCAGGAGCTCGGGCACGTCGGCGCCCACGGAGACCCGGATCGCGAGCTCGAGCGGGTCGACGCCGACGGCGTGGCGGCCAAGAGCGTCGAGGGGGACATCGGGCGTCCACGGGGCCGCGTCCGTGACGGTCGCCTCACCGTCCACGACACGTAGGCGGACGGTGGCCACGCCGAGGTCGATGCCGAGAGCGTGGATGGCGTGCGTCGCGGCGGGAACCGCCCCGGCGAGCGCGTCGGCGAACAGCGTCGAGGGGTACGTGAGCGTTTTCGGCGCGGGGCGATCCACGAGCAGGAGCGTCGTGACACGGCGCTCGCGGACGAGGCAGAGCACGTCGACTTCCGTTCCGCTTGCAGCGGCCTCCACGATCGCCTCTTCGCTCGCCGAGGCCGCAAGCGTCCGGTAGAGGTGCGCCTCGAGATCGGCAGTCGTGCGCACCACGAACGCGCCGTGGTCCTCCCAGGGCTCCGCCGGCCGCAGCAACGCCGGAACGTCGATGGCCGCCAGCGCCGAGACGCCCTCGTGGAGGCTCCGGACGGCCGCGAACCGCGGTTGCGGAACTCCAGAGACCGCAAGGCGGCGGCGGAGTGCGATCCGGCTCGTGAGCGCCGGCACCGTGTCTTCGGGCGGTCCCGCCAGACCGCACGCCGCGGCGGCAGCGGTCGCGGAAGGAAGGGCGTCGCGCGAGGAGGCGAGCACACCTGCGACGCCGTGGCGGCGCGCGATCGCCGTGATCGCATCACGATCGGCGACCTCTGCGCGCTCGACCGCTTCCACGCGGTCCGGCGGATCGTCCGCGGGGGGAACGACCGCTACGACCCGAAGGCCGAGCGCGGCCGCGCGTGCGGCAATGCGGCCGCTGGAGGCAGCGGCGCCGACGACGAGCAACGTGCGCGGCACGGGCCGCGATCCTACGAGATGGTTCCGGAATCGAGCTCGTTGGCTCGACCGCCGGCTTCAGACGTGCTCGGCCTCGCGGCACCCATCTGGCGCAATCTCGTAGCCCACGCGTATCGCTCCCGCCGATACCGTCGCCCGTGGGGTGGAGGTCGGTGGCCCGGGAGTCAATGGATTCTGGGCGGTCGACGTGGCGCCTCGAGGCGGGCCGATGGACGACCGGTCAACCGGTCGGGCGTGTACTAGCCGCGCTGCGGGGGCCGGTCGTCGAGGCGGCGTCCGCCGATCTGCCCGCCGGCGCCAGGAGCGGCGACGCGCTTGAAAGGACCGGCGGCGGCTCCACGGGACGAAGCGTCGCGACCTTCGAATCGCCCTTGGCTGCGACTCGCTCTAGCTTCGACGAGTAGAGTCGCTGATCGGCGCAGCGGAAGAGCTCGACCGCGGTGAGCGCATCGGCGGGGTAGGCGGCCCATCCGAGGCTGAGCCACAGGCCGCGCCGCTCGAGGCGGCGTTCGACCCGCCGGGCAGTCGCCTCGGCGTCCCTGGGCGCGGCCATGCCCGGGAAGAGCAGCGCGAACTCGTCGCCGCCAACGCGCGCCGCCTCCGCGCCGTCCGGCAGCTCCTCGAGCAACGCGTCGGCCACGTTCCGGAGCAGGACGTTGCCGGCGTGATGCCCCTCGCTGTCGTTCACCGCCTTGAGACCATCCAGGTCGGCGAGCAGCAGCGCGAACGGGCTCGTGGACTCGCAGCGGGCAGTCAGCGACTTCTCGAACGCGCGCAGGTTGAGCAGGCCCGTGAGGAAGTCGCGCTGCGCGAGCTCGTGAAGCTGCACGAGTAGCTTTCGCTTGCCGTCGGCGATCCAGCCGATCAGCGCGCCGAAGCCGATCGAGGTGACGGCGATCACGGCCGTGGAGACCGTCAGCAGCTTCACGTCGCCAAGCCGTGGGCTCAGCAGGCCGAGCGCGAGGTAGCCGAGGGTCGCGAACGCGCCTGCCGCGGCGCCCGCGCGCGCGCTCGTGGCGACGGCCATGAAGGCGACGGGGAGGTAGATGAGGTGCGCGATGCCGAGGCCCGGCACCTCGAGCGTGAAGAGCGCGGCGCCGACCGTGACGAAGCAGAGGATCGACGCCGCAATGAGGACGCGCGGATGGTGGTCTACCGCCGCAGGCACACCTCAGGCATCGCCGCCTCGCGCGTCGGGGCCGACACTCGACGGGGTGATTCAAGAGCGCGCGAAGAGCACGCTCTTCGCGCGCGCTAACCCCAGCGAAGCGAAGGGTCTAACCAGGCAAGCGGAAAAGCGTCAGCTTTTCCCGCTTAGCAATGCGTAGCCCTCGGCGAGGAACGGCACGCGCGGGACGAGCGTCGCGATCTGGTCCGGTCTGAAGGTGCCCTCCTCGGTCACGATCTCGTCGATCCGCTCGGCCGGGGTCATGTCGAACAGCTCCGTCGCCTCCGGCTCGAGGCGCGGTCCCTCCACGGCGTCGACGGGCGTGAGCTTGATCACCTCGGCGGCGACGACGGCGGGAATGCCCACGTCGCCTGCGATCTCGGCGAGCCGCCGCGTGCCGATCTTGTTGTAGACGCTGCCGTCGCGAAAGACGGTGTCCGCCCCGAGCAGCAGCAGCGAGCAGTCGGCGAGCGCACGCGCTGCCGCGTCGCCGTCGTCGACGAGCTCGACGGCCAGGCCGGCCTCCTCGAGCTCCGCGGCGAAGGCGCGGCCTTCCTCGTTCGGGGCCGAGACCGTGCAGACCACACGCTCGGGTGGCGCATACAGCAGCGCCTCGCGCACGGTCGCCGACGCCGAGTGCGTGAGCACGAACGCGTCGGTCAGGCGTTGGCGAAGCTGGATCGCGATCGACGCCGCTGCGCGATCGCGTGCCGCGATCAGCGCGTTCGCCTCCTCGTCGACCAGCCGGCGCAGGTCGGAAGCGTCGAGGTGCAGGTTCCGGCGGGCCGGACCGAGCACGCGCCCCACCGCGCCCGCGATCGCGCCGACTTCCGGCCGGGCGCGCGCCAACCCCCGGGCCGCGCCCAGCAGCTCTTCGAAGAGATCCTCGGTCGCTGCGACATCGGCTTCGCGCGCCACCTCGACGAGCGTCTCAAGGGCCCGGCGCGCCATCCAGCTGGCTCCGTGCCGGCGCTCGCGGCGCAGCTCGTACACGCGCTCGCCGACCGGCGTCCCCATGGGCGCAGTTTGTCACACCCGCCGCGATAGGGTTTCCGGCCTGCGCGTGCTCGACACAGATCCTCTCGCCCTCCCGGCTGCGGAGTCGCTCGCGCCGCCGCCGGAGCTGTCCGTCGTCGTGACCGTGCTCGACGAGCAGCCCGTCCTGGAGGAGCTCTACCGCCGCACCATCGCCGCGCTCGAGCGGCTCGGCCGACCGTTCGAGCTCATCTTCGTCGACGACGGCTCCCAGGACGGCAGCTTCGCGCTGCTCGAGCGGCTGCACGAAACCGACGCGCGCGTTCGGGCGCTCCGGCTGCGCCGAAACGTCGGCCAGCATCCCGCGATGCACGCCGGCCTCTCGCGGGCCCGGGGCGAGATCGTCGTGACGATGGACGCCGACCTGCAGAACGCGCCGGAGGACATTCCCAAGCTTGTCGCCGCGATCGACGCCGGAGCGGACGTCGCCAGCGGGCGCCGCTCGACGAGGCGCGACTCGTGGGGCCGGACGCTCCCTTCCCGTGTGATCAACGCGATGCTGCGCCGCTTCACCGGCGTCGCCATCTCCGACTTCGGCTGCGCGTTCAACGCCTACCGCAGAGGCGCGCTCGAGCCGATGCTCGACGCGATCGGCAAGCAGAAGTTCACGAAGGCGCTCGTCGCCTCCGCCGGCGGAACGGTCGTCGAGGTCGACGTCTCGCACACCGCGCGGAAGGACCGCTCGCGCTATGGGCCGCTGCGCCTGACGCGGCTCGCGCTGCACGTGCTTGCCGGCTTCTGGCCTCAGCCGATCCAGTGGATCGGGATCGTGCTCGGAACGCTCTGCGGTCTCCTGTCCGCCGCCGTCGGCGTGTGGGCCGTCGGCTACTGGATCGCCGCGTCCGACTTCCCCGGTTTACTCTTCCTCGCGGGGCTCGTTCTCCTCGTGCTCGGGATTCAGGGCTTCATCCTCGCCCTCGTGGGCGAGTACCTGGGGCGGATCCGGCGGGACGTGGAGGGGTGGCCGCTGTACGTCGTCGACAAGGAGACCAAATCGGAATGACAGCAACGCTACGCGTCTGGGTTCGCCGGAGTAGCCTCTTGCTCTCTCCGGCAGCCGCTCCGCCGACGCTGCCAAGTCGAGGTTGTCGATGGCAGTGAAGCGCGTCCTCGTGACGGGCGGTGCGGGGTTCATCCCCTCGAACTTCATCCGTCATCTGCTCGCGAACACGCCGTACGAAGTCGTCTCGCTGGACGCCCTCACCTACGCGGGCAACGTCGAGAACCTCGCCGACGTGATGTCGCACGAGCGGCTCTCGTTCGTCGAGGGTGACATCCGCGACGAGGCACTCGTCAAGGACGTCGTCGAGCACGTTGACGTGATCGTGAACGCGGCGGCAGAGTCGCACGTGGAGAAGTCGATCCTCGAGGGCGCGTCCGAGTTCGTCGCGACCAACGTCCAGGGCACGCGCGTCCTGCTCGATGCCATCCGCGAGAAGCCGGTCGACCGCTTCATCCTCATCTCGTCGAGCGAGGTGTACGGGACGGCGGACTACGCCCCGATGGACGAGGAGCATCCGCTCAACCCGCGCAGCCCCTACGCCGCGACGAAGGCCGGCGCCGACCGGCTCGCCTACGCGTACTGGGTCACGTACGAGCTGCCGATCGTGATCGTGCGCCCGTTCAACAACTACGGGCCGCGCCAGCATCCCGAGAAGGTCGTCCCGCGCTTCATCACGCAGGCGCTCCGCGAACTGCCCCTCACGATCCACGGCGACGGCCACGCGAGCCGCGACTGGCTGTACGTCGACGACGACGCCGAGGCGATCGAGGCGATCATCTCCACGCCGGCCGACCGGGTCGCCGGCGAGGTGCTGAACGTCGCCACCGGCGTCGACATCTCGGTCGCCGAGATCGCGGACCACGTGCTCGACGCCGTCGGCAAGCCGAAGTCGCTCAAAGTGCACGAGCCGGAGCGCCCGGGCCAGGTCGACCGGCACATCGGCTCGACGGACAAGACCGCCCGGCTGACCGGGTGGAAGGCGCGCACGTCGTTCGTCGAGGGTCTCGAGCGCACCGTCGCTTGGTACCGGGAGAACGCGGTGTGGTGGGAGGCAATCCTTCGGGACGAGAGCGGCGTTCTCTCGCGCTGACCAGGAAGGCGCCGCGTTACCTGCGGTCGCGCTCGCTCCGCACGCTCAACCGGGCGCTCGACGCACTCGAGACGCGGACGGCGAGCGGGACAGAAGAGCCGCTGTCGCATCCGCCCCTCCTCGTCGTGGGAGCGCCGCGCTCGGGAAGCACCCTCCTGTACCAGGCGCTCGTACAGGCCTTCGACGTCGGCTATCTCTCGAATCGCCACTGCACGTTCTACGGCGCCCCATCCCTCGTCGAGCGCGGCTGGCATCCGCAGCCCCCGGTCGGGTTCACCTCCCGCTTCGGGCGGACGTCGGGGCCGGCCGCGCCGAGCGAATGCGGCGAGTTCTGGTACCGCTTCTTCCGCCGCTCGCCGCAGTACGTGCCCCTCGACGAGGCCGATCCGCGGTCGCTGCGGCGGCTGAGAGCGGCCATGAGGGCGCTGGGAAACGCGTCCGGGCGCCCGCTCGTCTTCAAGAACCTGATCTCCACGCTGCGCCTCGCCCCGATCGGCGTGGCGCTGCCGGAGGCTCTGTTCCTCGTCGTCCGCCGCGAGGTCGTCGGGAACGCCGTGTCGCTGCTCGGGGCGCGGCGTGCGGTGACCGGCGACGAGAGCCGCTGGTGGTCGGCGGAGCCGCCGGAAGTCGCGGAGCTGCGCCGGCTGCCGGCGCACGAGCAGGTGGTCGAGCAGGTGCGCCGGATCGAGGCGCTGGTCGAGCGCGACCGGGAGCTCCTCGGGCAGACGCGCTTCCACGAGGTCTCGTACGAGCACCTCTGCGACCACGCCGAGGACACGATGCGCGAGATCGCGGAGTTCGCGGAGCGGGCCGGCATCCGGCTCGTGCGGCGTCGTCCCATACCGGCAAGCTTCGAGCGGCCCCCGGAGCGCCGCATCGAGCCCGACCTGCATGAGCGGATCGTCGAGTACGTCAGCCGCGCCTGAGCGCGCCGGGGAGGCGGCGGAGTACGACGCGGTCGTCGCGCGGTCGCCCCAGGGTTCGGTGTTCGCGACCTCGTGGTGGCTCGACGCGGTCGCGCCCGGCACGTGGCGCACACACCTCGCGGGTGACGCGGCGTGGCCGAGCGTCGTCCGCCACAGCCGCTTCGGCGACGTCCACGTCGGTGCGCCGCTGACGCCGTACCTCGGCCCGCTGCTGACGGGCGGCGAAGGCGTCCACCGGCGCTCGCGCGAGATCGAGCAGCTCGAGCTCCTGCTCGAGCGCATCGGCCCGTTCGCGTACCTCCAGTCACGCTGCAGTCCCGCGTTCGACTACTGGACGCCGCTGCACTGGCACGGATTCGGCCAGACGAGCCACTACACGTGGCGGCTCCGCGACCTGGCGGATCTCGAGGCGGTGTTCGCGGGCGCGCGCGAGAACGTGCGCCGCGAGGTGCGTAAAGCGCGCAAGCGCGGCATCGCCGTGGAGGAGGGGGCGCTCGAGGACTACCTGCGCGTACACGAGCGCACCGTCGACCGCCAGGGGCGCCTGGAGGTCGCGCGCGAGAACACGGCGGTGATCCAGCGCCTCGACGCCGCCGCGGGCGCGCAGGGCGCGCGCGAGATCCTGATCGCGCGCGACGGGGACGGCCGCGTCCACGCCGGCGGGTTCTTCGTCCACGACGAGCGCTGGACGTACTACCTGCTGGGAGGCACGGATCCGAGCCTGCGCACGAGCGGTGCCGCCTCGCTCGTGATGTGGACGGCGATCGAGCGCGCCGCAGCGCGCGGCACCGGCTTCGACTTCGAAGGCTCGATGCTTCGCCACGTCGAGCGCTTCGTCCGAGCGTTCGGCGGGACGCCCGAGCCCCTCTCCGTCGTCTGGAAGACGCCGTCCGCCGGCTTCGGCGCCGTTCGAGCGCTCAAGCGGGCGGCGCTCACGCTGCGGAGACGCCGGTGAAGCGGATCCTCGTCCTGGGCGCTGGGCCGGCCCAGCTCGGCTTGCTCGCCGCGGCGCGCGGGCTCGACCTGTTCGTGATCGCCGCGGACCGCGATCCTGCGGCGCCGGGCTTCCGCCACGCCGACCGCCGGGCGATCGTGTCGGCCGAGGACGAGGGTGCGATCGAGGCGCTCGCCTCGGCCGAGCGCGTCGACGGAATCGTCGCGCCGGGCATCGACTGGCCGGTCGGGATCGCGGCGCGCGTCGCCGAGCGCATGGGCCTGCCCCATCCGATCTCGCCCGAGACGGCGGCGCTCGCCACGTCCAAGCGGCGGCAGCGCGAGCGTTTTGCCGAGGCGGGCGTACCCCAGCCGGCATTCGTGCTCTGCCGGTCGGTCGCCGAGGCGGCGGAGGCGGCCGCGCGTGTCGGCTTCCCGTGCGTCCTCAAGGCCCCCGACCGGCAGGGACAGCGGGGGCTCGCGCTCGTGCGCGGCCCCGACGAGCTCGAAGACGCCGCGGCCGAGGCGCTCGCGGCCTCGCGGACCGCGACATGCCTCGTCGAGCAGTACGCTCCCGGGGGCGAGGTGACCGTCAACGGCTTCTCGCTCGCGGGCCGCTTCCACCCCTTGACCGTGACTGACAGGCAGGTCGCCGAGCCGCCGGCGTTCGGCGTCGCGCTCGCGCACGTCTGGCCGAGCGACCATTCCCCGCCGCGGATCGCGGAGGCGATCGACGCCGCCGCAGCCGCAGCCGCGGCGGCCGGGATCACCGAGGGCCCGACCTACACGCAGGTGCTCGTTGCCGAGGAGGGGACGCGCGTCGTGGAGCTCGCGGCCCGTCTCGGGGGCGGACACGACGCGGAGCTCTGCCGTGCGGCGCTCGGCGTGGACCTCAACGGGCTGGCGCTGTCTGCGGCCCTCGGCGAAGCGATCGACGAGACCGCGCTCGTGCCGCACGACCAGATCGGCGGCGCGTGCGTGCGCTTCCTCGTCGCGCCTCCGGGCGTCCTCGAGGCGGTCGGCGGGCTCGACGATGCCCGCGGCGCCGAGGGCGTGCAGAGCGTCGTCGTCTACCGCAACCCCGGATTCGTGTTCGGGCCGCTCCGGCGGGGATCCGACCGCGCGGGCGCCGTTCTGGTCGTCGGGGGGAGCCGGGACGAGGCCCTGAAGCGCTCGGCCGTCGCCGCACACAACGTCCGCTTCGAGGTGGTAACGGCGAAGGCTGCGCTTTCGCCGTTAGAGGGTTAGACCCTCCGGGTGAGCGCGCGCGAAGAGTGCGATCTTCGCGCGCTCCTGAACGTCGACGTCCTCTCAGCCCTTGCGGAGCACCAGGACGTTGTTTTCAGGGGTCGGGATCGCGCGCGATGCTTGCGTGCGCTGCCGTCGCACGATTTCGAGGCCGGCGGCCGTCGCGCACGCCCGCCACCGGCGGAGCGAACGGATGCGCTTGTTGACGAGCGCGACGTCAGAGGTCGTCGACCGCAGCTCGTCCCAGGACGAGAAGTCGTCCCGCCGGTGGAACTGGACGTTCCGCGTCGTGCGCCCGAACTGGCCTGTGACGACGGCATGGCCGCCCGGGTCGAGGTGAGCGGCGAGGTTGGCAACAGCACGCTCCCAGCGTCCGTCGTCGACGACGTGGAACATGACGCCGACGGCGTTCACGAGGCCGAACGTCCGTCCGAGCACGAAGCCGTCGGCGCCCACGTCTCCCTCGAGGATCTCGACGTCCGGCTCGCCGGCGTACTTGACGCGCAACGCCTCGACGGCGAGCGCCGACAGCTCGAGCCCGACGACGGACGAGGCTCCGAACACGCGGCGGTAGAAATCGATCCAGTGCCCGGCGCCCGAGCCGACGTCGAGCACGGTGAGCGGGGTCGGAAGCCTCTCTCCGGCGAGGGCCTCCATGATCGAATTCTCGACTGCGTTGTAGTGGTACGTGGTGCGCAGCGGGCTCGCCCCAGGCGCGATCGTCTCGGAGTCCTCGAGCGAGCCGCTCGCACGGTGCCAGGACTCGAAGTAGCGCTTCGCGTCGAACGGCGCCCGGACGCCGCGAACCCGCAGCGGCTCCACGTAGTGCTTGACGAACTTGCGGCCGGCGAGGCGCCGCACGCCCCGCTTCACGGTCCTCGCGATCGTCCCCGCCACTTACGTCTGTCCCTCGTATTCCAGCGTGTCGACTGGTCGTTTCAGACGGAAGCGCGGGCCAAGCCCGCACGTCCTGAGTGTCGGCGTCGCAAGCGCCGCCTAGGTGAGGATTCCAGAAAGCTAGGCTTGCCGGCCGATGGCCTCGCGCGTGCGCACCGAGGGGCTCGGGTTCCAGCCGCCCGCGATCGGCGAGGAGGAGATCGCCGCGGTCGCCGAGACGCTGCGATCCGGCTGGCTGACGACGGGGCCGCGGGCCGCGGAACTGGAGCGGCGCATGGCCGAGTACCTCGAGGCCGACCACGTCGTCGCGCTCTCGTCGGGGACGGCCGCGCTCCACCTCTCGCTCGTCGCGCTCGGCGTCGGCCCGGGCGACGAGGTGATCACGTCCCCGATCACGTGGCCGGCGACGGCGAACGTGATCGTCCACGTGGGCGCGACGCCCGTCTTCGCCGACGTCCGCGACTCCGACCTGAACGTCGACCCCGCACGAGTCGCCGAGCTCGCCGGCGAGCGGACGAAGGCCGTCATGCCCGTGCACCTCGCCGGGCAGCCGTGCGATCTCGACCCCATCTGGGCGCTCGGCCTCCCCGTGATCGAGGACGCCGCCCACGCCGCGGAGAGCCGCTACCGTGGGCGGAAGATCGGCGGGCTCTCGGACGCGACCTGCTTCTCGCTCTACGCGACGAAGAACATCGCGGCTGGCGAAGGCGGCCTCGTCGCGACGAGCCGCGCCGACGTCGCAGAGGCCCTCGAGGACCTCCGCCTCATGCGCCGGAGCCACGGCTCGCTCTACGACCTCGTCGTTCCGGGATACAAGGCGAACCTGCCGGACGTGCTCGCCGCGATCGCGCTCTGCCAGCTCGACAAGCTCGAGCGGCACGCCGAGATCCGCCGCCGCCAGTTCGCGCTCTATGACGAGGCGGTGGCCGAGCTGGACGGCATCGCCCCGCTCGCCCGTGACCCGCGAGACACGCACGCACACCACCTCTACGTCGTCCGGATCGACTCCGCTCTCGCCGGCGCCGGCCGCGACGCGTACCAGGCCGCGCTCGCGGAGGAGGGCATCTCGACGAGCATCCACTTCCTGCCCGTGCACACGCTCACGTGGTACCGGGAGCGTTTCCCCGAGCAGCCGCCGCTGCCGGTGGCGGAGCAGGCGGGGGCACAGGTGCTCTCGCTGCCGCTCTCGCCCGCGCACTCGGACGACGACATCCGCGACGCGATCGCCGCCCTGCGGCGCGTCCACGCCCGGTTCACGGAATGAGACGCGCGATCCGGCTCGTCGCGACGCTCGTCGTGACGGCGCTCGCGACCGCGTACCTGCTGTGGAAGGTCGACATCGGCGAGACCCTCGACGTGCTCGGGGACGCGAACGCCGGCTACGTGCTCGCGGCGTTGGCGATCATGCTCGGCACCGTCGTGCCCATGGCATGGCGATGGCAGCAGCTGCTGGCTGCGCGCGGGATCCACGACGAGCTGCCCTGGCTCTTCCGGGCGTATCTCGTCTCCTATGCCGCGGGGCAGATCCTGCCGACGGCCGTCGGCGGCGACGCCGTGCGCATCTTCGAGACGGCGCGACGCCATCCCGGTCGGACGGGGGACGTCGCCGGCTCCGTCCTGCTAGAGCGGGCGCTCGGCGGCGCCGCCACGCTCGCTCTCGCGGGGATCGGGTTCGTGCTCGCCGTCGGCCGCTACGACGTGGGCGCCTACCTCTGGATCGAGCTTCTGTTCGCCGTCGGGACACTGGTGCTCGCCGTGGTTTTCTTCTCGCGTGCGGCGCGCCGGCCGCTTCGCCTGACGGCGCCGCTTCTCCGTCGCGTCGGGCTCGAGCGTCCGCTCCGGGCGCTCTACGAGGGCATCCACGCGTTTCGCGCGCACGGCCGGCTCCTGGCGGGGGTTGCCGCGCTCACCTTCGCGATCCAGGCGGTGCGCGTGCTCGCGATCTGGCTCGCTGCGGAGGGCGCCGGCGTCGACCTGGGGCCGCGCGTCTACTACGTGATGGGACCCCTGCTCTTCCTCGTGATGCTCGTGCCGTTCACCGTCAACGGCTTCGCCGTTCGAGAGGCGTTCTTCGTCAGCTTCCTCGGCACACTCGGCGTCGACGCGGACGCCGCCTTCGCGGCCGGGTTCCTGTTCTTCGTCGTGACCCTCGCGATGGCGGTGCCCGGCGGCGCGATCCTGGTGGTCGAGAACCTGCGCGCGGGGCGAGTGGCGGAGCG
>JBKOYJ010000079.1:0-28892 GCA_046725345.1 Actinomycetota bacterium | reverse complement strand
CTGTTCGAGCCCTTGCCGAAGGTGGTACAGAAGGCGGCGCTCCGCACGCTCGCCAGGGTCCACACCTAGTGACCGACGTCGCCCGGCCTGTACCGAGCGACGCCCTGCGGGGGCGTGGCGTCCGCATCGGAGACACGGTGCTCCACGCCGTCACGCTCCTCGCCGCGGCCGCGGCCGTGGCCCTGGTCGGGCTGATCGCGTGGGAGCTAGTGAAGGGCGCTCGGCTCGCGATCGACCGGTTCGGCCTCGGCTTCCTCACCTCGACGACGTGGGATCCGGCGGCGCGGCAGATCTTCGGCGCGGGCACGTTCATCTTCGGGACGGCCGTGACCTCCCTCGTCGCGCTGCTCCTCGCCGGCCCCGTCGCGATCGCGATCGCGCTGTACCTCACCGAGCTCGCGCCCCGTTTCCTGCGCGGACCGGTCACCTCGCTCGTCGAGACGCTCGCCGCCGTGCCGAGCGTCGTGATCGGCTTCTGGGGGATTCTCGTCCTCGGCCCGTTCCTGGCCGAGCACGTCGAGCCGGCGCTGCAGCGGACGCTCGGCTTTCTCCCGCTCTTCTCCGGCCGGCCACAGGCGAGCGGACTGCTGCCGGCGATCGCCGTGCTCACGATCATGATCATCCCGATCGTCACGAGCATCTCGCGCGAGCTGTTCCTCGGCGTCCCCCCCGAGCTGAAGGAGGGCGCACTCGCCCTCGGCCTGACCCGCTGGGAGATGCTGCGCGCGGTCGACTTCCCCTATGTACGCGGCGGGCTGGCAGCGGCGCTGATCCTCGGCCTCGGCCGGGCCGTCGGCGAGGCGATTGCGGTCACGCAGGTGATCGGAAACAACGTCGCCACCCCTTCGTCGCTCTTCCGAGCCTCCGACACGCTCGCGAGCCGAATCGCGAGCCAGTACCAGGGGGCGACGACGGCGCTCCAGATCGCCTCGCTCGTCTACCTCGCGCTGATCCTGCTCGTGTTCTCGCTGCTCGCCAACCTCGCCGCACAGTGGATCGTGCGCCGGACCGCGCGACGGCATACCGTGACTGCGAGTGCCCGAGGAGTCCAGTGAGCACGGACGTCGTGCTTCTCGACCGCTCTCGAGACCACCTCCGTCGGCGTCTCGCCGTCAACCGCATCGCCGAGGCATTGGCGACGCTCGCCGCCTTCGCCGCGGTCGCGCTCCTCGTGATCATGGTCGTGTCCATCGCGAGGCGCGGTCTGCCCGCGCTCGACCTCGATTTCCTGACGGAGACGCCGAAGCCGTTCAACTTCACCAACGAGCCGAGCGGAATCGCCCCCGCGCTCGTGGGCACGGCGATCCTCGTCGCGCTCGCGACCGCCATGGCGTTGCCCTTCGGCGTGCTGGTCGCGATCTACGTCGTCGAGTTCGCGCACGCGCGCGTCCGTGACGCGGTCTCGCTCACGCTCGACGTGCTGAACGGGATCCCCTCGATCGTGCTCGGGATCTTCGTCTTCGGCCTTCTGATCGCCGGCCACCGCCAGAGCGGGCTGGCCGCCTCGTTCGCGCTCGCGATCATCATGCTTCCGCTGGTGGCACGTGCAACGCAGGAGGTGCTCATGCTCGTGCCCGCCTCCGCCCGCGAGGCGGGGCTCGCTCTCGGCGCGAGCCGCTGGAAGACGATCGTCACGGTCGTCCTCCCTCAGACGGTCGGCGGGATCCTGACGGGAACGACGCTCGCCGTCGCACGCGTCGCCGGCGAGACCGCACCACTTCTGTTCACGTCGTCGCTCGTGGGGACGTCGATCTCGTTCGACCCAAGGGAGCCGCTCGCGTCGATTCCGCTCACCATCTTCGAGTACTCGGAGTCGCCCGACCCGCACGACCACGCCCAGGCCTGGGCCGCGGGCCTCGTGCTGATCTCGTTCATCCTCGTCGCCAGCCTGACGGCGCGGACGCTCGCCGCGCGCAGCCGGCGCAAGATGGGACTCGAGCGATGACTCGGGTGCTGTTCGTCTGCGTCCAGAACGCAGGCCGTTCCCAGATGGCCGAAGCCTTCCTTCGCCTCCAGGCGGGCGACCGGCACGAGGGGCGCTCCGCCGGCAGCCGCCCGGCGGCGCAGGTTCATCCGGTAGTGGCCGAGGCGATGCGCGAGGTCGGCGTCGACCTCGACGGCCGGGTTCCGCGCGCCCTGGAGCGGGCGGACGCGGAGTGGGCGGAGGTGGTCGTCACGATGGGCTGCGGCGACGAGTGCCCCTTCGTGCCTGGCAGGCGGTACGTCGACTGGGAGGTGGCCGATCCGGCCGGCCGCCCGCTCGCCGAGGTCCGCGCGATCCGCGACGAGCTCGCGCAACGGGTCGAGCAGCTTGTAACCGAGCTCGGTTCCGCGGCATAGTCCACGGAAGGGCGGCGCTTGCCGCCCCGTCCAGAAGAGTATGAGGGCCGAACGCAAGCCGTATTCGCGCCGCGCTCGCCGACGCGGACCAGTGAGGCTGCAGCCTCGGGCCGCGTTCGCCGCCGTCGTCGCCCTCGGAGTGGCGGTCGGCGTCCTCTCGACCGCGACAGTGGCCGGGTCGGGCGAGTCGCTCGCCCTCGGCAGCGACGTCCCCGCATGGTCGCCGGACGGACAATCCCTCGCCTACGTCGGTTTTCGCAAGGGCCGCGTGGGCGACATCTACACGATTTCGGCAGCCGGTGGGCCCGAGGAGAGGTTGACGGCCACGAAGGCCCACGAGGACACGCCGCGGTGGTCGCACGACGGCCGCAAGATCGCCTTCGTCCGGCTCGTCCGCTCCGTGCGGCAGATCTTCGTGATGAACGCGGACGGCAGCGGCCAGACTCAGCTGACGACCGCAGACGAGCCGAGCTTCGCGCCGACGTGGTCGCCCGACGACGCGCTGATCGCATTCGCCCGCGGGCTCGAAGGCGGCGCCTCGGGCGAATCGCTCACCGACCAGGTCGCGCCGAGTCGCAACGACGACGCCGAGATCTACGTGATGAGAAGCGACGGCACCGTCGAGACCCAGCTGACCGACAACCACGCATTCGACATCAACCCGGCCTGGTCGCCGGACGGGCAGCTGATCGCGTTCACCAGCGACCGCGCCGGCGCCCAACAGATCTACGTGATGCGACCGAACGGCGGCGAGCAGCGGAAGCTGACGGACGATCCGGTCGCCTTCCACACGGAGCTGCGCCCGGCGTGGTCGGCCGACGGCGCGACGATCGCGTTCGTCGCCGAACGCGACCCCCCGCTCGGCAACACCGAGATCTACGTCGTCGACGCCAACGGGCACAACGTGCGCAGGCTGACGCGGAACAAGGTGTACGACGACTGGCCCGCGTGGTCGCCCGACGAGGAGCTCGCGATCTCGCGCGGACGCAGCATCCTGCGGCCCGAGATTTACGTGATGTCGGCCGCGGGCACGGTGGCGCGCAGGGTGACCGGCAAGGACCTCCGCTTCGCCGGCCTCTGGCGCACTCCCACCGACCCGCTCGCCGGGCGCCTCTTCACGCTGGAGCTCGCCGTGCGCCCATCCGTCGACCGGTTCACGGACATCTCCTGCTTCGCCAACCTCGCGCGCCGGCCGCTTGCCGAGACCGTTGCGACCACCGTCGCGGGACGCGTCCGCTGCTCCTGGGCGGTCCCGCGCTCGGCGAAGGGCAGGCGTCTGTACGCGGGGATCATCGCGAGGGCGGGCGGATCCGAGGTCTCACGCACCGTCGCGACCGTCGTGCGCTGACGTCGATCCGGGCGCAGGGAGGACCGCTACTTGTGGCTCGCGTCGGTGAACTCGCGGAACTCGCCGGTGATCAGGAACGCCGTCCGCTCGCCGATGTCGACCGCGTGGTCGCCGATCCGCTCCAGGCAGCGTGAGGCGAGCAGCATCCGGAGGCCCCACTCGCGGAGCTCCGGCGTCGCGCCGAGCTCGAGCACATGGTGGACGACGCGGCGGTTGGCGCGGTCGATCAGCTCGTCGAGGTCGACGAGCGACTCCGCGCGCTCGAGATCCCGCTCTGCGAACGACGCGAGCGCGACGCGGATCATCTCCTCCGCGCGCTGCCCCATCTCCTCGAAGCCCTCGATCAGCCTCGGATCGGCGCTCGCTGGCGCGAGCTTCACGAGCTTGGCGATCGTGACGCAGTAGTCCGCCATTCGCTCGAGGTGGAGGTTCACGTGCAGCACGGCCAGGGCGAGGCGCAGGTCGACCGCGACCGGGGTCTGGCGAGCGAGCAGCGACTGGATCCCCTCCTCGACGGCGGAGTAGCGGGCATCGACCTCGTCGTCGAACGCGATCACCTCGTCCGCCAGCTCGAGGTCGTGGTCGACGAGCGCGCCCAGCGCGCCCCGAAGCGCACGGACGACGAGCTCGCCCTCCTCCTGGACGCCCGCCTCGAGCTGGTCGAGCTCCTCCTGGAGACCGAGCCTCACCCGAAGCGCCCCGTCACGTAGTCCTCCGTCCGCTTGTCGGCCGGGTGGGTGAACACCGTTTGCGTGTCGTCGTACTCGACGAGCGTGCCGCTGCGGGCGCCGTCGTCGGCGACGTCGACGCTGAAGAAGGCGGTCATGTCGGCGACGCGCGCTGCCTGCTGCATGTTGTGCGTGACGATCACGATCGAATAGTCACGCTTGAGCTCGTGCATCAGGTCCTCGATCCGGGTGGTCGAGATGGGATCGAGCGCGGACGCGGGCTCGTCCATCAGAATCACGTCCGGCTCGACCGCGAGGGCGCGCGCGATGCAGAGGCGCTGCTGCTGCCCGCCCGAGAGCCGGAGGGCGCTCTCGGAGAGCCGGTCCTTGACCTCGTCCCAGAGCGCTGCACGCGAGAGCGCCTGCTCCACGCGCCCGGCGAGGTCCTGCTTGCGGCCGAGCGCACGAGGGCCGAAGGCGATGTTGTCGTAGATCGACTTGGGAAACGGATTCGGTTTCTGGAAGACCATGCCGATCAGGCGTCGGACGGCGACGGGGTCGACGCCGGGGCCGTACAGGTCCTGACCGTGGTAGAGGATCCGGCCGTTCACGCTCGCGCCGGAGATGAGGTCGTTGAGCCGGTTGAAGCAGCGGATGAAGGTGCTCTTGCCAGAGCCGGACGGGCCGATCACGGCCGTAATGAGATTCCGGTAGATCTCGAGGCTGACGCCGCGGATCGCCGCCGTGCCGTCGTACGCGACCGTCAGGTCGTGGACGTCGAAGACCGCCTCGCGCCTGGCGGGCCGATCCTGCCCCCGCGCCTGCTCGGCGACCTCGATCTCGACCCGCTCCACGTCGACTACCACCCTGGCCGCGCGCGCCGCATCGCCGGAGCCTCGCCCGAATGCTCGCTCCTGTGGGCTGAAAGATCGTGAATGAGTGGTTACGACCTGGTGAACGGGAAGACGCAGCGGATCTCGAGCCCGCGGCCGCGCGCGCCACGCGCCTCCACGGTCCCGCCCGCGGCCGTGACGACGTGCTTGACGATCGCGAGACCCAGCCCGGTGCCGCGCGAGGCGCGGGCCCGATCGGCGCGGTAGAAGCGCTCGAACAGGCGCGGGAGATCCTGTTCGAGCACTCCGACGCCGTCGTCCGCGACGCTGAGGACGATCGCGCCCTCCTCGCGCTCGAGCGAGAGCGTGCACGTCGCGCCCGGGCCGGCGTAGCGAATCGCGTTTCCGGCGAGGTTCTCCGCGATCACCCGCAGCATGCGCGGCCGCAGCGGCAGCTCGATCGCCGGATCGCCCTCGACGCGAACGGTGACCGCAGCACGCGCGGCGCGCTCTTCCAGAGCCGCCACCGTTTCCTCCAGGACGGGGAGCGCACGGGTCGCCGACAGCCCGACGACCGCCCGGCCGGTCTCGAGCTCGCTCAGGAAGAGGACGTCGTCGATCAGCTCCCGGATCTGCTCGACCTCGCCACGCGCCTGCTCGACCAGGTCGTGGACGTCCCGGCCCGGCAGCAGCGCCGTCTCGAGCAGCGCGAGCAGGCGGGCGAGCGGGGTCCGAAGCTCGTGCGAGACCGAGGCCGTGAAGCCGGCACGCAGCTCCTCGTAGGCCGCCGCGTCGCCCGCGCGGCGGAGGTAGACGAGCCGCTCCCGCTTGCCGTCGACGTCGTACGGCACGACGAGCAGGTCCTCTGCGTCGAGAAGCCTTCCGGGCAACGGCTCGCCCTCGACGAGGCCGTCCAGCGTCTCGCGCGCGCGCCGGCTGGTCGCGACGACACGGTCGGCTTCGTCGAGCACGACGACGAGCTCGCGGCTCTCCTCGAGCAGCACCTGCCCTCGCCTCGCGTCCTCGTTCACCGCCTCTTCACCACTCCTTCACAGCTCCGGGACGCGCGCGCTCCCGCGACTGCATCATGATCACAAGGATGGCGAAGGTTCTCATCATCGAGGACGACGACGTCATCGCCGACGGGATGGCGCAGCACCTCTCCGCCGCCGGCTTCGACCCGCTGGTCGTCGCGAACGGCGACATCGGCCTCGCGCGCCTGCGCTTCGAGCGGCCAGACGTGTGCGTGCTCGACCTGATGCTGCCCGGGACGGACGGCTGGGCGCTGATCGAGACGGCGCGCGGCGAGGGGATCGGTACCCCGATCGTCGTCGTCAGCGCGCGCGGGACCGAGCACGACCGTGTGCACGCGCTCGAGCTGGGCGCCGACGACTACCTCGTGAAGCCCTTTTCGATGAAGGAGCTCGCCGCGCGCGTGCGGTCGGCGGCGCGCCGCGGAGTCCGCGCCCAGGAGCCCGACCGCGGCGAAGCGATCCAGCTCGCCGAGCTGCGCCTCGACCCCGCGAACGTGGAGGCCTACGTCGACGGCCAGGGCGCCGGCCTGACGCCGACCGAGTTCCGGCTCCTCTACGCGCTCGCTCAGCAGCCTGGCCGCGTCGTCGGGCGCGACGAGCTGCTGCAGAAGGTGTGGGGTCGCCGCGCGACCCATCGCGACCGTACCGTCGATGTGTTCGTGCGCAAGCTCCGAGAGAAGATCGACGAGCGCGCGCCGCAGCACACCTTCCTGCAGACGCGCTACGGCGTGGGCTACAAGCTCGAGCCGATCCCGAAGTAGCGCGACGTGCGGCCCGAACCCGAAGAGCTGGCGAAGATCCCGCTGTTCGCCTCGCTGGGGCGTGCCGAGCTCGAGCGCGTCTCCCTGTGGCTCGAGGTCCGGCCGGTGAGTGCGGGCACGGTGCTCGTCGGGGAAGGAGCAGGCGGATACTCGTTCTTCGTCCTCCGAGACGGGTCTGCGACCGTCACGCAGGGCGACGAGCAGCTGCGCACGCTCCACGCAGGAGACTTCTTCGGCGAGGCCGCCCTGCTCGGGGACGGGCGTCGCAGCGCGACGGTGACCGCCTCGACTCCCTCCACGCTATTCGTGCTCTTCGGGACCGAGTTCCGTCAGCTCGAGCAGGAGCTCTCGGAGGTTGCAGCGGAGATCACGAGGACGATGACCGAGCGGCTCGGCTCGGCAGCCAGCTACTAGGCGGCGAGCGCGGCGCGCACGCGGCGGAGCTCGTCCTCCCGCTCCCTGAACGCGTCGACCGCCATCGGGCAGAACTGCCGGCCGTTCAGGGCCAGGATCTCGTCGCGCGCGTCGCGCCAGGGCATCGCGCGACGGTAGGGGCGGTCGGTCGTCATCGCGTCGAGCGCGTCTGCGAGCGCGAACACCCGCGCGCCGAGCGGGATCTCCTCCCCGCCGATCGCGTCGGGATAGCCGCGGCCGTCCCAGCGCTCGTGGTGCGAGCGCACGATCGCGAGACCGCGGTCGCGGAGGAACGCGACGCCGTTCAGCATCTGCTCGCCGAGCACGGTATGCGTCTCCATCACGCGGCGCTCGGCGGCGGTCAGCGTCCCGCGCTTGAGCAGGATCCTGTCCGGAATGCCGATCTTGCCGACGTCGTGGAGAAGGAAGCCGTACTCGACGCTCTCGTCCTCGGCGAACGAAAGATCGATTGCACGGGCGAGCTCGCCGGCGTACCGCTGCACGCGTTGCGAGTGGGCGCGCGTGCCCGTGTCCCTTTTCTCGAGCGCCGCCGCCAGCGCCGAGACCGTCTGGCGGTAGGCGCTCTCGAGGAGGCTCCGCTGGCCGCGTTCGACCTCGAGCATGTGTCGAAGGTCGTGCGCGTAGAGGAGGAGCTGCTCCTCCGGGTCGTCGATTCGAGCCGGACGGAACGGCACGCCGAACGCGCCGCCGGCGAGACGCTCGACGAGCGCGAGCAGCTCGAGCGGCCGAAACGGCTTCGCAACGACCGCGTCGGCGCCGGCCCAGTCGTCGGGGATGAGATTCGGATCCGCGGCCGTGAGGAGGACCACGGAGATGTCGCTTGTCGCGCGGTCGGCCTTGAGCCGGCGGCACAGCTCGAGCCCGTCGATGCCGGGCATCATCACGTCGAGGACGATCACGTCCGGCACCTCGCCGTTGACCTGCTTCTCGGCCTCGGCCGCGCTCGCCGCGTCGGCGACGTCGATCTCGAAGCTCTCGAACGTCGCCCGCAGGAGGCCCCGCAGGCCGGCGTCGTCGTCAACGAGCAGTATTCGCACCGAACCTCCCCGACTGATCATGAGCGCGTTCGGCGGCGGCGGGCGCTTTCCTGGATCCCTCGATCGAGGGAATTGCCTCGTCGTCCGGGCTAGACGTCGATCAGCAACGCGTCGCCCTGGCCGCCGCCGGAGCAGATGGCCGCCAGCCCGAGCCCGCCGCCGTTGCGGCGCAGCTCGTACACCATCGTTCCCAGGATGCGCGCGCCCGACGCCCCGATCGGGTGCCCGAGCGCGACGGCGCCGCCGTTCACGTTCACCTGCTCCGGATCGGCCCCCAGCATCTTCGTCGAGTTGAGCACGACCGAGGAGAACGCCTCGTTGAGCTCGACCCGCTCCACGTCGTCGATCGACTTTCCGGCCTTCTCGAGCGCGCGCTTGCCCGCGAGGGCCGGCGTGCGCGCGAGGTAGGCGAAGTCGTCCGCGACGTACGCCTGCGAGACGATCGTGGCGAGGATCGGGAGGTTTCGCCGGCGCGCGTACTCCTCGCTGGCGACGACGACCGAACCCGCGCCGTCGTTCACACCCGGTGCGTTTCCCGCGGTCGTCGTCCCCTCCGGGTCGAAGACCGGCTTCAGCTGCGCGAGCTTCTCGAGCGAGGTGTCGCGCCGTGGCCCTTCGTCGACGGCGAACCCGTCGACCGGCACGATCTCGTCCGCGAACCGCCCCTCGTCGATCGCGTTCACGGCGCGCTCGTGGGAGCGAAGGGCCCACCGGTCCTGGTCCTCGCGCGGGATCCCGAGTTCACGGGCGACGAAGGAGGCCTGCTCGACCATATGGCGCTGGTCGAAGGTCGAGGTGAGCCCGTCGTGCACCATCAGGTCGATCACGGTCCCGTCGCCGAGGCGGTAGCCGAAGCGCGCCTTCTTCAGCGCGTAGGGAGCGTTCGTCATCGACTCCATCCCGCCCGTCACGACCAGCTCGTGGTCGCCCGCGCGGATCATCGAGTCGGCGATCTCGACCGCGCGTATCGACGAGGCGCAGACCTTGTTGATCGTGTCGGCGGGAACGTCCTTCGGAAGCCCGGCCGCGATCGCCGCTTGGCGTGCCGGGGCCTGGCCCGCGCCGCCCTGGAGCACCTGCCCCATGATCACGTACTCGACCTCGTCGTTCTCGATCCCGACGCGGTCGAGCGCGGCGCGGATCGCGATCCCGCCGAGCTGCGTAGCCTCGTAGCCGGCGAGGCCGCCGCCCAGCTTCCCGAACGGCGTGCGGACGGCCGACACGATCACGGAACGGGGCACGGCGAAAAGGCTAGCGATCGGCAGCCACGACGCTTGACGAGCCGTGGCTGCCCCCGTACCCTGGCCCGGAATGACCCCCGCACGCACCTGGGGCTGGGCCTGGCGCCACGAGCGGAGCGGGAGCCTGCGCCTGGACTGATCCAGACCGAAGACAGCCCGTTCCGCTCGAGACCTCCGCCAGGGAGGTCTTTTCGTTGCCGTAATGACCTCGATCGCCGACATCGCCACCGACCTCATGACCCCGCTCGGGGCGTACCTGCGGCTACGCGAGCTCGGGCGGGCGAGCTTCCTGCTCGAGTCGGTCGAGCGCGGGCGGCTCGGCCGCTACTCCTTCGTGGGCTGCGGTTCGCGCCTCGTGGACGTGGACGAGGCCGAGAAGGCCTCGGCTCCGGTGGTCGGGTACGTCGGCTACGACCACGTCGCACGACTGGAGCCGACTGTCCCGCTTCCGCCCGAGGGCCCTGACCTGCCGGAGACGCGCTTCGTCGTCGCCGACGTGCTCGTCCGTTTCGACCATGCAGCGGGGATCGCCGAGGTGCTCGCGGGGGACGGCGCGACGGTCGCGGCGGCGCTCGCAGCAGCCATGCCCGACCCAGCCCCGTCAGGTGCCAGCCGCATGACCGGGCCGATTCGGCGCTCTCCGGACCAGGCGACGTACGAGCAGGCGGTGCGCGCCGCGAAGGGTCACATCCGCCGCGGAGACGCGTTCCAGATCGTGCTCTCGCAGCGCGCCGAGCGGCCGACGAGCGCGTCCGCCCTCGAGCTCTACCGCGCGCTGCGGCGCGTGAACCCGTCGCCGTACCTGTTCCTGCTCGAGCTCGACGGGATCGACCTGGTGGGATCCTCGCCCGAGACGCTGGTGAAACTCGAGGAAGGCAGGCGCGCGAGCGTGAACCCGATCGCGGGAACGACACCGCGAGGCGACGGCGACGTCGAGCGCCTCCTCTCCTCGGACAAGGACCGCGCCGAGCACGTCATGCTCGTCGACCTCGGCCGCAACGACCTCTCCCGCGTCTGCTCGCCCGGCTCGGTACGCGTCCAGCGCTTCCTCGAGCCGGAGCACTTCTCGCACGTGACCCACCTCGTCTCGGAGGTCGCCGGCGAGCTCGAGCCCGGCGTCGGCGCGTTCGACCTCCTGCGCGCCTGCTTCCCGGCGGGGACAGTCTCCGGGGCGCCGAAGGTGCGCGCGATGCAGCTGATCTCAGAGCTCGAGGGCTACCGGCGCGGCGCCTACGCCGGGGCGGTGGGTTACGCCCTGGCCGGCGGTACGCTCGACACCTGCATCGCGATCCGGACGATCGTGCTCGCCGACGGCGTGGCCCACCTGCAGGCCGGCGCGGGCATCGTGGCCGCCTCCGACCCGACCGCCGAGCACGAGGAGTGCCTGAGCAAGCTCGCCGCGCTCGAGAGCGCGATCGAGCTGGCGGAGGGCTCGCGATGATCCTGCTCGTCGACAACTACGACTCGTTCACTTACAACCTCGCGCACCTCTTCGGCGAGCTGGGCGCCGAGGTCGTCGTCCGCCGCAACGACGAGCTCGAGGCCGAGGACGCCGAGCACCTCGCTCCCTCCCACCTCGTCGTCTCCCCCGGCCCCGGACGCCCGGCGGAGTCGGGCGCGACGCTCGAGATCATCCGCCGCCTCGCCCCGCGCACGCCGACGCTCGGCGTGTGCCTCGGCCACCAGGCGATCGTCGAGGCGTTCGGCGGCGAGGTCGGGCCGGCGCGGGAGCTCGTGCACGGGAGCGCGAGCCCCGTCCATCACGACGGCAGTGGCGTCTACCGAGGGCTGCCCCAGCCGTTCGACGCCGGGCGCTACCACTCGCTCGCGGCGACGCGGATTCCCGCCGAGCTCGACGTGACGGCGACGTCGCCGGACGGCGAGGTGATGGGCGTGCGGCACCGCGAGCTGCGCGTCGAGGGCCTCCAGTTCCACCCGGAGTCGGTGCTGACGCCGCACGGGCCGCTGCTCGCACGGAACTTCCTGGAGGGATCGGCGTGATCCAAGAAGCGCTCGGCCGGGTGCTGGAGGGACGGGACCTCGGGCGTGACGAGGCGCGCGAGGTGATGGGCGAGATCATGCGCGGAGAGGCGACGCCGGCGCAGATCGCCGGCTTCCTCGTGGCGCTCCGGTCGAAGGGCGAGACGGCCGGCGAGATCGCAGGCTCGGCGGAGGCGATGCGCGAGCACGTCGTCCGGGTCCGGCCCGCCCGCGACGACCTCGTCGACACCGCGGGAACGGGCGGCGATCGCGCGTACACGCTCAACATCTCGACGGCAGCGGCGCTCGTGGCGGCGGCGGCGGGCGCGGCCGTCGCCAAGCACGGCAACCGTGCCGTCTCGTCGGCCTGCGGCTCGGCGGACGTCCTCGAGGCGCTCGGCTTCCGGCTCGAGCTGGAGCCCGAGCGGATCGCACGCTCCATCGACGAGCTCGGCTTCGGCTTCATGTTCGCTCCGACACACCATCCGGCGATGCGGCACGCCGCGCCGGTGCGGCGCGAGCTCGGTACGCGCACCGTCTTCAACGTGCTCGGGCCGCTGACCAACCCCGCCGGCGCGCGGGCGCAGGTCGTCGGGGTCTACTCGGCCGAGCTGGTGGGCACGATCGCAAGCGTGCTCGCGCAGCTCGGAGCCCGCCATGCCTTCGTGGTCCACGGCGCAGGCGGGATCGACGAGCTCTCGCCCGCGGGGCCGAACCTCGTCGGCGAGGTCGTCGACGGCACCGTCCGCGAACGGACGATCGATCCGCTCGACCTCGGCGTCGCCCGCTGTGCGCCGGAGGAGCTCGGCGGCGGGGCGCCGGACGCGAACGCGCAGGCGATCCGCGAAGTGCTCGCGGGTGCCGACGGCGGACGTCGCGACGCGATCCTGCTGAACGCGGCGGGAGCCGTCGCCGCCGCCGGGCACGCCGCCGATCTCCGCGAGGGGCTCGAGCTGGCGCGCTCGGCGATCGATTCGGGCGCGGCCCTCGACCGCCTCGACGAGCTGATCGCGTTCTCGCGCGAGGCGACGCCGGCATGAGGCTCCGGGACGCGCTCGCAGGCCCGGGCCTTGTGGCGATCGCCGAGGTCAAGCGCCGCTCACCGTCGGCCGGAGACCTGCGCCCGGACGCAGACCCCGCTGGGCTCGCGGCCGCACTCGAGAAGGCCGGAGCCGCCGCGGTCTCCGTGCTCGTGGACGTGCGCTTCGGCGGCTCGCTGGCGGATCTCGCGGCCGCGAGATCCGCCAGCGATCTGCCCCTGCTCGCGAAGGGCTTCTTTGCGACGGAGGACCAACTGGCCGAGGTTCGCGCCGCCGGAGCCGATGCAGTCCTCCTGCTCCTGCGCGACCTCGACGACGAGAACGCGCGTGCCCTGATGCAGCAGGCGGCGAAGCTCGACATGGACGCGCTCGTCGAGGCCCACGACGCCGATGAGCTGGCCCGCGCCGTCCGCCTCGGGGCGAACCCGATTGGCCTCAACGCCCGCGACCTCGCCACGTTCCGAATCGACCGCCGCGCGCAGCTCGAGCTCGTCGCCCGCGCGCCGCGCGACCGGGTCGTCGTCGCGGAGAGCGGGATCGAGTCGCGCGCCCAGGCGGCCGCCGCGGAGCTCGCCGGCGCCGACGCGGTGCTCGTCGGCTCGACGCTGATGCGCGCGCCCGATCCCGCCGCGAAGCTCGCAGACCTCGTCGCCCGTCCGCTCGTGAAGGTGTGCGGCCTGACCCGCCAGGAGGACGCTGACGTGGCTGCGGAGGCGGGCGCCGACCTGGCCGGATTCGTCCTTGCCGCCGAGAGCCCGCGCCGCGCGCCCGGCGTGCTCGACGTCCCCGAGACGATGCTCTCGGTCGCCGTCTACGTGGGAGAGCGCGGCGAGGACGGCGCCGACCTCGTCCAGCTCTATGCGCGTGAAGACGGCCATCGCGCGCGCGACGCCATGCTCCTGCGCGGAGACGAGCCCGTCGCGCGGGTGCTCGACCTGCCCTGGGATGAGGAGGACCGCGCCCATCTCGAGCGCGCCGCCGCGGCCGAGGGGCGCGTGATGCTCGCGGGCCGTCTCGACGCATCCAACGTCCGCGCGGCGATCGAGCGCGTGCGCCCGTGGGCGGTCGACGCGAGCTCGCGGCTCGAGCGCGAGCCGGGCGTCAAGGACCACGAGCGCGTCCGCGCCTACGTCGAGGCGGCGAAGCGATGACCCAGGCAGCGGGCTTCTACGGCGTCTACGGCGGGCGCTTCGTCCCCGAGACGTTGATCCCGGCGCTCGAGGAGCTCGACCGGGCGTGGGGCGAGGCGCGCGCCGACGAGGGCTTCCAGCGCGAGCTGCACGCGCTCCTCACGACCTACGCAGGCCGCCCGACGCCGCTCACGCTCGCCGAGCGCTTCCGGCCTGGCACGCGCGTGTACCTGAAGCGTGAGGACCTCCTGCACACGGGCGCCCACAAGCTGAACAACGCGCTCGGACAGGCGCTGCTCGCGAGACGCCTCGGCAAGCGGCGGGTCGTCGCGGAGACCGGCGCCGGCCAGCACGGCGTCGCGACGGCCACGGTCTGTGCGCGCTTCGGCCTGGAGTGCGCGGTCTACATGGGCGAGGAGGACATGCGCCGCCAGCATCCGAACGTCGAGCGCATGCGGCTGCTCGGCGCCGAGGTGCGGCCGGTTGGGTTCGGCACGAAGACGCTCAAGGAGGCGACGAGCGAGGCGATTCGCGACTGGATCGCAAACGTCGAGACGACCCACTACCTGATCGGCTCCTGCGTCGGCCCGCACCCGTACCCGGCGCTCGTGCGCGACCTCCAGGCCGTCATCGGCCGCGAGGCGCGCGAGCAGTTGCTCGCCGCGGAGGGGCGTTTGCCCGAGGTGGTGGTCGCGTGCGTGGGCGGCGGCTCGAACGCGATCGGGACGTTCGTCGCCTTCCTGGACGACGCCGAAGTGCGCCTCGTCGGCGTCGAGGCGGCCGGCGCGGCCAGCCTCGGCGGCGGCAGGGCAGGCGTGCTGCACGGGGCGCGCTCGTCGCTCCTCGCCGACGAGGACGGCCAGATCCTCGACGCGCACTCGATCTCGGCGGGCCTCGACTACCCGGGCGTCGGCCCCGAGCACGCGGCGCTTCGCGACAGCGGCCGAGTCGAGTACGTCTCGGCGACCGACGACGAGGCGCTGGCCGCCTTCCGCCGGCTCGCGCGAGCGGAGGGCATCCTCCCCGCCCTCGAGCCCGCGCACGCGCTCGCCCGCGTCCTCGATCTCGAGGAAGAGCTCGTGCTCGTCTGCCTCTCGGGGCGCGGCGACAAGGACCTGGAGAACGTGCTCTGAGCAAGGCCCTCGTCGTCTACCTGATGGCCGGGCGCGAGACCCCCGAGCTCGCGCGGGCCGCCGTCGAGGGCGGCGCGGATCTCGTCGAGATCGGCTTTCCCTTCTCCGACCCGCTCGCCGACGGGCCGGTGATCCGGCGGGCCGCGGAACGGGCGCTCGCCGAGGGGATGCGGACGCGAGCCTGCCTCGAGTGCCTCGCGCGAACGCGTGAGCGGGTGGAGGTCCCGCTCGTGCCGATGACGTACGCGTCGCTGCTCGAGGCCTACGGGTACGAGCGGTTCGCCTCCGACGCACGTGCCGCCGGCGCCACGAGCATCATCGTCGCCGACCTTCCTGCGGGCGAGCGACCCCAGCTGCGCCGCGTCCAGCTCGTCGCCCCCACCTCCACGGACGAGCGGATCCGGCTCGCCGCCGGGCAGACCGACGGCTGGCTCTACCTCGTGACGGTGGCGGGCACGACGGGGGCGCGCGACGAGCTCTCGCCCGCACTGGCTGGGCTCGTGGAGCGCGCGCGTGGCCTGACGGACGTCCCGCTCTACGCGGGCTTCGGCATCTCGACGCCCGACCAGGCCTGTGCAGCGGCCGGGCTCGCGGACGGTGTCGTCGTGGGATCGGCCGCGCTCACCGCGGCGGAGGGCGGCGCGGGCGCGCTACGCGACTACGTCGCCTCACTGCGCTCGGCGCTCGACAGCGCCGAACCGACGGGCCCGTCCGAGAACCCGAATCGCTCGACCAGCTCCCGCGCGCGCTCGAGCTCGCCCGCCGCGACGCGGCAGCGCGCCTCCTGGTAGGGCATCTTCGCCTCGCGGTAGAGGTCGGCCGCGCGCCGCGCGCCGACAGCATCGCCCTCGAGCGTCGCGCGCACCTCGGCGAGCCCGGCCCTCGGACCCACCTCCGCGCCCACCTCCCCGAGCGAGTCGAGCATCTCGATGACCTCGTCCCGCGGCAGGAGCTGCACGCCGATCTCGAGGAACGAGAGCCACTCGACCTGTGAGGGCGCCGTGATCAGGTAGCTCCGGGCGTCCTTCGCGGCCTGGCGCGCCGCAGCGACGTTTCCTCGCGCCACCTCGAGCTCCGCCTCGAGCGCAAGCGACGCGCCCAGGTACTCGGGGCCGCCCATCCGCCGGATCAAGGGACCCATCTCGTCGAGGAGCGCTCGCGCCTCGTCGTAGCGGCCGCGCCGGATCAGCAGCTTCAGCCGCTGGATCGCTGCGTTGCCGGCGGCGACGCCCGACGAGCCGGGGTGCTCCTCGCCGAGGACCTCGGCCGTGAGCGCGTCGGCCTCGTCGAGCCGGCCCAGGTCGATCAGGATCCCGGCCTCGTTGCCGGCGTGGAAGGCGTCGAACTGAACCGCGCCGAGCTCGCGGTCCTTCCTTCTCGACTCCCGGGCCACCTCGAGCGCCTCCTCGAGGTGGCCGGCGTCCCACAGCATCTCGGCGTAGTTCGTGTGCGCACGGCCGATCGCCTCGGGATCGCCGGTCTCGAGCGCGAGCTCGAGCGCCTCGCGCACGAGCTCGATGCCGTCGGCGTGGCCGGTCGACGCGCGACTCACCCCGAGCGTGTTGAGGAGGTGTGAGCGAAGGTCGTCGAGCCCCAGCCGCTCGGCGAGCACCAGGCCCTTCGTCGCCAGCTCGATCGCCTCGCCATGCCGCCCCGAAAGCATGTGCCCGGTCGAGGCCCAGCTGTAGGCCTGGACGAGTGCCGGAGAGGGCTCGTCCTCCTCGAGCACCGCGATCGCCTGCTCCAACGTCGCAGCGGACCGCTCGGAGTCACCGGCGACCCAGAACGAGCGACCGAGCCCGGCCAGCGCCTCGCCCTCCCTGCGGACCTCGCCGAGCTCGCGCCAACCGTCGGCGGCCTCGAGCAGCGCCGTCCGCGCGGCCGCCTGGTCGCCCGACACGCGTGCCGCTTGTCCGAATCACATCAGGAGCTCGAGCCTGCCGAGCTCGTCGCCCTCACCCCATAGGCGGAGGCCCGTCTCGTAGCGGCGCTTCGCCTCGGCGAAGCCCATGCGCTCACGGGCGACGTCGCCCGCCTCGATCGCGTAGAGGCGAGCCTTCTCGGGAACCTCTGCGAGCGCATAGTGCTCGGCGAGTGTCTCGAGCAGCTCCGGCTCGTCGCCGCCTCGCCGCTCCAACGCCTCGGCGACCTTCCGGTGCAGCTCGCGCCGATGACGCAGGAGCAGCGTCTCGTACGTCACCTCAGGGATGAGCGCGTGCTTGAAGGCCCACTCTCCGGCTCGAGCCTGCAGGAGGAGCTGCGCGCGCTCGAGTGCGCCGAGCGAGGTCGAGAGATCTGCGTTTCCCACGACCTCTTCGAGCAGCTCGTGGCCGAAGCTGCGGCCGAGGACGCTCGCGTGCTGGAGCACGGAGCGGGCGTCCGTGTCGAGGCGGTCGACGCGCGCGAGGATCGTCCCCTGGACGGTATCGGGCACGTCGACCTCGATGGCGGCCAGGACGGCCGCGCCGTCGACCACCGCGAGCGAGCCGAGCTCGAGCAGGGCCTGCAGGAGCTCCTCGATGAACAAGGGGTTGCCCTCGGCCCGTCGGGCGACGAGGCGCTCGAGGTCGGCGGGAAGGTCGTCGACGCCGAGGTAGCCCCGGGCGAGGTCGACGCTCTCGTCGGCGGTCAGCGGCTCGAGCCGGATCAACGTGTGGCTCGCTCGCAGCTCCGCGCGCTCGACGGCCTCGAAGCCGGGGCGGTAACACAGGACGAGCATGAGGGGTACGCCGCCGCCCAGCCGCTCCAGCAGGAAGTCGAGCAGCTCCCGGGAGGACTCGTCCGCCCAGTGGTCGTCGAGCGCGATGAACGACGGCCGGTCGCGGGCGACCGCGACGAGGAACTGCCACACGCCCGCGAACACCTGCCGCTTTCCCTGTTCGTCCGCCATCCTGACGACGGGCGCCGCGCCGCCGACCCCGAGGAACGGGGCGAGCAGCAGCGCGTCCTCGGCCGCGACGCCCAGCATGTCCGCCCTCGCGCGCAGGTCGTCGGCGTCCACCGGAGCGCCGCCGAGCAGGCGCTCGACGATCTCGAGGAACGGTTCGAACGCGCGCTCGCCACTGCAGGTCACGCGGACGTCGACCGCCGCGCCCTGGGGCGCCAGCTCCCCGAGCAGCCGCGACTTCCCCACGCCCGGATCTCCCACGACGCTGACGACGTGCGTGTTCCCTTTGCGCGCGCTCGACCAGAGGAGCTCCAGGAGCGCCCGCTCCTCGCGCCGGCCGACGAAGGGAGCGCGCTTCCGCACGTCCGTCGTCCGCCTGCCGCGTAGCCGATATGCATCGACCGGCTGCGCCTTCCCCTTCACCTCGAGCGGGCCCAGGGCCTCGGTCTCGAAGCCGTCCCGCACGCGACGCCAGACGGACGACGAAAGCAGCACGTCGCCGGGCTCGGCCGCCTGCTGCAGCCGCGCCGCCACGTTGACCGCGTCACCCATCACGCCCGCCTGGGTGCCGTCGCCCACCGCCCCTGCGACGACGAGGCCGCTGTTGATGCCGACGCGGAGCTCGAGCGGCGACGGCGCATCCTCGGCGCGGCGCGCGACGACGTCCTGCATCGCGACGGCCGTCTCGAGCGCACGGTCGAGGTCGTCCTCGTGCGCGACCGGCGCGCCGAACACTGCCACGACGGCGTCGCCGATGAACTTCTCGACCCACCCCTCTCGCCGCTCGACCTCCTCCGTCAGCTCGCCGAACGTGTCGGCGACGAGCGTTCGCAGCTCCTCCGGGTCGAGGTGCTCGGCAAGCGTCGAGAACCCGACTAGATCTGCGAAGAGGACGGTTACGCGGCGGCGTTCGCCGGCGAGCGGCGCACGCTCGGGAGCGACGGGCTGCGGTCCGGCGACGAGCGGCGAGCCGCACGTGCCGCAGAAGCGGAAGCCCGGAGGGTTCTCGGCGCCACACACCGCACACGTCGGCGCAAGCGCGGTGCCGCAGGAGCCGCAGAAACGCGTGCCGTCCGGGTTCTCGAACCGTCAGTTCGGGCAGCGCACGTACGCATCGAAGCACGACCGCGTGCAACCGGCCAGTAGTCGCGGTCCGATGCGTTTTAGAAGCGCTCCAAAGCGGAACCGGTCCCCGTTCGTGAGGGTCTTAGGGGTCAACGCGGTCTTCCACGACCCTGCCGCCGCACTCGTCGTCGACGGCCGGATCGTCGCTGCCGCCGAGGAGGAGCGCTTCACGCGGCGCAAGCACGGCAAGCTCGCTGTCCCGTTCTCGACGTGGGAGCTGCCGGAACGGTCGGCGCGCTGGTGCCTCGCCGAGGGCGGTCTCGAAGCGGCCGAGCTCGACGCGGTCGCGTACTCGTACGATCCCGAGCTCGCCCCGCAGCCCAACGGCGACATCACCGCGGACGCCTGGGAAGGACTGCGGACGCTGTACGCGCGTCGCGCGCCCCTGTTCCTGAAGACGTCGCTGCCCGGTCTCGCGCCCGAGCGCGTCCGCTTCGTCCCGCACCACGTCGCCCACGCCGCCTCGGCCTTCTTCCCGTCCGGCTTCGAGCGCGCAACGGTGATGGTGCTCGACGGACGCGGCGAGCGCACGTCCTACCTGGGCGGCCGGTACGCGCCGGACGGACGGCTCGAGGTTCTCGCGACGCAGCGGCTTCCCCACTCGCTCGGCCTCCTCTACACGGACCTGACGGTGCATCTCGGCTTTGCGCCGACCTCGGACGAGTACAAGGTGATGGGCCTCGCCGCCTACGGCGAGCCGGACTTCCTCCCGGCGTTCCGCGACGCGGTGCGCGTGAATGGGGACGGCGGCTTCCGGGTGGCGGCGATCGACTTCTCGCAGTTCGCCCCGCGCATCCCGCTCGGCCAGGAGGGCTGGGGCGCCGAGCACGCCGCGCTCGCCGCGAGCGTGCAGCGGCGGCTCGAGGAGGTGCTGCTCGAGCTCGCCCGAGGGCTCCACGAGCGGACGGGCGACCGCGACCTCGTGATGGCGGGCGGCGTCGCGCTGAACTGCGTCGCGAACTCCCGCCTCTGGCGCGAGGGACCGTTCGGGCGGATCTGGGTCCAGCCGGCTGCGGGCGACGCGGGCACCGCGCTCGGCGCGGCGCTCCACGTCGGGAACGAGCTCGGCGACCGGCCGGCCCCGATGGCGACCGCCGCGCTCGGACGCGGCTTCGGGGAGGAGGAGGTCGCCGGATGGCTCGCCCGCGCGGGCCTGCCGTTCGAGCGGCCCGCGGACGTCGCCGAGACCGTCGCCGGACTGCTCGCGGACGACGCCGTCGTCGCCTGGTTCCAGGGCCGCGCGGAGTACGGGCCGCGGGCGCTCGGCCACCGCAGCCTGCTGGCGAACGCGGGCCGCGCCGAGAACCTCGAGCGCCTGAACGAGATCAAGGGGCGCGAGCACTTCCGGCCGATCGCGCCGATGGTGCTCGCCGACCGCGCGCCGGAGATCTTCGACGGCCCGCTTCCGAGCCCGTACATGCTGTTCACGCACACGGTGCGCCCGGGGTGGCGCGATCGGATTCCCGCCGTCGTCCACGTCGACGGAAGCGCGCGCGTCCAGACGGTCGATCGCGACGGCGAGCCGCTCGTCGCGCGGATGCTGGACGCCTACGAGCGCCGTACGGGGGTGCCGGTCGTGGTCAACACGAGCCTGAACACGGCAGGACGGCCGATCGTCGACGACCCGCGCGACGCGCTCGAGTGCTTCGGCTCCTCGTCGGTCGACGCGCTCGCGCTCGGACCGTTCCTCGTTCGCCGCGGAGCGCTGGCCAGGAGAGCCGCGTGATCTCGTATGACGTAGTGATCCCGAGCGCGGGGAGGGCATCGTTGGCGGCCCTGCTGGAGGCGCTCGCCGAGGCGCAGGGCCCGCGGCCGGGACGGGTGCTCGTCGTGCTCGACTCGGATCCCGCGGCGCCGCTGCCGGACGGCGTCGAGGTGCTGCGGAGTCACGGCCGCGGCCCCTCGGCGGCCCGGAACGCGGGCTGGCGGGCCTCGCGCTCCGAGTGGATCGCGTTCCTCGACGACGACGTGATCCCCGAGCCCGACTGGCCGGCGCGGCTCGCCGAGGACCTCGGCGGGCTCGAAGCGGATGTCGCCGGCAGCCAGGGCACGATCCGCGTGCCCTTACCGGCCGGACGGCGGCCGACGGACTGGGAGCGCAACGTGAAGGCGCTCGAGCGCGCGGCGTGGGCGACCGCGGACATGGCGTACCGGCGGACGGCGCTCGCTGCGGTCGGCGGGTTCGACGAGCGCTTTCGGCGCGCGTACCGAGAGGACGCCGACCTCGCGCTTCGCCTCCGAGGCGCCGGCTACCGGCTCGTTCGCGGCAGCCGGAGCGTTCTCCACCCGCCCCGGCCTCCGCGCCTCTTCGAGAGCCTTCGCGCGCAGGCGGGAAACGCCGACGACGCCCTGATGGACGTGCTGCACGGACCGGGATGGCGATGGGACGTCCGGGCGCCGGCGGGCCGACGCGGCTCGCATCTCGCCGCCACGGCGGCGGGGGCCGCCTCCGTGGCGGCTCTCGCAACCGGACGGCGTCGGCTCGCTGTGCTCGCGCTATGCGCGTGGCTGGCGCAGACGATCGAGTTCGCGGGCCGGCGGATCTCGCCGGGGCCTCGCACCGTCCGCGAGATCGCCGAGCTCGCCGTCACGAGCGCGCTGATCCCCCCGGCGGCGACGTACCACTGGTACGCCGGCATGCTGCGCGCGCGGCGACTCGTGCGCACGTCGCGCCCGGCGGCGGTGCTGCTCGACCGCGACGGCACGCTCGTCGACGACGTCCCGTACAACGGCGACCCGGACCGCGTCGTCCCGGTCGCCGGCGCGCGCGCCGCGCTCGACCGCCTGCGCGCAGCGGGCATCCTTCTCGCCGTCGTCTCGAACCAGAGCGGGGTCGGCCGAGGCCTCGTCACTCGCGAGCAGGTCGACGCGGTCAACCGGCGGATCGAGGAGCTGCTCGGCCCTGTCGACGCGTGGCTCGTGTGCCCGCACGCGCCGCCCGAGGAGGCGTGCGACTGCCGCAAGCCCTCGCCCGGGCTCGTCGTCGAGGCGGCTCGGACGCTCGCCGTGGCGCCCGAGCGCTGCGTCGTCATCGGCGACATCGGCGCCGACGTCGAGGCGGCGCACGCCGCGGGTGCGCGCGCGGTCCTCGTTCCGAACGTCAAGACACGCCCGGAGGAGATCGAGGCCGCGCCGGTGGTCGCGCCCTCGCTCGGCCGCGCCGTCGACCTGGTGCTCGCGGGGGCCGCGCGATGAGTCACGTGCTCGCGTGCCGGCTCGACAGCGGGGGCGACGTGCTGCTCGCAGGGCCGGCGATCCGCGCCGTCGCCGCCCACGCCTCGCGGGTCACGCTGCTCTGCGGGCCGCGAGGCCGGGCCGCCGCAGAGCTGCTCCCGGGCGTCGACGAGCTGACCGAGTTCCCGGCGCCGTGGATCGACCCCGAGCCGTCCCCGGTCAGCCGCGACGCCGTGCTCTCGCTCGCCGAGCGGATCTCCCTTCTCGCAGTCGACGAGGCGATCGTCTTCACGTCCTTCCACCAGAGCGCGCTCCCGACGGCGCTTGTGCTGCGGCTCGCCGGCGTGCCGCGGATCGCCGCGATCAGCGAGGACTACCCGGGATCGCTGCTCGACGTCCGCCACCGCGATCCGGGCGACGTCCACGAGGTCGAGCGCGCTCTCTCGCTCGCCGCGGCCGCGGGCTACGCACCGCCGCAGGGAGACGACGGCCGGCTCACCGTGCTGCGGCCGCACGCCGGAGAGCCGAACCCCGCCGGCAGTTCGCCTTACGTCGTCGTCCATCCCGGCGCCTCCGTGCCAGCGCGCGCCTGGGCGCCGGAACGGTGCGCGGAGGCCGTCGAGGCGCTCACCGCCGCCGGCCGGCGCGTCGTCGTCACGGGAAGCCCCACCGAGAGGCGGCTCACCGAGGCCGTGGCCGGCGAGCGTGCGCTCGATCTCGGCGGCAGCGTCGACCTCGCACGCTTGACGGAGGTGCTCGCGAGCGCAGAAGCAGTCGTGGTCGGGAACACCGGCCCGGCCCACCTCGCGGCCGCGGTCGGCACGCCTGTGGTGTCGCTGTTCGCCCCCGTCGTGCCGGCCGTGCGCTGGCGGCCGTGGGGCGTCCCGCACGTCCTCCTCGGCGACCAGACGGCGCCGTGCCGTGACACACGCGCGCGCGTCTGCCCCGTTCCCGGCCACCCCTGCCTCAACGGCGTCGCCGTCGCGGAGGTCGTCGCCGCCGTCGAGCAGCTGGCGCCGACTCGCGTTGCGGAGGCGGCATGAACGCACTTCGTGTGGCGATGGTCTCCGAGCACGCGAGCCCGCTCGCCGTCCTCGGCGGGGTCGACGCGGGCGGACAGAACGTCCACGTCGCCGCGCTCGCGACCGAGCTGGGCCGCCGCGGCGTCGAGGTCGTCGTCCACACGCGCCGGGACGATCCCGCGCTCGAACGGCGCGTCGAGCTCGCTCCCGGCGTCGTCGTCGACCACGTGGACGCCGGCCCCGCGGAGCCGATCCCGAACGCGATCGACAACCTGCTTCCGTACATGGACGAGTTCGCCGCCGATCTCGCACGCGTGTGGGCGGCGGACCCGCCGGACCTCGTCCACTCGCACTTCTGGATGTCCGGGCGAGCGGCGCTCGCCGCGGCGAGGCCGCTCGGCGTGCCCGTCGTGCACACCTTCCACGCGCTCGGCGTGGTCAAGCGCCGCCACCAGGGCAACAAGGACACGAGCCCGCCCTCGCGGATCGCCGAGGAGCGGCGGATCCTCGACCGGGCGGCCGCGGTGATCGCGCAGTGCAGCGACGAGTTGTTCGAGCTCGCTCGACTCGGCGCGGACCTGCAGAAGATCCGCGTCATCCCGTCGGGCGTGGACGTCGAGCGGTTCCGGCCCGACGGCCCGGCCTTCCCACGAACTGTCGGTCTCCGCCGCGTGGTCGTCGTCAGCCGCCTCGTGGAGCGCAAGGGCATCGGCAACGTGATCTCCGCGCTCGCGGACGTGCCGGACACGGAGCTGCTGATCGCCGGGGGGCCGGAGCGCAATCGGATCTGGGACGACCCCCTCGCACGACGGCTCCGTGACCTGGCCCGCGAGACGGGTGTCGCCGAGCGTGTTCGGTTCCTCGGACGCGTGGGCTGCGACGACGTTCCGCGGCTTCTCCGCTCCGCGGAGGTGGTGGCGTGCGTCCCCTGGTACGAGCCGTTCGGGATCGTCCCGCTCGAGGCGATGGCCTGCGGCATCCCGGTCGTCGCGTCGAAGGTGGGAGGCCTCGTCGACACCGTCGTCGACGGCGCGACGGGGATCCACGTTCCCCCGCGGCGGCCGGACGAGATCGCGGCCGCGCTCAACTTCCTGCTCGGCGACGCGCAGCTACGCCACAGGCTGGCACGCGCGGGCAGCGAGCGAGTGCGCGCGCGGTTCACGTGGCAGCGCTCGGCGGACGCCATGCTCGACGCCTACGGCGACGTGGTCGAGAGCGAGCGCCGCGCGACGGAAGTGCGCGAGGTGACGCACAGGTGAGGCTGGTCGTGATCGGCGACGCGCTGCTCGACCGGGACCTCGACGGCGTCGTCGAGCGGCTGTCCCCCGAGGCGCCCGTCCCGGTGGTCGAGCGGATCAGGCCAACCGCCCGCCCCGGCGGCGCGGCACTCGCTGCGGCGTTGGCGGCGGACGACGGACACGAGGTTTCGCTGGTGACGGCGCTCGGGCGCGACCGCCCCGGCCGCGAGCTCGCCCGCCTCGTCGCCGGTGCGGGGGTCGACGTCGCCGATCTCCGCCTCGACGGCGCGACGCCCGAGAAGGTGCGCGTTCGCGCCGACGAGCACATGCTCCTCCGGCTCGACCACGGCGACACGCAGCCGGCGCCCGCCGGACCGCTCACAGGTCGCGCGCGCGCAGCGCTCGCGTCGGCCGACGCCGTGCTCGTCTCCGACTACGGGCGCGGGATCGCGCGACATGCCGACGTGCGCCGAGCGCTCTTCGAGCTGCGCTGCCCCGTGGTGTGGGATCCGCATCCGCGCGGAGCGGAGCCTGTTCCCGGCGTCCGGCTCGCGACCCCGAACCGCGCAGAGACTATTCGGCTCGTCGGGGAAAGTACCGGGGCCGACGCCGACCGCGCCGCCGCGCTTTGCGAGCGTTGGGGCGTGGAGGCCGTCGCCGTCACCCTCGGCAAGGACGGCGCGGTGCTCGTCGAGCGGACAGGAGCGCACCTGCACGTGCCGGCTCCGTTCGCCGGCTCCGGCGACGTCTGCGGCGCGGGCGACCGCTTTGCGTCCGCGGCCGCCGAGGAGCTGGCACGCGGGGCGCTGCTCGCCGACGCGGTCGCGCGTGCGGTCGAGGCCGCGTCCGCGTTCGTCGCAGCGGGCGCGGCCGGTGGATTCGCCGCGCGCATCGATGCCGCGGACGACCCGACGCAGCGGGGAGCGGACGACGATGTCGAGACGATGCTCGCGCGAGTGCGCGCCGCCGGCGGCACGATCGTCGCGACGGGCGGCTGTTTCGACCTCCTGCACGCGGGCCACGTGGCCATGCTCGACGCCGCCCGCTCGCTGGGCGACTTCCTCGTCGTCCTGGTCAACTCCGATCCCTCCGTGCGCCGGATCAAGGGCGCCGATCGGCCTCTCGTCCCAGAAGACGACCGCACGGCCGTACTGCGCGCGCTCGCGTCCGTCGACGCCGTCGTCGTCTTCGACGAGGACACGCCCGAGGCTGCGCTAGCGCGCCTTCGCCCCGACGTCTTCGTCAAGGGCGGCGACTACGTGTCCGACGAGCTGCCGGAGACGGCGGTCGTCGAGAGCTGGGGCGGCCGGGTCGTGATCCTTCCGTACGTCGCCGGACGCTCGACCACGCGCCTGATCGAGGAGGCGCGTGCGCGATAGCGTCGTCCTCGTGACAGGCGGCGCCTCCGGGCTCGGCGCCGCCGTCGCGAGCGCTGTGGCGCGCGAGGGAGCGGCGCCCGTGGTGCTGGACGTCCGCGCCGCGAACGGGGTCGAGCACGAGCTCGTCGACCTCGCGGAGCCGCGCGCGGCCGAGATCGCGGTCGAGCGCGTCGCGGCCAGGCGAGGAAGGATCGACGCAGTCGTCGCCGCCGCGGGCACCGACGTACCCGGCAAGCTCGCCGACGTCCCGGCCGAAGACTGGGAGCGTGTCGTGGCCGTGAACCTCGTCGGCAACGTCGCGGTCGTCCGCGCCGCCCTTCCCCACCTCGAGCGAGCGGGCGGAACCGTCGTCACCGTCGCCTCGACGCTCGGACTGCGCGCGGTCTCGGACGCGACGGCCTACTGCGCGAGCAAGTTCGCGATCGTCGGGTTCACACGCGCGCTCGCGGCCGAGACCGCCGGCCGCATCCGCGTGACCCTGCTCGTGCCCGGGGGGATGCAGACCGCCTTCTTCGACGGACGCGACGAGCAGTACCGCCCGGGGCCCGACGCCGGCCTGAACCGGCCGGAAGACGTGGCGGCGGCGGTCGTGTTCGCGCTCAACCAGCCGGAGGGATGCGAGGTCAGGGAGCTGCTCGTCGCGCCGTCCACGGAACCGTCCTGGCCCTAGGGACGCGCGACCGACGTGTCGCCTACGAGGGCACGATCTCCTCGATCACCTCGTACACGCCGTCGGCGCCGGTCGACTCGACGTGCGGCGCCATGCGCTCGAACCGCGCTTGCTGCTGCTCCTCCAGCCTCGGCTCCCTCCGTGCCTCGGCCAGGTCGAGGTCGTAGAAACCAAAGGCGATGACCTCGTCAGGGTCGTCGACGTTACGCAAGATGTATGCCCTCCTCGAGCCCTCCGGCCACTCCTTGGGCTCCCAAGCCTTGCGCCAGTCCTCGTAGCTCCCGGGCTTCAGTCTGCGAACTGTCAGGAACGCGTGCACGGAACCTCTCTCCTCTCTGCTCGGTGTGGTGCAGCGCTCGCTCGTCGAGCAGCGCCTTCCGGGATTCTCGCCGAAGATAGCGTCCGCGGCGGTACACGATCCCCAGGAGGCTCGTCGGCGGAAGAGCGTCCAGGACGCACTTCTCGAGGCGCATCGAGCTTCGATCGTCTCCAGCACGCGGCCGCTTTCCGGCCTGGCTCACGAGCTTCCTCGTCAATGTCTGCGCGGACCCGGTGGGGAGGCCGCCCCCCGCCCTTCGAGCCGCTGGCGGACGCCGCTGACACTCGTCGCGGCCAGCGGCTCGCCGAGCGCGCTCGCGCCGAGCTCGTTCGCCTCCCGCACGACGCGTTCACGCTCGGTCTCGAGTCCGCTGCGGACGAGCAACAGCGCGGCGCGCGCCCGCGAGCTCCACTCCTCGGCGCCATCCAGTCCCGGCGAGGGCTCACCGGCTCCCTCCTTCGACAACCGTGGAACCGCGCCGACGAGCTCGGCGACGAGACGCGCCCGTCGCTCCAGTCGCGGGAGCTCGGCCTGAGTCTCCTCGAACTCGCGATGCAGGCGGGCGACCTCGGCGTCGGCCCGGCCGACGCGTTCCTCCGCGAGCGCAGCCGCCTCACGGGCGCGCTCGAGCGCGCGCCGCGCCGCCTCCTCCCGTTCGTCCCCGCCCGCCCGCGCGTTCTCGAGCTCGTGCTCGCTGCGCTCGAGGCGCTCGCGTCGCCGCTCGAGCTCCTCCCGCGCCCGTTCCGCCACCGAGGCAGCGGCCTCCTGCTCGCCGGGAAGGCGGCCTAGGCGCTCCGCCAGCTCACGGGCCTGCCGACCCACCGCTTCCGTGTCGCTCTCCAGGCCGACCACCGTCTCGATCGCGGTCGCGAGACCGGCGTCGCGCCGCTCGAGCTCGCGCGCGAAGTCGAGCAATCGCTCTTCCATGTCCGCAGTATCCATTCGGTGAACGGCGGGGCGTCTTAAGCTCACCCGCAGGATGCTCGCCGCCTTTTCCACGATCGAGCGCGTGCTGCTCGCCGGCGCGCTACTCGCGACGACGGTCGCCGGGGCGCTCCACTTCGCCGGCGCATCCGACCTGGCGACGTTCCTCGTCTCGGCCGTCGCACTCGCGGGGCTCGCCTGGATGGTCTCGTTCGCGACCGAGGCGATCGGCGAGCGCCTGGGGCCGGCGGCGACCGGCGTTCTCCAGTCGACGCTCGGGAACCTGCCGGAGCTCTTCATCGTGCTCTTCGCGCTCGCGGCCGGCGAGGTCGTCGTCGCCCAGTTCTCGGTCCTCGGCTCGCTGTTCGCAAACGCGCTGCTCGTGCTCGGGCTCGTCGTGGTCGCCGGCGCGTTGAAGGCCGACGATGGCGTGATGCGCTTCCAGCGGCGGCTGCCGAACGACACGGCGACGCTCGTCCTGCTCGCCGCGTTCATCATCGCGATCCTTGGGGCCTCGAACAGCGTCGGCGACAAGGCGAGCCGCCACCAGGTCGCGATCTCGGTCGCAGGCGCCATCGTCCTGCTGACGGTGTACGCGTTCTTCCTCTTCTCGTACCTGCGCGGCGCGCGGACGGAGCTCCGGCCGCCGACGCACGGAGGCCTGCCGATCGGTGTGGGCGCGGCCCTTCTGGCGATCAGCGGAGCCGGAGCGGCGCTCGTCTCGGACTGGTTCGTCGACTCGCTCGACTCCGCGGTCGACGCGCTCGGGATCTCGAAGGCGTTCACGGGGCTCGTGATCGTCGCGATCGCCGGCAACGCGGTCGAGAACTTCGTGGGGATCGCGCTTGCGGCGAAGGGGCAGAGCGACTTCGCGATCTCGGTGGTCAAGAACTCGGTCGCGCAGATCGCGGTGTTCCTCTTCCCCGCGCTCGTGCTGCTCTCGCTGTTCTTCGAGGAGCGGCTGACGTTCGTCGTCGGCCCGGTCTACATCGCGGCTCTGGTGTTGACGGCGATCGCCGTATGGCAGGTCACCGGGGACGGCGAGGCCGTCATGTTCGAGGGCTGGGCGCTCGTCGGGCTCTACGCCGTGCTCGCGGTGCTCACGTTCTACGAATGACGAGCCGTCCCCGCTCCTCCACAACCTCCGTCCCGAGCTCGGCGCATGCCTCGCGGA
>JBKOYJ010000063.1:0-22607 GCA_046725345.1 Actinomycetota bacterium | reverse complement strand
ACGTGGTCGTCGAACCTCGCGAGCAACCGGCTCCTGCTCCGGCTCGGCGGCTCCGAGGCGCGCGGCGCCTACATCGTCCAGCAGGCGCTGTGGCGTGCGGGGGCCCGCTCCAGCACGTTCACTGGCTTCTACCGGCTCGGGACCGCTCGGCGCGCCGGCCTGACCGGGGACGTACAGCGGCCGCTGCCCTTCCTGGCCTACCGCCGCACCACCGCCCACGACCTTGGCCGGCTGCTGGTCGAGCTCCACCTCGCGGCGCTCGGGAACGGACTCTCCTTGCGGCGAACCGGCCTCACCCGCCACGAGGCTCGCGTCGCGCTCGGCTTGCTCCTCTCCAGCGATCCTCGCGGCGCCAACGTCGGTCTCTTCCGACCCTCGCTCGGCCTGCGCGTGCCCGCTGCGCAGAAGCAGGGCTGGACGACCTCCATCAGGCATACGGCGGCGATCGTGTATGCGTCGCGTGGGCCGCGCATCCTCGTCCTCCTGACCTACCGGCCCGGGATCCGCTCGGGCCCGTCGTCCGCGCTCGGCGCGCGGTTCGTGCACGCCGTGGGCTTGAGCGACGTCCGGGGAGGGTGATAGAGAACGCGCTGGTCGCCGCTCGCGCCGGGTCGAAAGCACTCTGACGGGTGGAGCCGGGTGCAGGTGCTGACTGGCCCACCGACCCGAGGCGGAAGAGCGGCTCTCGCTGGAAGCCGGGTGATCGAGCCCGGCTGGTCCTGTACCGTCGCGCCGTGGCCGACGTGACCCCGGAGCAGCGGCGAGCCCTCGCCGTCTCGCTCTTCAACCACGTGTGGACGCTGCTCGAGCGTGGCGAGCGAACCGCGGACGAGGACGACGCGATGATCCACGCCGCCCACGCGTCGCGCCATCACTGGAGCGAGGCCGGAACGACTGTCAACCTGGCGCGCGGCGAGTGGCAGATCTCGCGCGTCTACGCCACGCTCGCCCGCGCGGAGCCGGCGCTGTTCCACGCCCGCCGCTGTCTCGACTACGTCGAGCGCGCGCCGGAGGCCGAGGACTGGGATCTTCCCTTCGCCTACGAGGCGCTCGCGCGGGCGCACGGCGTCGCCGGAGAGTGGGACGAGGCGGAGCGCTGCGAGCGGCGCGCGCGCGAGCTGGCGGAGGAGATCGCGGACGAGGAGGACCGAGACCTCCTCCTGGAAGCGCTCGCGGCGCTGCCGCGGCGTGAGGGTCGCTAGGCGAGCAGCTGCTCGAAACGCGCGGCGTCGCTCTCTTCGAACGGCCCGATCAGCGCCAGGTTGAGCCCGTTGCGGGCGATCACGTCCTGGGCGACCCGCTGCATGTCCTCGGCGCTGACGGCGTCGAGGGCGGTCATCACCTCCTCCGGCTCCGTCGCCTGGCCCTCGAGCACCTCGCGGCGCAGCCCGAAGAGGTTGATCCCCTGCGGGCTCTCGATCTGCAGCGCGAAGCGGCCCTTGGCGGAGGCGCGCGCCTTCTCGAGCTCGTCCGCGGGCACTGGCTCCTCCGCGATCCGCCGCAGCTCGGCCACGATCGTCGAGACCGCCTCGTCGATGCGGTTGATGTCGACGCCCGCCTGCGAGTAGAGGGAGCCGGCGTCGGTGTAGCTCTGGTTGGTCGCGTAGATGTAGTAGGCGAGGCCGCGCCGCTCCCTCACCTCGGTGAACAGGCGCGCGGACATGCCGCCGCCGAGCACCGTCGCGAGCAGCTGCAGCGTGTAGCGGTCGGGGTGGACCAGCGGATAGCTGGGGACGCCGATGCAGAGGTGCGCCTGGTCGGACTGCTTCGGGTAGACCGATGCGCGCGGCCCGCTCCCGTCGACGGGCTCGAGCGGGCCAGGCGCGCCCGTGGTGCCGTGCTCCATGTCGCCGAGCAGGCTCTCGAGCATCCCGATCAGGTCGCCCTCGATCTTGCCGCCGACCCCGACGACGATCCGCTCGGGCCGGTACCAGCGGTCGAGGTAGTCGAGGAACGTCTCGCGCTTCGCGCCCCGCACCGTTTCCTTCGTGCCGATGATGTCCCAGCCGAGCGGTTGGTCCCCGTAGAGCAGGCGGTCGTAGAGGCCGCTGATGTAGTCGCGGGGCGTGTCGAAGTACATGTTCATCTCCTCGACGATCACGCCCTTCTCGCGCTCGATCTCCTCCTGCTCGAACTTCGAGTGCCGCAGCATGTCGACGAGCACCTCGAGGGCGACGTCGCGGTACTCGGCGGCGCACTTGACGTAGTAGCCCGTGTACTCCTTGCCGGTGAAGGCGTTGAACTCGCCGCCGATGCCGTCGATCGCGCTCGTGATGTCGCGTGACTGCGGGCGCTTCTCGGTCCCCTTGAAGAACATGTGCTCCGCGAAGTGCGCGATCCCGTTCGTGTCGGGCGTCTCGTAGCGGGAGCCGGCGGCCAGCATCACGATGCAGGAGACCGACTGCGCGTGAGACATCGGCGCAGTGAGCACGCGAATGCCGTTCGCAAGCGTGTGTCGCTCGTAGACGCCCATCAGACCGGCTCGACCGCCGTGGCCGTGAGCGCGTCGCGCCATTCGGAGCGCAGCTCCACTGTCTCGCCGCGGGCGTAGTCGTACCCGACCTGGACGCTCCTGGCCTCGACGACGACGCGCTCGCCGACACGCAGCTCGTACTCGAGCTCGAAGCTCTTCGTCCCGACGCGTCCTCCGCGGACCCCGATCTCGACCTCCTCGCCGAACGACGCCGGCGCACGAAAGTCGATCTCGACGCGCGCGAGGATCAGAGGCGGCTCCTCGTCGCGGCGCGCGAGCCCGAGGTGCTCGAGGAAGTGGAAGCGTGCCTGCTCGAGGTAGGTGAGGAAGACGGCGTTGTTGACGTGGTTCATAGCGTCGAGATCGCGAAAGCGAACACGCTCGCGGTGGACGAACGGGAAGCCGAGCATCGCTTGGATGCTAGCCACCGCGCCGGTGCACGAAGCGAAGCGCCTGCCAGTCGCCGTCGATCGCCGCGCTCTTGTTGTCGACGAGGCCGGCGTCGAGGCCGACCCGCTGCACGTCGGCGAACGAGAGGTCCGTCTCGATGTCCGACGCCTTCTTCGGCCAGGCGATCCAGAGCCCGTCGCCGCGGGCGAGCGTCGCCTCGAGCGGCGCGAAACGGCGCTCGAGCTCGGCGCGGCTCGTCGTGAACAGGACCACGACCTCGGCACCGGGCTTCGCGCCCAGCTTGCGCGAGAGGGGCGTCGCCGAGTAGTCCTTATGCGCACTCATGGGTCAAGCTCCCGGCAGCTCGCGCGGTGCGTGTGCCGGAAGGCGAACCTGATCGTACGGCCAACCCAGACCCGTAGGGTTCATGCGGCGAGCCGCTGGACCGCCCGGTACACGCCTTCGGCGCCGCTCGTGATCGCCTCCACCGGAACGCGCTCGTCGGCCGCGTGGATGACGTCCGTCAGCACGAGGTCCTCCGGGAGCCGGAGCGGCAGGAACCCGTAGGTCTGGATCCCGAGGCGCGCGAAGAAACGTCCGTCCGTGACGCCCGGTTGCAGGAACGGCACAGGGATTCCGCCGGGATCGAGCTCGCGCACGATCGCCGCGAGCGTGTCGAAGTGGGTTAGGTCGGGCTCCCGCGGACCGGCGTCGTGCCGGACGACGGAGAGCTCGAGATCGGAGCCGACGAGCTCGTGGAGCTCGCGGATCAGGTCCTCGGGCTTGAAGCCGGGGAGCAGGCGTCCGTCGAGCTCGAGCTCGACCGCGCTCGGGATCACGTTGATCTTGTCCCCGCCACGGACGATCGTCGCGCTCGCGGTGTTGCGCAGGATCGCGCTCAGCGCCGGCCGCCGGTCGCGGAGGAGCGGCAGGAGCGTGTCGGTGAGGCGCGGCTCCAGCAGCCTTCGCATCACGGTGCCCTGTGCCCGCGGGAGCGCGTCGGCTACGCCCTCGACGAAAGCCCGCGCCACCGGCGTAACGTGGACGGGCGGCTGCTTGCGGTCGAGGGTTCGCAGCACCTCGCCGAGCCTGCCCATCGCCGTACCGCGCTTCGGGGCCGAGGCATGACCGCCCGCGCCGCGCACCGTCGCACGCAGCCAGCACACCTGCTTCTCGGCCACCTGAATCGGATAGAAGCGCCGCCCGCCGAGGTGAACGGTGAACGCGCCGAACTCGCCGAGCGCGTAGCGGACGCCGGCGAATAGCTCGGGATGCTCCTCGACGAGGAACTTGGCACCGTAGTCGCCGCCCGCTTCTTCGTCGCTCACGATCGCCAGCACGAGGTCGCCCTTGAGCGGAAGCGCCTCAGCCTTCGCGCGCAGAAAGGCGGTGACGAGCATCGTGACGCCCGACTTCATGTCGAGAGCGCCGCGGCCCCAGACGAAGCCGTCGGCGAGGTCGGCGTCGAACGGCGGCCGGGTCCACCGCTGCCCCGCGGTCGTGACGACGTCCACGTGGCCGTAGAGCAGCAGCGGCTCCTTGCTGCCGTCTCCTTCGAGCCGCGCGACGAGGTTCGGGCGATCGTCGTCTCGGGCGTAGATCTCACTGTCGATCCCGGCCGCTGTCAGCTGCTCGCGGAGATAGGCGATGCACGCTGCCTCGTTCCCGGGCGGATTCGTCGTGTCGAAGCGGATCAGGTCGCGCAGCAGGTCGACCGGCCGTTCGTGGATCGCCGCAGCTTCGTTCATGGCCCCGAGGCGCTCAACGCTAACCGACGCGATGCGCCAAAGCACCATCCGGCGGCCGGCGTACGCTCGAACGGTGCTGCGACGGCTGCGGCCGCTTACGGAGGACGAGTGCTACTTCCGCTGCTACGGCGGCGGCAACGCCGATGTCCGCCTGCTGACGCTCGAGGCTCGCCGGCCGCGCCACGCCGTCAAGCTCTCCGGCGAGGAAGTGCGCCGGCTGTTCGAGGAACGGCTCGACGCGCGCGAGGTCGAGGTCGAGGTCGAGGCCGCGTAGAGACGCCGACTCGGCGGGCAAACCGTAACGGTCGGTCGCCCGAGCTAGGCTGGCACCGTGTCCGCCGGGCCGGTCTACGAGAACGTCCGCTCGCTCGTCCCGCTGTGGCATCTCCGCCAGCGGCGGCATGCGGTCGTCGCATGCGTCGACGATCCGGCCGACCTCGAGAGGGCGCGCGCAACAATCGCCGAGCTCGGCGGCGAGCTCGTCGTCGAGCACGAGCCCGGACCGCTCTCCGCGGCGCTCGGTCGGCCTTCCGTCACGGTCGCCAGCCGCTACGGCCGCGTCGCCTGGCGAGGCGAGGAGGTCGACGTCGCGCGGGTGCTCGACGAGCTCCTGACCTTCGAGCTCGCGTGCCCGGAATGCGGACCTCAAGCTTGGGGAGATCCCGGCGCCTAAGTCCGCGGGGCCACCCCGCGCCTCCTCCCGATTTCAGCGTAGCCAGGGGGCTGATACGGGTGTGAGCCCGGATCGTGTCGAACACGTGACGACTTCGCCCGCCGCCGGCGAGAGCGCCGTGCCAGACGTCCTCGCGCCGAATCTCCAGGTCGTCTTCTGCGGCATCAATCCCGGCTGCGTGTCGGCAGCCGCCGGCGCCCACTTCGCGAATCCCAAAAACGACTTCTGGCGTCTGCTCCAAGCAGCCTCGTTCACGCCTCGCCTGCTGTCCCCGGCGGAGCAGTTCGAGGCGCTGCGATTCGGGATCGGGATCACAAACGCGGCTTACCGCACGACGCGCGGCTCCGGAGACCTGCGAAGCGCGGACTTCTCAGGCGCGCTCGCTCGCCTGGAGCGAATCGCCTTCGAGCTCCGTCCACGCGCGCTCGCCTTCGTCGGGAAGGAGGCGTACCGCGGCGTCTTCGGACGGCGACCCGTCCTCGGTCGGCAACGCCACCTGCTTGCGGACACGATCCTGTTCGTCCTTCCCTCGACGTCGCCCGCGAACGCCGCCGTCCCCTACGCGGAGCGGCTGAGGTGGTTCAGGGCCCTGAACGACGAGCTCCCCGAGCCCGAGCCGCGTCGAGCCGCGCGCGCGCTCGTGCTCGACGCGAGCGGCCGTGTCCTGCTCGTCCGGTACGTCGGCCCCGAGGGCGGCGAGTGGTGGGTGCTGCCCGGCGGCGGCATGGATCCCGGCGAGACGGCGGAGCGCACGGTGGTGCGTGAGGTGGAGGAAGAGACCGGAATCCGCGTCGAACTCGGCCCGCTGATCTGGACGCGCGAGTTCGTGGTCCCCTGGGGGGAGCGGTGGATCCGTCAGGGCGAGCAGATCTACCTCGTCGAAATCGACCGACCCGTGCTTGCCCCGTTGACGGATGCGCTCCGCAGCGAGGGAGTCCGCGAGCGGCGCTGGTGGACGCTCGACGAGCTCGACGCGAGCGACGAGCACTTCGCTCCGCGGCGGCTGCCCGAGCTTCTGCGCGAGCTGCTCGCGCAGGGACCGCCAGAAATTCCGACCGACGTCGGTGCCTAGGCGTCGCTTGCGACGCCGACACTCAGCGCGCCGGGCTTAGCTCGGCGCGCGTCTGAGATGACCGGTCGACGCAAATCGAACGCCAACCGAGGACGTTTCTAGCTTCGCCAGCGGTTCGTGATCGGGATGCGCCGGTCGCGGCCGAACGCCTTCGGATGAAGCTTGATGCCGGGCGGCGCCTGCCGGCGCTTGTACTCGGCGCGGTCGATCAGCGCGATCGCGCGCTCGACGACGTCGTGGTCGAAGCCGTCGGAGAGCAGCTCCTCGCGCGAGCGATCCTCCTCGACGTACTCCTTCAGCACGAGGTCGAGCGCCGGATACGGGGGCAGCGAGTCCTCGTCGAGCTGCTCCGAACGCAGCTCCGCACTGGGCGCGCGGTCGATGATCGACTGCGGGATCAGCTCACGCCCCGCGCGCTCGTTCAGGTGGCGCGAGAGCCGGAACACATCGGTTTTGTAGACGTCCTTCAGCAGGGCGAAGCCACCCGCCATGTCGCCGTAGAGCGTCGCGTAGCCCACCGACAGCTCGGACTTGTTCCCCGTCGTGACGACGAGCCAGCCGAACTTGTTCGAGAGCGCCATCAGCAGGACCCCGCGCGTGCGCGCCTGGACGTTCTCCTCCGTCTCGTCGCTCTCGAGTCCCGCGAACGGCTCAGCGAGGACGGCGGCGAAGCGGTCCACCACGGAATCGATCTCGAGCTCCAGAAACGAAGTCTCGAGACTCTTCGCCAGCCGTCGCGCGTCTCTCCGCGTTTCCGCCGACGTGAAACCGGACGGCATCGAGACGCTATGGACGCGTCCGGCTCCGAGCGCCTCCACGCACAGCGCGGCGGTCAGCGCGGAGTCGATCCCTCCCGAGACGCCGACCACGACCTCACGAAAGCCGTTCTTGTTCACGTAGTCGCGGAGCCCCAGCTCGAGCGCCCGCCGCATTTGCTCGAGCTCGTCGAGCGGCTCCGCGATCGCCTGCGGCGTGGGACGTCCGTCAGGCTCTGCGCGAGCGTCGCCGATGGGTACGACCGCGACGGACGGGATGCCGCCGCGCTCCCGAGCCAGTGCGCGCCGGCGCGCGTCGCTCAGCCTCCGTCCGATCACGTCCGTGGGATCGACGTCGACGACGAGCACGGCCTCCTCGAACCCCGGTGCGCGTGCGAGCACGCGTCCTTCGTCGTCCAGCACGACGGAGTGACCGTCGAAGACGAGCTCGTCCTGTGCGCCCACCGCGTTGCAGAAGGCAAGGAAGCAGGCGTTGTCGCGCGCACGCGTCACCAGCATGTCCTCGCGTTCGCGGTCCTTGCCGACGTGGAACGGCGACGCCGAGATGTTCGTGAGCAGCTCGGCGCCGGCGAGGGCTAGATCCGTTGCCGGCGGGCCCGGCTGCCAGAGGTCCTCGCAGATGGTCGGGCCTATCAGCACCTCCCCGTGCCGGAGCAGCACGAGCTCGCTCCCCGGCGCGAAATACCGCTCCTCGTCGAACACGCCGTAGTTGGGGAGAAAGCGCTTGCGATAGACCTCGACCACGTCGCCGTCGGCGAGCACGGCGCAGCTGTTGTAGAGGTCGCCGTCGAACAGCGGCACGCCGACGAGCGCGACCACGCCGCGCACTTCGCGGGCGATTCGTTCGAGGCTCTCCTCGGCGGCGCGGACGAACCCGGGCCGTAGGAGGAGGTCCTCCGGCGGGTAGCCGGTCACGACGAGCTCCGGGAAGAGGACGACGTCGGCACCGGCCGTGCGCGCCTCCTCGAGTCGCGCCAGGATCCGCTCGCGATTCCCGTCGAGGTCCCCGACGACGGAGTTCATCTGGACGAGGGCGAGTCGCATGCGATTCGAGTTTAGGAGGTTTGCGACCAACAGTCGAAAACTACTCTAGCAACGCCGGGCAGCTACCCGCGGTCGAGCGTCCTCGCCGTCAACGGCGGAGGCGGATCGCGTTCAGGTCGTCCTGCACGATCTCGTCGGCGCGCGCGGCGAGGTGGTCGATATCGTCGTGCTCGGCGTGCAGGTAGCGGCCCGTGAGGGCGTCCAGCCGCCCAGAGGCGAGCGCGCGGACGAGCCGAGGGGCGAGCTCGGGCGGCGTCCACGGCGCGTCGTCGGGGAAGGTGTCCTCCGTCATCTCCGTCCGCACGAGACCGGGGCTGATCGTGAACACGGGGATCCCGTGCGGCTGTAGCTGCGCCGCGAGCACCTCGCCGAAGCGCGCCAGCGCGGCTTTGCTCGCGGGGTAGCTCGACTCCGCGCGCGTGCCGGGAAGGTACGCGGCGCCGCTGCCCGTGTTCACGATGCGTCCGCGGCCGCGCGAAAGCATCCGCGGGATCACTGCGTGACAGCACAGGAACGCGCCGAGCACGTTGACCTCGAAGACGTGCCACCACTGCTCAGGCTCCTGCTCCCACGCCGGCTTGCGGACACCGGCGATCCCCGCGTTGTTGACGAGCAGGTCGATCGGGCCGAGCTCGCGCTCCGTCTCCTCAACCATCCGTTCGACGTCGTGGCGCCGCGAGACGTCGCCTGCGATCGGGAGGCCCGCGATCGCGTGGGCCGCCTCCTCGACCTGTGCTCGGTTCCGCGCCGAGACCGCGACCCGCATCCCCGCGTCAGCGAGCTCGACGGCGATCCGGCGTCCGATCCCCCGCCCGCCGCCGGTGACGAGCGCGACCTGGCCGTCGAGCTCAGCCACGGACCGCGATCTCGTCGAGCGCCTCGGGATTCTCGAGCGCGCTGAGGTCGCCGGGATCGCGCCCGAGCACCTTGGCCCGCACGGCGCGGCGCATGATCTTCGCGCTCCGCGTCTTCGGCAACGCCGTGACCCAGACCACGCGCTCAGGCTTGAACGCCTTGCCCAGGGCGCTGGAGACGGTGCGCGCGACCTCGCGCGCCAGCCGCTCGTCGGGGTCGACCTCGGGCTGCGGCACGCAGAAGATCCAGGCCACCTCGCCCTTGACGTCGTGCGGCACGCCGATCGCGGCGGCCTCGGCGACGTCGGGATGCGCGACCGCGGCCGACTCCAGCTCCGCCGGCCCGATCCGCTTGCCGGCGATGTTGAGCGTGTCGTCGGAGCGCCCGTGCAGGTACCAGTAGCCGTTCTCGTCGACCGAGGCCCAGTCGCCGTGGGTCCAGACGCCCGGGAAGCGGCTCCAGTACGTCTCCAGATAACGCTCGGGGTCGTTCCAGATTCCGCGCGTCATTCCGGGCCAGGGCCGCTTGCAGACGAGCTCGCCGACCTCGCCGCGCACCGGGCGCCCGTCGGCGTCGAAGACGTCGACGTCGGCTCCGAGCGCCGGGAAGCCGAGCGAGCACTCCTTGATCGGCGCGATCACGGCGACCGAGAGGAAGCAGGCGCCGACCTCGGTGCCGCCCGAGATGTTGACGATCGGCGTGCGCCCGCCGCCCACGTGCTCGTGCAGCCAGCGGTACGGGGCCGGGTTCCACGGCTCGCCCGTCGTGGCGATCGCCCGCAGCGACGAGAGGTCGGCCCGCGGCTCGCCGCGCGGAATCAGCGCGCGGACGAGCGTGGGCGAGACGCCGAGCATCGCCACGCGCTCCGACTCGACGATCCGCCAGAGGCGGTCCGCCGGCCAGTCGGGCGCACCCTCGGCGAAGATCATCGCCGCGCCGACGGCTCCGCCACCGACCACGGTCCACGGGCCCATGATCCAGCCCATGTCGGTGACGAAGTGGATTCGGTCGCCGGCGCTGACGTCGGTCTGATAAGCGACCTCGCGCGCGATCGAGACCAGGAAGCCGCCCTGGACGTGGAGCGCGGCCTTCGGGCGACCCGTCGTGCCCGATGTGTAGGCGAGCAGCCAGGGCGTCTCGGCGTCGACCTGGAGCGGCTCCAGGTCGCCGGCGCGCCCGTCGAGAAGGTCGTCCCAGAAGCGGTCGCGGCCGAGCACGATCGGGACGTCGTCGAGGCCGAGCCGGCGCCAGACGACCGTGTGCGTCACGGTCGGCGCGTCGCGGAGCGCCTCGTCGGCGACCTCCTTCATGCGGACGACCTGCCCGCGCCGCAGCGAGCCGTCGGCGGTGATCAGCGCCTTCGCCTCCGCGTCGGCGAGCCGCGCCGCGATCGCGGGGGCGGCGAACCCGGAGAAGATCGGCACGCAGATCGCACCGAGGTGCGCGCACGCGAACGCGGCGGCCGCGACCTGCGGCGACATCGGCAGGAAGACGCCGACCGCGTCGCCCTCGCCGATCCCGAGCGAGGCGAGCCCTTCGGCCAGGCGCGCGGTCTCGCGGGACAGCTCGAGCCACGTCCGGCTCGCGCGCGCGCCGTCCTCGCCGAGCCAGACGGCCGCTTCCTCGGACGCCCGCTCGCCCGCGGCCCACCGGTGGACGCAGTTCCAAGCGAGATTCAGCTTCGCGCCGACGAACCAGCGCGCCCACTCGCTTCCCTCGGAGGCGTCGAGCACCCGCTCCCAGGGCTGCGAGAACTCGAGCCCGAGGTCGGCGATCACCTCCGGCCAGAAGCGCTCGGGATCCTCGACCGAGATCCGGTGAAGCTGGTGGTAGTCGCCGACGTCGAAGCGGCGAAGCAGCCGGGTCAAGTTGGCCTGCTCGATGCGCTCGGGAGGGGGCGACCAGACGACGTCGGCCATCGGCGAAAGCCTACTTCGACACGGAGAAGCTAGCGGCTGCTAACTTAGCGGCGACTAACGTCCAGGAAGGGAGAACCAATCGAATGAGAGCACGCCTGCTCACGTCCGAGAACCGGAAGTGGTGGACGCTCGGCGCCGTCGCCTTCGGACTCTTCATGATCATGCTCGACAACACGGTCGTGAACGTCGCGCTCCCCTCGATCCAGCGCGACCTCGGCATCGACCTTTCCGAGCTGGAATGGATCGTCGCCGGCTACGCGCTCACGTTCGCGGCGCTCATGCTCACCGGCGGCAAGCTCGCCGACGCCTACGGACGGCGGCTCGTCTTCATCGCCGGGCTGACGATCTTCACCGCCGCGTCGCTGGCGTGTGGGCTCGCCGACAGCGGCAGCGTCCTGATCGGCGCGCGCGTGATCCAGGGAATCGGGGCGGCGCTCATGAACCCCGCGACGCTCTCGATCATCGCAGCCACGTTCCCGCCGCATCAGCGCGGGACGGCGATCGGCATCTGGGCGGGCGTCTCCGCGATGGCGCTGGCGATCGGACCGCTCGTCGGCGGGCTCCTCACGGAGCACATCAGCTGGAGCTGGATCTTCTTCGTCAACGTCCCCGTCGGCGCGCTCGCGATCGTCGCCAGCGTGCTCCTGATCGACGAGTCCAGAGACACTTCGCGCGAGCAGCGGCTCGACCTGCCCGGCCTGATCAGCTCGGCCGTCGGACTGTTCGCGCTCACGTACGCCCTGATCGAGGCGAACACGTACGGCTGGACGTCCGGGCGGATCCTCGCCGCGTTTGCGGTCGCCGCCGTCGGACTCGTCACCTTCGTCATGCTCGAGCGGCATCAGCGGCTGCCGATGCTCGATCTCTCGCTCTTCCGCAACGGCACCTTCGCGGGCGCGAACATCGTCGTGCTGCTCGTGTTCCTCGCCATGTTCGGCGTGTTCTTCTTCGTCTCGCTCTACATGCAGAACATCCTCGGCTACTCGGCTGTCCAGGCGGGCGCCGCCTTCCTGCCCATGACCATCCTCGTGATGCTCGTCGCGCCGGTCGCGGGTCGCCTCTCCGACCGCGTGGGGTCGCGGTGGCTGATGACCGCCGGGATGGCGCTGCTCGCGGGACAGCTGTTCTACTTCTCCCGCCTCGGCGCCGACGCGACCTTCTGGCGGCTGCTTCCGGCGCTGCTCGTCGGCGGTGTCGGCATGTCGATGACGATGACGCCGACCGCGGCGGCGGCCGTCCGCTCGGTGCCGGTCGACAAGGCGGGCGTCGGCTCCGCCGTCCTCAACTCGTTCCGCCAGGTCGGCGGCTCGATGGGGATTGCCTTTATGGGCGCGATCGTGGCGCACGAGGCCGGCGGGCGCCGCACAGCCGACGCGTTCATGGACGGCTTCTCGAAGGCGCTCACGGTCTCCGCGATCATCGCGCTCGCCGGCGCCGTCGTCGCGGCCGTGCTCGTGCGGCCGCACGAGCTCCGGGAGGAGTCGCCCGCGCAGCTGGAGGCCGCTGCATGAAGGCCGTCCGCCCGCTTCGCCTGCCGGCGGCCGAGCGCCGGCAGGCGATCCTCGCGGCCGCGTTGCGCGTCTTCCCGTCGTGCAGCTACGCGCGTGCGACGACCGCCGAGATCGCGCGTGAGGCGGGCGTGTCCGAGCCGATTCTGTACCGGCACTTCGCGTCCAAGCGCGATCTCTATCTCGCCTGCGTCGACGAGGCGTGGGCGAGGCTGCGGGCTGCGGTCGAGCGCGTGATCGCCGAGGAGGACGACCCGGCCGAGTGGACGATGGCGATTCCGAGGGCCGTGCACGAGCTGCGCGACCGCAAGCTGCTCCCGACGCACTTCTGGGTCCAGGCCCTCGGCGAAGCGGCCCACGACCCCGTGATTCGCCGCCACATGCGCGTGCACGTGCGCGCGGCGCACGACTTCTTCCGGACGGTGATGGAGCGGGCGCAGCAAGCAGGAGGAATGCACGCCGACCGCGACCCCGACGCGGAAGCATGGATCGCAGTCGCGATCGGCCTCCTGCGCTCGGTCGAGGACCGCCTGGGCGACCTCGTGACCGCGGAGCAGTTCGCAGCCATCAGCGCCGAACGCCGCCGCTGGCTCACTGGCTCCGACTAGCGGTAGGCGATTTGGAGCTCGATCACCGCGCAACAGCCAGCAGGCGTAGGCGAGACCGCGCTCTCGCCTACGCCTAGCGCCGCTCGTAACAACTCTCTGAAGAAGGAGGGGGTCCGTAGGGGAACCCTGGGTTCCCCCACGGGGCAACCATGGGTTCCCCACCCCAAAAAGAGGGGAGAGGCCCTCGCTGCGGCTCCGAGGGCCTCTCCGCTAGAGGCGGGCCCGCTTCAGGAGCGACACCGGAAGCCTTGACTCTGCGGCCCAGCCAACGTCTCCGGCGTTCCTCGCCCCGCGTCATGCGGGCCCCCTGTATCCCGGCCTGGCGTCCGGCCTGGTTCACAGGTGGGCTCACTATAGGCGAAGCCGCGGTCCCGAGTCAAGTAACTCAGTCAAGTGATTCGCTTCGCCTCCGCTTGACGGCGATTTTCGCCAAATTGCGGGACTTTTTGACGCGCGCGCGAGAGAGGCGCTTGCAATTGAGTGAAGTAGCGGGTTGACTTAGCCGTGATGAAGCAGCCCTCCGCGACGCAGCAATCGGCCCGCTCCTCCGCCGCGCTCGGCCTCGGTGCGCGCCTGCGCACCCTGCGCCAGCACGCCGGTCTCACGCAGAGGGAGCTCGCCGGCAGCCGCTTCTCGAAGGAGTACGTCAGCCAGATCGAGCGCGGGAAAACCCGGCCCACGCCGGAGACGATCGACTGGCTCGCGGGGCGGCTTGGGGTCGACGCGGGCTTCCTCGAGCACGGCATCTCGGCCGACGAGCGAGTTCGCCTCGACGCGACGCTCGCCCAGGCCGAGGCCCTCGCGGAGGCGGAGCGGTTCGACGAGGCCGCTGACCTCTTCCAGCAGATTCGCAGCGCCAGCGGAACGGCAGCGTCGCCGGCCGTCGAGGTGCGCGCGATCTGCGGCATGTGGCGGGCGCTCGTCCCGCTCGGGCGCGTCCGCGAAGCCCTGACGCTCCTCCTCCGGGCGCGGGAGCTGACCGAGAGCGCCTCGTTCTCGGACGTCGAGCGAGCGGACGTCCTGTATCGAATGGGCGTGTGCCGCTACCTGCTTCAGAGCAACGCGACGGCGGTGTCGCTGCTGAATGAGGCGCTCGCCCTCGTCGAGCGCTCGGGCCTCCCCGGTGACCTCCTCGTCGCCAACATCCTCCACTGGCGGTCGCGCTGCTACCGCCGACAGCGCGATTACGAGGCGGCCCGTGAGGACGTCGAACGGGCGCTCGAGCTGGCCGAGGCAGCGCGCGATCCCAAGGTCATCGGCCATCTGTACTTCCAGGCCTCCATCCTCGCGCAGCGGCAGGGACACTGGGTGCTCGCGCGGCGGTACGCGGAGCGCGCCAAGGTCTACTACGAGGAGATCGCTGACCGCGGCAACGTCGCGCGGCTCCTCAACAACCTCGGCGGATTGAACTTTCTCCTCGGCAAGCCCGAGGAGGCGATCCAGTCGTTGAAGAACGCCTTCGCCGCGGCGCTTGAGGTAGGGAACGAGGCGGATGCGGCGCAGGCAGTCTCGTCCCTTGCCCAGGTGCATCTGCGGGCGGGGGAAGTCTCGCTGGCCGAGGAGCAGGCACGGCATGCCCTCAGGCTGCTCGACGGGCGAATCGACTACGTCGACGAGATCGGCGGCGCGCACATCGTGCTGGGTCGCGCGCTGCTCGAGCAGGGCCGCCTCGACGAGGCGGAGGGGTCCTTCCGCGCGGCCGAGGCGAGTTTCGATCAGCTCGGCTCGGCGAGCCACCGGGCGAGTGCGTGGATCGCACGCGGCGACCTAGCGGCACGCCGCGGTGACGATCGAGAGGCAGCGCGGCTCTACCGGATGGCTGCGGAAGCGCTTGAGGACCTTCGGTTCTGAGAGGGGAGGTGTGGCGTTGAAGGCATATTTGCTTTTCCTCGCGGTGATCGTGATCGGCCTCATGGCCGGCTGGTTCGAGACGCTCGGCTGGAGCGACGGCGGCTTCTAGCGCGCACGAAGCGCGCACGCGCCCCCGTTTCTGAGCTTGGGGCGCGGGCATCACGGCGGCTGCGACAGCCGGGCGGCGGCCGGCAGTCGTGCATTCAGTCTGCGGCGACGTCGCATCGGGCGTGCGCTCGAGATGACGTGCGCCGCTCGACGCGCGCGTGGGCGTGCTCACCACCGGCGAGCTGTGACTTCTCGCTCGGTCGGGCGAGTCTTGAGATAATCGCCTGACTTCAATCAGTAAAGCGTTAGGGAGGGAGAGCGATGACCTACGCCAAGGACGTCCTCGTGTCCAGCGAGTGGCTTGCCGAGCATCTGGGCGATGAGGGGCTCGTCGTCGCAGAGGTGGACGAGCAGCCGGAGCTCTACGACGAGGGCCACATCCCCGCGGCGGTGAAGCTGCACTGGCGCGACGACCTGCAGGACCCCATCGAGCGCGACCTCGTCGACCGCGAGCGCTTCCAGGAGCTCATGAGCTCGCTCGGGATCAGCAACGACACGATGGTGGTGCTCTACGGCGACCGCAACAACTGGTTCGCCGCCTACGCGTACTGGTATCTGAAGATCTACGGGCACGAGGATGTCCGCATCCTCGACGGGGGACGGCAGAAGTGGATCGACGAGGGTCGCGAGCTCACGACCGACGTGCCCTCGCCCGCCGCGACGAGCTACGTCGCATCCGAGCGCGACGACTCCATCCGCGCCTACCGCGACCAGGTGCTCGGCTGGCTCGACGACGACGGGCGCGCGCTCGTCGACGTGCGGAGCCCGCAGGAGTACGCAGGCGAGCTGATCGCGCCTCCCGGATACGAGCAGGAGGGCGCCCAGCGCGCAGGCCACATCCCCACTGCCGCGTCGATCCCTTGGGCGAGCGCGGTCAAGGACGACGGCACGTTCAAGCAGGCGGAGGAGCTGCGCGCGCTGTACCGGGGCAAGGGCGTCAGCCCCGAGCAGGAGGTGACCGCCTACTGCCGGATCGGCGAGCGGAGCGCGCATACCTGGTTCGTGCTGAAGGAGCTCTTGGGCTACGAGCGCGTGCGCAACTACGACGGCTCCTGGACGGAGTGGGGCAATCTCGTGGACGTGCCGATCGAGCGGTAATCCGGGACGTCGCGCTCCGCCACGTGGCCGTTGCGGCCATGTCGGGGGTCAGACCCCGGCCGTGCTCGGCGCGGACATGACCGCTGCGGCCGTGGTCTCTCCGATTCACCTGCAAAGAGAGGCACTTCGCGTCGAGCTTCGCGAGCCTGGGGAACGATTGGCGCGAATTCTTTACCGGTTGCCTGTCCGCTCCGGCCATGTCGGGGGTCAGACCCCCGACATGGCTGGTCGCGCCGTGGCGGTTAGGGGCGCCGGTCGAGCTGGCTCCTAGCCGGGCAGCTCTTGTCCCGACGAGCCGACGCGCTCGATCACGATCTCCGGCACCCGGGCACGCGGGCTCAGGCGCAGGACCGAGCGCACGAGCTCGACGCAGTCCTCCGGCTGGATCATCTCGTCGCCCGACATCCCGGTCCACGCCGCCATCGGCGTGTCGACGAAACCCGGGCAGAGGGCAGTCGCGCGCACACCGGCGTCGTCGAGCTCCGCGTTGAGCGTTCGCGTGAACGAGATCACCGCGGCCTTGGAAGCGCCGTAGATCGAGAGGCCCGGCGTTCGCATCGTCCCGGCGATCGAGGCGAGGTTGAACACGTGTCCCCGCGACTCCTTCAGCAGCGGGATCGCCGCCTGCGTCACGAGCACGAGCCCGCGCAGGTTGACATCGAGCTGCAGCGCGACGAACTTGGGGGCGAGCCCCTCGACGTTTCCCGCCACGCCGACGCCGGCGCCGTTGACGAGCACGTCCAGTCGCCCGAAGCGTTCCCGGTGCGACGCGACGATCGCCTCGCATTCCTCGGGACGCGCGACATTGGCCGTGACCGCGTGGGCGTCGAGCTCAGCGGCGGCGGTCTCGACCTTCTCGGCTCGACGCGACGCCACGGTCAGGTCGTACCCGTCCTCACGCAGGGCGCGGGCGATCGCAAACCCGATTCCGGACGAGCCTCCTGTCACGAGCGCCGCGCCGGCCACGGACGAGGTCTATCAGGCGGGCTCTATAGTCGGAGCGTGGAGGCCGAGGCGAGCGTCCGGCTGACTGATCTCACCACGAGCGGCGGCTGTGCGGCGAAGTACGGGGCCGCACACCTCGAGCGGCTGCTTGCCGGCTTCGTGCCGGCGGAGGCCGAAGATCTCCTGGTCGGCCTCTCGCGAGCGGACGATGCCGCCGTGTACCGCCTCGACGGAGGACGAGCGCTCGTGTTCACGCTCGACTTCTTTCCGCCCCTCGTGGACGAGCCGGCGGACTTCGGCGCGATCGCGGCCGCCAACGCCCTCAACGACGTGTTCGCGATGGGCGGGCGCCCGCTCCTCGCGCTCTCGATCGCGGCGTTCCCGGAGGAGCTGCCGCTCGAGATCGTGGGAGCGATCCTGTCCGCGGCCGAGGAGCAGGTGCGCGCGGCGGGCGGCCTGCTCGCGGGTGGCCATACCCTCCGAGACGACGAGCCGAAGTACGGGCTCGCGGTCGTCGGAATCGCGCACCCCGACGCCGTCTGGACGAAAGGCGGCGCACGGCCCGGTGACGCGCTCCTCCTCACGAAGCCGCTCGGCACAGGGCTCGTGCTCCACGGCGAGAAGCGCGGCATCGTCGGCGGGGACGAGCTCGCGGAAGCGGTGCGCTGGATGCGACGACTCAACCGCGAGACCGCCGAGGTGCTCGCGCGCTTCGAGCCGAACGCGGTCACCGATGTCACGGGTTTCGGGCTCCTCGGCCATGCCTACGAGATGGCGCGCCAGAGCGGCGCGCTGATCCGGCTCGAGGCCGGCTCGCTCCCCGCCCTTCCCGGCGCGCTCGAGGTCGCGCGAGCGGGCGAGCGCACAGGCGGCGACGGGAGGAACCGCGACTACGTCGGCAGCCACGTCACGCTCGACGGCCTCCCGGACGACCTCGCCACCCTCGGCTTCGACCCGCAGACGGCCGGCGGACTGCTCGTCGCCGTGCCGGCCGAGCGGGCCGTCACGCTCGAGGCCGAGCTCACCGCGCGTGGGCTCTTCAGCCGCCGGATTGGTCGCGTCGAAGACGGCGCGGGCGTGGCTTTCGACTGATGCACGTCGAGACGTCGCCGCTCGGCCGCGTCCGCGCGTTCGAGCTGTCGCCCGCCCGATTCCGCATCCTCGCGCTCGCGGCCGCCGCGTCGCTGTACGCGATCGTCGTCACCGGCGCGGTCGTCCGCCTGACGGCGTCTGGCCTGGGCTGCGAGACGTGGCCGGGCTGCGAGGCCGGCAGCTTCTTCCCCGAGTCGAGCTACCACGGATTTGTCGAATTCGGCAACCGCGCGGTCGCACTGCTGCCACTCAGCTTGACGCTGCTCGCGGCGCTCGGGGCGCGCAGAACTCCGGGCATGCCCGCGTGGACGGCACGGATCGCTCTCGCGACGTTCATCGGCACGGTCGCGCAGGCGCCGCTCGGGTATATCACGATCCGCTACGACCTCCATCCACTGCTCGTGCTCGCGCACTTTCTGCTCGCACTTGTCGTGCTTGCCGGGGGCGTGGTCGTCGCCCTGGAGGCGTGGGGGAACGACCGCGGCTTCGCAGCTGCGTCCGCCCCGCGGCGGGTGCGTGCAGCGACTCTCGCGCTCGCGGCCGCCGCCGCGGCGCTCGTCGTCTCGGGGACGCTCGCGACCGCGGCTGGCCCGCACTCCGGAGACGCCAAGGCCGACCGGCTCGGGGTCCTCTACGACGCCGTCTATGTTCACGTGCGGGTGAGCGCCGTCTTCGCCGCGGTGCTCGTCGCCACGCTCACGGCGCTCGTGCTCGAGCGCCGACGTGTTCCCGGCCTGCTCCGGGTCGGCCTCCTGCTGGCGCTGCTCCTCGGAGCGCAGGCGATCGTGGGCGAGACACAGTGGCGGACGCGCCTCCCCTGGGGACTCGTGCTCGTGCACGTCGCCCTAGCCGGCGCGATCTGGGCGACAACCGTCGGGCTTGCCACGCTCGCCTTCCGCCCGCTGGCGTCTCTGGCGCGCCCTCGGACGTAGACTGGGAGCATCGCCGACGCACTCCGAATCTCCGAGCGGCCGTCGCTCAGCAAGCCGCTCCTGATTGCCGCATTCCGCGGCTGGAACGACGGAGGTCAGGGGGCCTCGCTCGCGGGCGGCTACCTCGCGCGCCACTGGGAGGCGGCACGGTTTGCCGACATCGATCCCGAGGAGTTCTTCGACTTCCAGGACACGCGCCCGCACGTCTCGCTCGTCGACGGGCTCACGCGCCAGATCGACTGGCCCGACAACGCGTTCTTCCACGCGCGCCTCCCAGACGTCGACCGCGACGTCGTTCTCCTCCTCGGCGTCGAGCCGAACCTGCGCTGGCGGACGTTCACGGAGCACATCGCAGGGCTCGCGAGCGAGCTCGGGGTCGAGCTCGTGATCACGCTCGGCGCGCTGCTCGCCGACGTCCCGCACACCCGCTCCGCCCCCGTCACGGGCAGCGCGAGCGACCGCGACCTGATCGAGCGCCTGGGACTCCAGGCCTCCCGCTACGAGGGCCCCACCGGGATCGTCGGCGTCCTGCACGACGCGTGCCGCGCCGCCGGTCTGCCCTCGGTGAGTCTGTGGGCCGCGGTTCCGCACTACGTCTCGCTCGCTCCGAGCCCAGTCGCCGCGCTCGCGCTCTGCCGGCGCATCGGGGAGCTCCTGAAGGTGCCGGTGGACGTGACCGAGCTCGAGGAGGCGGCGGAGCGTTACCGCGAGCAGGTCAGCGAGGCGGTGGCGTCCGACAGCGACACCGCGGCGTACGTCGAGGAGCTCGAGCGCCGCGCGGACGAGCTCGGGCCGGAGCTTCCCTCGGGCGACGCGCTTGCTGCCGAGCTCACACGCTTCCTCCGCGAGCGCGAGGCGAACGGCGGCGACGGGCCGGACGTCGCACGCGACCAGTAAGGGCGCGCCCCTCACGCTGCCCGGCCGCCGGGGAGCGCGCGCCGGGCGCGCGCAGTGCTCAGGGCGTTGCCGGGCCCTTGAGCTCAGGCCTCGGCGGCCGCCTCCGGCACCGGCTCGGGCTCTGCGCCGCCGACGCGGCCGTCCGTCTGCGCGACCGAGGTCTCCTGCGCGCTCGTCTCGGGCTTCTTGCGCCTGCGCCGCCGCCGGCGGGACTTGCCGGTTCGCTGCTTCGGCGCAGGGAGGTTCTCCGCCAGCGCCAGCGCGACCTCCTCGACAGAGCCGAGCCGCTCGCGCGCCGTGTCGATCAGGTTCGTCGCTCGCGGGGTGTAGCCCTCCGCGGAGGCGAGCAACGCGGCGCCTACCTGGATTGGCTGCTCGAGCGCGGCGGTCACGAGTCGCGCTGCGTTCTCCTCGTGGCGGTGGCCGCGCGAGTTGGCGAGCGCACCTAGCAGCCGCTTCGCCTCCGGGAACTCGCCGCTCGCGCGGCGATCCTGTGCCTTCCGGCTCGCACGAGCGAGCCGCCACAGCCAGCGCGCGCGAATCTGCTCTGGCGCATCCACCTTCCCCTCACCGAGCGCGCGCAGCAGCGTCCGGATCCCCTGTAGTCGATCCTTCTCCCACGTTGGCGCCTGCGTTACGAGCGTCACCAGGTCGTCGAAGTCGGCGCGCTCGACGGTCATCGAGACGCGGTCGGCGAGCGCCATCACGCGCAGTCGCCGATTGGGGTTCTCGGCGGCGCAGGTAAAGAGGAACTGCTCGAGCGCCGCCTTGCTCGCGCGGCCGTCCGTCAGCTTGCGGACGAACTCGGTCCGGTCCTCGAACCGGATCTGGCGACCGGCAATCGCCGCCCAGTAGCGCTGCTCGTCCTCGTCGAGGAAGCGCGGATCGATCCGCTGCCACTCGCGGGTGATCACGCGGAGCCGCCGCTTCACGTCAGGTGTGACCGGCACGAGCCACGGGGCCGGCGACAGCTTCCGCCGCGCCCGGCGCTGCTGGCGTCGCCGTGGGGCTGGGGTCACGCGCGCGCCCTCCCGGTAGAAGTCGGCGTCGAGCAGGGAGTGCAGCGTCACCACTCGCTCGTTGTGCGTCGCCGCCTTCGGCACGAAGTCGACGACGACGCCGGCCTCCTTGCGCGGGTGCATGCGCATGATGCGCCCGATCCGCTGCTGGTAGACGCGCCGGCTCGCTGTCGGGGCGAGGTGCATGCAGACGGTCGCGCGCGGGGAGTTCCAGCCTTCGGCGAGGAGCTGCGCGTTGATGAGGATGTCGATCTCGCCGCGCTCGTAGGCGGCGAGGATCTCCGCTAGGCGAACGGGGGGCGTCCGGCCGCTGACGGCTTCCGCCTTCAGCCCGGCCGCCCGAAACTCCTGCGCGAGGTGGTAGGCGTGCTCGACCCCGGCGGCGTAGACGATGCCCGGCGTCGAGTCGAAGCGGTCGCGGTAGAGGCTCGCGGCCGCCTGGTTCAGCGCCTGGTGGTCGAGGGCTGCGGCCAGGGCCGCCTCGTCGAAGTCGCCGCCGACGATCGGGACGGAGTGGATCGCCGCGGCGGGCGGGACGCGGAGACAGCGAATCGGGGCGATCAGCCCGCGCCGTGCGGCCTCCGGAAGCGGCAGGTCGTCCACCGACGCCGGGAACACGTCCGCGACCCGCTTCGCGATCAGCTGCTCGGTCGCCGTCATCCCGATGTAGATGGGCTCCGGGAAGCTGCGGATCGCCGCGGAGGTCTTTTCACCGAGAGCTGTGTGCGCCTCGTCGCAGATCACGAGGTGGTACGCATTCGGCTCGATGTCGCCGACGTGACGCGCGAACCACGCGTAGGTCTGAATCGTGAGCGGGTTGGGCCGGGGCGGCCGAGAGCCGCGCTCGACCGCCGGCACGAGCCGCTTGCCGTAGCCCTCGGCGGTGAGGTCGCGCGTGAACTGTGAGACGAGCAGGCGCCGGTGCGTGAGGATGAGCACGCCGAGCGTCCGTGCGGCCTCCACGAAACCCGCCGCGGCGATCGTCTTTCCCGACGCCGTCGGATGGCGGAAGCGGAAGCGCCGCACCGCTCCGGGGTCCTCGCCCGCGTAGCCCTCCTCGTCGGGCTCCTCGTCGCCGGCTTGGTCGTCGAGCGCTGCCCCCCGTTCGTCCTCCTCTTCCTCGGCGGCGACGAGCGCGTCCTCGGACACGACCCCGTTGCCGTTGGGCTCGGCCTGCACCTGGTGCGTTGCAATGAGCTCGGTCAGCATCCCTGCGAGGGCGTCCACCTGATGGCGGCGAAGCTCCGTGCCCGACGCGAGTCGCGCGGGGACCTCGCTGAGGACGCGTTCGAGGCCGAGCATGAGGGCGAAGCGCACCTTCCAGCGCGAGGAGGGCTCGGGCAGCCCGGCGCCGATTTCGGCGAGCGCCTCGTCGAGCGCGAGGCGGCGGGCGGTGAGCGGCGCGAGCACCGCGGCGACGTCCTCGTCGGGGTGGAGGAAGGGCTCGCCGGCCCAGCGCTCGGCCTGGGCAGCCGAGTCGGTGAGGTCTCGGACCTCCGTTGCGCTGGTCAGTTCGGCCGTGTTCGTGTGCATCGAGGCAGCGCGAGCGGCGCTGCTGCTGCTGAGAGTGGCGCTCGGATCAACCCCACGAGCGTCGCC
>JBKOYJ010000094.1:0-8301 GCA_046725345.1 Actinomycetota bacterium | reverse complement strand
GTTGACGTGGTGGGCGACGGTGCTCTTCGGCCGCTCGACCGCGGCTGCGAGCTCGGCCACGGTCGCCGCCCGCTCGAGCAGCAGATCGAGGATCGTGGCGCGGAGCGGGTCCGCCATAGCCCGGAGCTGCGCCGGCGTCGTGACCACGATTCGATTGGCGAGCTCGTAGTCCGGTATCGAAGAGGGGTTGATCGACATCCCTGGATCGATCTAGACTTTTCGATCAATCGAAGAGTGTAGATCGTTCGTCGGACGTCACGGCAGCAACCCAACACGAAGGAGGCGAGATGGCGGAGGTGTTGCTCTTCCACCACGCACAGGGGCAGACCGCGGGGTTCCACGCCTTCGCGGACGAGCTGCGGCGCGCGGGGCACGCCGTGCACACACCCGACCTCTTCGACGGCCGCACGTTCGGCTCGATCGACGAGGGCCTCGCGTACGCCCAGGAAGTCGGCTTCGGCGAGATCATCGAGCGCGGCGAGCGTGCGGCGGACGCGCTGCCCCGCGAGCTCGTGTACGCGGGCTTCTCGCTCGGGGTGGTGCCGGCACAGAAGCTGGCGCAGACGCGCTCGGGCGCGCGTGGGGCGCTGCTGTTCTACTCCTGCGTGCCCACCTCCGAGTTCGGAACGGCGTGGCCGGCGGACGTGCCCGTCCAGATCCATGGGATGGACGCCGACCCGATCTTCGTCGACGAAGGCGACCTCGACGCCGCGCGCGCGATCGTCGAGTCGACCGAGAACGCGGAGTTGTTCCTCTACCCCGGCGACCAACACTATTTCGCCGACAGCAGCCTGCCGAGCTACGACGAGAGCGCCGCCAAGCTGCTCACCCAGCGCGTTCTCGCGTTCCTCCAAGAACGTGGCTGACGCACCGTCCAGGCAGGAGCTCGAGGCCGCGCACTGCTGGGAGCAGGTCGACCGCGTGCCGGGGAGGCCCGCGATGACCGACTTCCGTCGGCGGCTGCGCTACCACCACGGGCAGTGGCGGGAGGCGAACGGGCACCCGATCGGCTCGGAGCCGATCGTCCCGCGCGAAGGGAAGCCATTTCGCCCCGTCGGGAGCCGCCTCCCCCTCGCCTACGCCCGAGAGACCGGCGCGACCTTCCTCACTGCGGGCGCCCTCGACACGGCGCGGGCCCGAACGTCCTTCGTCGAGCCTCATCAAAGCTTCGACCACCGGCGGCTGTGGGCCGACCTCCTGTGGTCGCCCACAATGGCCTTCAACCTCTTCGGCGATCTGGCCGCCGACCCCCGCCTCGCTGACCGGGCCGTTCACACGTGGTGGCCGGACGTGCCTGGAACAGTCAGCGACGTCCGATTCGCGCACTCGCCGGGGCGCCTCGATCCGGCCTGGCTCGGCAACCTCGTCGCGTTCGACGCAGCGTTCGCGCTCGACCTCGGCGACGGCGCGCAGGGAATCGTCGGCGTCGTGACGGCGTACCACGAGGTGAACAAGCGCCAGCCGCCGAAGCCGACCCGGCTGCCGCGTTACCGCGAGATCACCGACATGTCGGGGATCTTCGGGCCGGGAGCGATCGACGCAGTCAACGGGACGGAGCTCATCCACATCTGGCTCCGCCACCTGCTGGTCCTCTCGATGCTCCAGCACCCCAGCAGTGCGTGCGGCTGGGGCCGGCTCGTCGTCGTTCACCCCGCCGGCAACGCGGACTTCGCCGACGCGTGCCGCCGCTATGGGGCGCTGCTCGTAGACCAGTCGACGTTCGCTTCCGCGACCCTCGAGGAGCTCCTTGACGCCAACGTCCTCCCGGCACAAACGGCCACCGCAGTACGCGATCGGTACTTACCCGGCTGAGACGCGGGTTCGATTCCGCGCCTCGGCTTCCCTCGATCGTGCTGGTAGTTTGCTCGGCAGGGCGGCCCGGACACGCCGCCCGCGACGCCCCTCCCACGATGAGTGACCGGCCGCCCGAGACGCTGACGTTCCTGTTCACCGATCTCGAGTCGAGCACGCGGCTCTGGGAGCGGTTTCCCGACGCGATGAGAACCGCCGCGGAGCGTCACGACGCGATCCTCCGGGATGCCGTCGAGCGGGTCGGCGGCCGCGTGGTCAAGGTCATGGGTGACGGCGTGATGGCCGTCTTTTCGTCCGCCTCCGACGGCGCCTCGGCGGGCCTCCAGGCGCAGCGGGCGCTTCAGGACGAGCCGTGGGGCGAGACCGGACCCTTGCGCGTGCGCATGGGGCTACACGTCGGGGAAGCCCAACCGCGCGACGGCGACTTCTACGGCCTCCCCGTGAACCGCGCCGCTCGGATCATGGGTGCCGCCCACGGAGGCCAGGTGTTGCTCTCTGCGCTCGCGGCCGAGCTGGCCGAAGCGCAACTGCCTGCCGAGGCTGGGCTGCGCGACCTCGGTGAGCATCGCCTGAAGGACCTGTTCCAGCCCGAGCACATCTTTCAGCTCGTCCATCCTGCCATCGCGAGCGACTTTCCGCCGCTGGCGACGCTCAGTCACCGGCCGAACAACCTGCCGACCCAGACATCGGAGTTCCTCGGCCGCGAGGCGCAGCTCGCGGCGATCCGCGATCTCCTGGACGCCACCGGAGTACGGCTGCTGACGCTCACCGGTCCGGGTGGAATCGGGAAGACGCGCCTGGCCGTCCAGGGCGCGGCCGACCAGATCGACCGCTTCGAGGACGGCGTCTACTTCGTCGACCTCTCACTCGTGCGGGAACCCGATGCGGCGTTCGATGCCGTGATTCGAGCCGCCGATGTGACCCGAACCGCCGATGGGCGACCTCTCGAGTTGTTGAAACAGCAGTTGGCGACGAGGCACATGCTGTTGGTCCTCGACAACCTCGAGCAGGTCATGGAGGCAGCCGACGGCATCGCGGATCTGCTCCAGCACTGCCGGGACCTCAAGGTCCTCGTGACCAGCCGCGAAGCCCTGCGGGTACGTGGCGAGCACCTCCTGGTGGTTCCTCCGCTCTCGCTTCCGAGCGGCGACGCGGCGGAGACCTCGGCAACGGCCGTCGCTGAGTACGAGGCCGTGCGCCTCTTCGTCGAGCGCGCCAGGGAAGCTCAGCCGACCTTTGCGCTGACGGACGACAACGCCGCCGCAGTAGCAGAGATCTGCGCGCGACTCGACGGCTTGCCCCTTGCGATCGAGCTCGCGGCTGCGAGGCTAAGGCTGTTCTCGCCTCACGAGCTGTCGGATCGGCTTCGCGGTCGCCTCGACGTGCTCGGCCGCGGACCGCGTGACTTGCCCGCGCGCCAGCGTACGCTCCGCAGCACGATCGAATGGAGCTACGAGCTCCTCGACGACGACGAGCGAGCGATCTTCCGACTGCTTTCCGTGTTCTCGCCGACGCGGGTCGAAGCGGTCGAGGAAGTCGTCGCTCGCCTCGAATCGCTCGGGCCGGTCGACGTCGTGGATCGGCTGGCGTCCCTCGTGGACAAGAGCCTCGTTCGCAGCGTCGGCGATCCGAGTCCGCAGCGGCTGTCCATGCTCGAGACGATCCGCGAGTACGCGCTGGAGCGGCTCGACGAGGAGCCCGAGGTGGGCCGCGCCGCCCGGCGGGCGCATGCCGAGTACTTCGCGGACTTCGCGCAGAGCAGGCGTGACCGCCTGTACGGCCCGGAACGGCAGGCCACGCTCGACGAGCTCGCTGCGGAGCTTGGAAACCTGATGACGGCGTGGAGGTACCGGGTCGACGCCCGTGACCTCGAGCAGCTCGAGAAGCTGTTCGACGCCCTGTGGGTGCTCCACGAGGCGCGCGGCTGGTATCACGGGACCCTCGGCCTCTCGAACGACCTGCTCGAGTGTCTGTCGGTCGCTCCCTCGACCCCGGCTCGCGCGCGGAAAGAGATCACCGTGCGTGCCACCCTCGCTCGAGGACTGATGGCAATCCGCGGCTACACCGAGGAGGTGGAGGAGGCCTATCGCCGGACGCTCGAGATCTCCGAGGAAGCGGGCGAGCTGCCGCGACGCTTTCCCGTGCTGCGCAGCCTCGCCAGCTTCTACATCTACCGTGGAGAGTTCGACAAGGCAGCCGCGGCCGGGCGCGAGCTCCTCGATCTCGCCGACCGTCAGGACGACGCTGCGCAACGCGTGGAGGGGCATCTCGTGGTGGGATCGAGTCTCGCCTTCCAGGGCGACCTCGCGACGGGCCTCGATCACCTGGATCGGGCGATCGCGCTCTTCGACCCCGACCGGCACCAGCCGGGCCCGTTCCGGCTGGGTCCCAGCGCGGGGGTCGTCTCGCATACGGCGTCGGCGCTCCTGCTCTGGTTTCTCGGCTATCCGCAGCGCGCGGCCGAACGAGCCGCGGCGGGCGTCGAGCTCGCCGAGCGGCTGAATCACCCGTACACCCTCGCCTACGCGCTCTTTCACGTCGGCTTCTTCGACTTCTCGCGGCGCGAGCTGGAGCTCGCTCACGAACGCGCGAGCGGCGTGTTGGAGGTGGCCGAGGAGCACGACTACCAGATCTGGAGAGCCCTCGCCTTCGCGCTGCAGGGCGCCGCGATGACAGGACTCGGCCGCCCGAGCGAAGGCTTCGCCCGGATCGACCAGGGCATCGGCCTCTATCAGGGACTCACGACGCCGCCGGTCTTCTGGCCGCTTCTCCTCTCCGTGAGGGCAAGGGCGTTCGTCTTCGGCGGACGCCCGGCCGACGGGCTTCCCCTGATGGACGAGGCCATGGAAATGACCGGCCAGCAAGAGATCCTCTACCCCGAGTTCGCGTTGACCAAGGGCGATCTCCTGCTTGCTCTGCCCAACGCGAGTGGCGCGGAGCGTTGGTTCCAGGACGCGTTCGATCTCGCCGCAGAGCTGGGAGCCCGCACTGCACAGCTTCGAGCCGCTACCAGGCTGACTCGTCTGTGGCGAGGAGCTGGAAAACGGCCAGACGGGGTCGACATGTTGCGCGACGTCTACGCGACGTTCACGGAAGGCTTCGACACCCGAGACCTCGTCGAGGCCCGCGCCGTCCTCGACCAGGTCGACGCCCCGGTGGCGTGACGCTCGAGGACGGGAGGGCTAGCTCGTCCCGGGCGCTAAAACGCCGCCCGTGCCGCGCACGCCGTTGACGCCGCGGTGACGGTCCGGTGACGGCGCGGCCGTAGCGTCGCGTCCGTCACAAGCGAAGGGGGAGAGATCTGGCGGACGTTCGTCGTCGATCCGTGTGGCTGTGCTCCCCGATCGCGCGTGCGCCCCCGCAGCTCCGCCCGTGACCCCCGAGCCCTCGACGCTGCGGTAGAAGGGAGATGGTTGCATGCCCGATCGTGGATCGGCCCGACGTAAGGGCAGCGAAGGCGTCGAGCCGCACCCGCTCGTCGACGCTCTCGCGGGCGACCCGTCGGCGCCGCCGCAGAAGACCGTCAAGCTGTTCGGCTTTCCGGGACGGAGCGCGGAAGCCGATACGACGCGACTCTGGCTCGACCTGGATCTCAACGAGTTCGTGGACGTGCCGAACGACGCGATCCGCTACTCGAAGACGCTTCCCGACGACGAGGGGACGATGCTGTGGGTCGACGCGGGCGCGAGCCTTCGTCACGGCGCGGCGCAGTCGCGGGACGTCCAAGCCGAGTTCCTGGGCGGCGAGATCACCGGGGAGCATCTGGGTGGGGCGGCCGGTGCGGCCGGCGGCTTCGGCGGCCCGCAGGCGTACGGGTGGCCGACGACCTACCCGGGGTGTCCGCCGCCGCCGACGTTCTTCCGGTGCCCGACGCTGGACTGCCCGCCCTCGTACCACTACATCTGTCCGTCGTATCGGTACAGCTGCCCGTCCCGATTCACCTGCCCCTCGTACCGGTACATCTGTCCCTCGACGAAGATCCTCTGCCGGCCGTCGATCCTCCAGTTGACGTGCGCCTCGTGGACGCTGAGGTGCCAGCCCTCGCTGACGCTCTCCCAGTGCCCGACGAAGCTGTGCCCGTCGGTGACGATCCCGTGCGAGTCGATCCCGGCCTGTCCGTCGGCGATCTGCCCGGAGTCGCTCGCATGCGGCGGTCCGATCACGGAGGAGGGGTTCTTCGGTTAAGGACGCAGTTCCCCGAGCCGAGCCGGCCCCCGCGAGGGGCGGGGGCCGGCGCCCGGCATGCTCGCCCCGATGCTGACACAGGCCGACATCGCCTCCTTCCTACTCGAGCGCCGGCTCGTGGAGCCCGCGACGGTCGTGGACGGGCGGTTCACGGTCCGCGACGCGTCGAGCCGGAACCGCAACTACCGCGTCGAGGCGAGTCCGGGGCCCTCATACCTGCTGAAGCAGGGCGTGGGCGCGGCAGGTGAAACCGTCGGGCAGGAGGCGGGCGTGTACGCGGCGCTCGCGGACGGTGGGGCCGTCGGCCGCTACCTGCCGCGCTTCTACGGCTACGACCAGGACGAGCGCGTGCTCGTCCTCGAGCTCGTCCCCGACGCCGAGGACCTGCGCGAGTACCACCTGAAGGGCAGGTTCCCCGCGTCGCTCGGGACGGCCGTGGGAGCGGCGCTCGGAACGCTTCACCGGGAGACCTGGATCGCGGCGCCGCGAGCCGCGCCCGAGGCGGCGCCGTGGATCCTGACGCTGCATCGCCCCGAGCTCGGCATCTTCCGCGACGTCAGCGCCGCCAACCTCGAGGTGATCAAGATCGTCCAGCGAACGCCCCGGTTCGGTGACCGCCTCGACGAGCTCCGGGCCGGCTGGCGGAAGGAAGCGCTCATCCATCAGGACGTGAAGTGGGACAACTGCCTGGTCGTCGCCGGCGAGCGCGGGCGGAAGGGCGTCAAGCTGATCGACTGGGAGGCCGCGGCCTATGGCGACCCGTGCTGGGACATCGGCTCTGCGCTCGGCCACTACCTCAGCTTCTGGCTCTTCTCGATCCCGATCACCGGGCCTGTTCCCCCGCAACGCTTTCCGGAGCTGGCCGCGTTCCCGCTCGACTCGATGCAACGGGCGCTCGGCGCCTGCTGGGACGCGTACGTGCGGAGCCTGCGCCTCGGCCCTGTGGAGGCGGGCGAGCGGCTCCGGCGGAGCGCGGGGTTCGCCGCCGTGCGGCTCGTGCAGACAGCGTTCGAGGCGACGCAGCTGCTGCCGCAGGTCACGAGCGGCGTGGTCTTGCACCTGCAGCTCGCGTTCAACATCCTCGAACGCCCGGTCGAGGCGGCGGTGCGCCTACTCGGGTTGCCGCGCCCGCTGCGGGAGGCGGCGTGAACGGCGCAACCTCCCGTTATCGCGAGCTCGTCGCGGAGGCCCTCGAGGCGATCGAGATCCGCTCGCCGACAGCGTTCACATGGTTCGGCACCCCCGCTGCGGGGCTTCCGCCGGAGGCCGAGACGTCGTTGGCGCCCGACGAGGCCCGCGCGTACCTGCTGCACAGCCTCCAGGGGCAGCTCTACGCGCGCTTCTACTGCTCCGGCCGCGCCCTCCCGCACGCGGAGGAGCCTCAGCCCGGAGCTGCGCTCGGCTTCTCGCCGTTCGTGCAGGGCCTGTCTCGGGCCAACGCGGGCACGGGCGCCCTCGAGCCGGGCTGGCGCTTCGAGCGCGAGGACGATGACCGGCTCGTCGTCTCCCGTGACGGTCTCGCCTTCTGGGCGCATCGTCAGGACGTGCGTGCCGCCGGCGGCGCGCTCGAGCCGGGAAGCGCCGTGAGCGTGCGGCTGCCGAAGGAGCTGCTGAAGCTGTCACCGGGCTTCTACATGGCGCTCGGCGAGGGCGAGCTGCCGGTCCACGGCCATGAGCCGATCGTGCGCTTCTACTTCAACCTGCGCAGCGAGGGAGCGGCGCCGCTCGTCTCGCTTCTGACGCATAGGCTCGCGGACGCGCGGGTCGCCTTCCGGCTCAAGGTCGTCAGCGAGCCTGAGCGCTACACGCGCTGCGACGCAGGCGTGCTGTACGTCCGAAGGCGCGATTACGCAGCCTCGCGCGAGGTGGTCGCGGGCGTCTACCCGGACGTCGCGCCCTTGCTGAAGCCGGCGACGCCGGCGCTGACGAAGCAACTCGCGCCCGGGCTCGCCCTCGCCGAGGAGCCCGCCGACGGAATCGAGAGCTTTGGCACGAGCCGCTGCATGCTGCTCGCCGACGCGATAGTGCAAGCCCACGGGCGTGGGCTCGAGAACGGCCCGGACAGGGTCTCGGTGATCGCCGCGACGTTCGCGCAGGCTGGGCTGTCGCTCGACACCCCGTACCTCAACCCGGGCTCCGCCGACGACTACGTGTTCGCCGCGCCATGAGCGACGACTTCCGCGACGCCGCCGCAGCGATCGGCGACGAGATCGTCGCCTCGGCGATCTGGCACGAGGACCGCTGTACGTGGGTCGGCGCCTCGCCGGAGGAGGGTCCCGACGGACGGATCGCAATCATGCACGC
>JBKOYJ010000022.1:0-57411 GCA_046725345.1 Actinomycetota bacterium | reverse complement strand
GCGCGCGCGATCACCCGGGAAGGGGGCTCACGGGGGAGACCGGCTGTTTCCCCCGTGCTCTAGCGGGCCGCGGCGCGGTCGAGCGCCGCGAGCAAACGCTCCAGGTCCTTCTCTCGCTTTCGCTGCCACCATCGCATGGAGCCCCTCGATTCCGCGTCGGGTCTCGTCCTCCTCTCCCGATCGGCGAAGCTCAGACGGGAAGGGAACCGCGAAATGCCTGAGTACACTTGACGTATGGCTGTCGTCGAGGCTTTCGAGAAGCACCAGGATCTCGTCGATGCCCTGCTCGAGGACATTTCCACGTACAACCCGGGGGTCGACCGCGAGCTGATCCTGCGCGCGTTCCGCTACGCCGCGGAGGCGCACGCCGACCAGCAGCGGCGTTCCGGCGAGGACTTCATCCACCATCCCGTCGCCGTCGCGCGCGTCTGCGCAGAGCTCGAGCTCGACGACGAGACGATCGCCGCGGCGCTCCTGCACGACGTGGTCGAGGACACCGAGACCGCGATCGCCGACGTGGGCGCCGAGTTCGGGGACGAGATCGCACATCTCGTGGAAGGCGTCACGAAGCTGACACGGATCAACTTCCAAAGCCGCGAGCAGGCCGAGGCGGAGAACTACCGGAAGATGATCCTCGCGATGGCGGACGACCCGCGCGTGATCCCGATCAAGCTCGCCGACCGCCTGCACAACATGCGCACGATCGAGTACCTCGGCCGCCAGAAGCAGATCCAGACCTCGAAGGAGACGCTCGAGGTGTACGCCCCGCTCGCGCACCGCCTCGGCATCCACAAGCTGAAGTGGGAGCTCGAGGACCTCGCGTTCGCGACGCTCCATCCGCGGAAGTACGAGGAGATCAAGCAGATGGTCGCCGAGCGGCGCGCCGACCGCGAGGAGCACGTGCGCGAGGCGGGACTCGTGCTCACCGGCGAGCTAGACCGCGCGGATATCCCGGCCGAGATCTCGGGCCGCGCAAAGCACTTCTACTCGATCTACGAGAAGATGACCAAGAAGGGCCGCGAGTTCAACGAGATCTTCGACCTTACGGCGATGCGCGTGATCGTCGAGCGCTCGGGCGAGGACGGGACGCGCGACTGCTACGCGGCGCTCGGCCTCATCCACTCGCTCTGGAAGCCGATGCCTGGGCGATTCAAGGACTACGTGGCGATGCCGAAGTTCAACCGCTACCGGGCGCTGCACACGACGGTGATCGGGCCCGAGGGGCGCCCGCTCGAGATCCAGATCCGCACCCGCGAGATGCACCGCGAGGCCGAGCTCGGTGTCGCCGCGCACTGGGCGTACAAGCGGGGCGGCAAGCACGGAGACGAGGAGTGGCTCGCCTGGGTGCAGCAGCTGATGGACGCCGGCCAGGACGAGGCGGATCTCGGCGAGTTCATGCGCTCCTTCCGCAGCGACTTCCTCGCCGACGAGGTCTATGTCTTCACGCCGAAGGGCGACGTCAAGAGCCTGCCCGCCGGGGCGACGCCGGTCGACTTCGCCTACGCGATCCACACCGACGTCGGCCACCGCACGGTGGGCGCGAAGGTGAACGGCCGCATCGTGCCGCTGCATTACCAGCTGCGAAGCGGCGACATCGTCGAGATCCTCGCGTCCAAGCAGGGCGACCGGGGGCCCTCGCGCGACTGGCTGACGCTCGCGGTGTCCTCGCGCGCCCGCAACAAGATTCGCCAGTGGTTCTCGCGCGAGACGCGTGAGGACAGCGAGCAGAAGGGCCGCGAGTCGCTCGAGCAGGCGCTGAAGGCGCAGAACCTGCCCTACCGAAAGCTGGCCGGCTCCGCGCTGCTCGCGCAGGTGATCCGCGAGACCGGCTTCAAGAAGGCGGACGACTTCTACTTCGCGCTCGGCTCCGGGAAGCTGCCGCCGAGCCAGATCGTCCGCAAGGTGCTGCAGCGGCTCAAGACCGACGAGGTCGCCGAGGAGGACCCCGTCCAGCTCAAGAAGCCGAAGGCGGCGACCGCGACCGACAGCGAGAGCTACGGCATCCACGTCGAGGGAGCAGAGGGCGTGCTCGTGCGGCTCGCCAAATGCTGCACCCCCGTTCCCGGCGACCCGGTGGTCGGCTACATCTCGCTCGGCAAGGGAATCACCATCCACCGCGAGGACTGCCCGAACGTGAAGGCGCTCCAGCGCAACCCCGAGCGCTTCACGCCCGTCTCCTGGGACGGCGACGCGGCGCAGAGCTTCCGCGTCCAGATCCGCGTCGACTCCTGGGACCGCCCGCGCCTGCTCGAGGACGTCGCGCGCACGTTCGCCGAGCACGGAGCCAACATCGTCTCCTACGGGGGCGTGGTCGAGGACCAGCTCGCGAAGAACTGGTACACGGCCGAGATCGGCGACACGAAGGCGCTCCGCAGCCTGCTCTCCGCGCTCCGCAACATCGAGTCGGTCTTCGACGCCTACCGCGTCACCCCGTCGTAGCGCCGGCCGACGGGCACTCGAGGTCGCCTACAAGGGCGCGCGGATCGGGACGCGGCAGTGACGCTCGTGGCTCAGTCTCGACGTTGAGGCCTCGGATGTCGGCCGCCGTCGCGACCAGGCCCTCGCGACTCGTCCCGAACAGCACGACCGTGACTCGTCCCGTGTAGAGCTCGAGACGAGCGAGGCGCGCGCTCTCCTGGAAGTACGCGGCAGGCACGCCTCGGACGAGGAGTGTCTCGTGCGGCAACGGCTCGGCCGAGAACGGCGTCAGGCGGTAGTCGGCGAGCGTGCGCACGCACGCGGGCCAGATCTGGATCTCGAGCGGAGGAGCGCATCCGCTCCCCGGCGGCGGCCGGCAGCTTCCGTACAGGAAGGAGAAGTACTCGGCGCGGTCGCTGCCGGGCTCGGGGGTTCGGCGGGTGATCGCGGCGAGCCGGAGGCCGGCGTGCGATTCGCCTGCCCAGTAGAGCGGAAACGATCTGAACGCGCGGGCGCCGGCGAGGTCGAGGTCGCTGTGAGCGAGGTCGAACGGCACCGCGGCGTAGTCCACGCGCGCCGATGCGGCTCGATGCGAGGCGACGCCGAGGACGACGACAGCGGTCGCGATCGGGAGCACGGTCAGCGACGTCGCGAGGCGCCGCACTCAGTGCTCCGCGGGCGGGATGCGCCACCAGCCGACGAGGCCGTCGCTCCCCGCGTAGTCGCCGTCGCACTGCCTGAACTGGCGCGAGTTGCCGTAGATCACGTAGTCGTACTCGTGCTTTCCGAGCATCGCCTCGTAGATCGCCCGCCGGCCGGCGTCGAACCCGCTCCAGCCGTTCACGGTCTTGTCGACCGCATGACCGCAATACGTGAAGTCCTCGTGATGTGCGGCGCCGACCGAGTACCACCACGGCGTCGTGTCGAGGAGCGGGCTCAGGCGGGTGTGGAAGCGCCTCGACGTCACGCCCCCACTGGCCCGTTGCGCGTACGCCTCGAAGCAGCGGTCGTGGCTCGTGAACCACTGGGGGCTTCCCTGCTCGTTGCGCCACCCGGTGTGGTACTCGACGTGGTTCGTCGCACGCTCGCCCGACCCTGCGTCCCAGTACACGTTCGTCACCGGGTCGACGTCATCGCCGAAGCAGCTCGACTGCGTGTACAGGTAGATCTGGAAGTGGGCCGAGGCGCTGCCTGCCAGGATCGAGAGCGCGAGCACCGCCGCCACGAGGGGAACGCGTACACCTACGACACTCGTCGGCACGCGGCAATCGTGCCGGCGCCAGCGCTCCGGGACCGTCACGAAAATGTGCCGCTTTGGCGCCTGTGCCGCTAGGGCGTCCAGCGCTCGCCGCGGGTATCCCAGCCGACGAGGCAGTAGGGCGAGATCAGCGTCGCGACCCGCTCGAGGAAGCGGCGGTCGTCGCCGCCGAACGCGGCGCGCTCGTCGGAGTCGATATCGATCTCGGCCACGACGCGTCCCTCGTAGGAGACCGGGACGACGATCTCCGAGCGAGTGGAGACGAAGCACGCGAGATAGCGCGGGTCGGCGTCCACGTCGTCCACGACCTCCGTCCGGCCGCTCGCGGCCGCCGCGCCGCAGATCCCCTCCCCGACCGGGATCCGCACGTGCTCGGTCTCTTGGGGTCCCTTCCACGGGCCGAGCACGAGCTCGCCGTCCTCGACGAAGTAGACCCCGACCCACGAGTAGTGGTCGAAGCGGTCGTGCAGCAGCTCGACGACCGCCCGCAGGAGGTCGTCCGCCTCGTCGCCGCGGTTGATGAGGCGGTCGACGGCGTCGAGGACGCCGCGATAGGTGTCGGCGGTTAGGCTCATGGCCGCATCTTCCAACTTCGGGCGTGTCGACTGGTCATTTCAGACGGCGGCACGGGCAAAGCCCGCACCGCCTGAGGTCGACGCCGCAATCGGCGTCTCACGCCGGAACCGCGACGTCGAGATCGTCGCCCTCGAACGCGCGCATCCGCTCCTTGAACGAGTCGGGGATCGGGCGGGCGCGGCGTTCCTCGAGGTCGACGAAGACGAGCGTCTGGCGCGCCGTCACCATCAGCAGGTCGTCCTCGACGCCGTAGGCGGCGCACTCGTACGTGACGCTCGTGCGTCCGATCCGCGCCAGACGAACGAACACCTCGAGCAGGTCGTCGAAGCCGGCCGGCGCGAAGTACTCGACGGTCGAGGCGCGCATCACGAACTCGTGCTCGGCGTCGATCCGGAACAACCCAAGGTGGCGGTGGTACTCGACGCGCGCGAGGTCGAAGTACGGCAAGTAGCGGCCGTAGTAGACGATTCCCTGGGCATCCGTGTCGGAGAAGCCCACGCGCGTGTAGGCCGCATACTTGAACGGCGGCTTCGTCCGCGTCTCGTGTCCGAGCTCGAGGGTCACGCGTACCGGCGGAGGAGTTCGTCGAGCGCATCGCGGTCTATCGCGTGGACGGTCGAGCCGCGGGCCGTCATCGTCTCGGCGGCGAGAAGCGCGTTCACGATCGCGGCCTCGGTGGCCTCGATCGCCGCGTAGAAGATCGGATCGATCGATCGCTCGCGCACCATCCCAACGGTGTCTCCGACCTCCTGCGTCGAGAAGCAGAGCATGAAGTCGCCGCTCGAGGCCTCGCCGGCGCCTCCCGTACGCGCGACCCCGAGCGACGCTCGCTGTGCGACCCGCCGGCACTGGTGCGGCAGGAGCGGCGCGTCGGTCGCGACGACCACGACGATCGATCCGCCGAGGAGCGGCGGCGGGCCGGGAATGCGGTCGAAGCCGAGCTCCCGGCCGATCGGTGCGCCATCGATCCGCAGGCGCGCGCGCCGCCCGTGATTCGCCTGCACGAGCACGCCGACGACGTAGTCTCCCGCACGGCGCGAGGCGGTGCCGATGCCGCCCTTGAACTCGTGGCAAATCATCCCCGTCCCGCCGCCGACGTTGCCCTGCGCGACCTCCTCGGACGCCGCGGCCAACGCCGCGTGGGCGTGCTCGGCGCGCACATGGAAGCCGTTGATGTCGTTCAGCAGGCCGTCGAACGTCTCGCCGACGACCGGGAGGCTCCAGTAGCCCTGCCCCGCTTCTGACGCGACGATCGCGTCCCGGACCACGCCGACGCTGTGCGTATTCGTGAGGCCGATCGGGGTCATCAGCAGACCCGTCTCGCGGATCCACTCGAGGCCTGTGACCTCGCCGTTTCCGTTCAGGCGATGGCAGCCCGCGAAGAGCGGGCGCCCCGCCGGGGGGACGACCATCGTGACTCCAGTGCGGATGTCATCGCCCTCGATCAGGGTCGTGTGCCCGACGCGGACGCCGGCAACGTCTGCGATCGAGTCGCGAGCGCCGCCCGGTTCGAGCTCTCCGACCTTCACGCCCCGATCACCGCAAGCACCTCGTCGCGCTTACGCTCCATCAGCTCGCGCGAGCAGGCCTCGAGGTTCAGCCGGAGCAGCGGTTCCGTGTTGGACGGGCGCACGTTGAAGTGCCAGTCTTCGGCCTCCACGGAGATCCCGTCGAGGTGGCTGACCTGGCCCTCACCCGCGAACCGCTCCTTCAGCTCCTGCAGCTTCAACGCGACGTCGTCGACGCGCGTGTTCAGCTCCCCCGTCAGGAAGTACCGCTCGCGGTAGGGGGCGAGGAGCTCCGACAGCTTCTGCTCGCGCTTCGAGATCAGCTCCACCATCAGCAAGAAGGGAATCACGCCGGAGTCGGCCTGCGAGAAGTCGCGGAAGTAGTAGTGGCCGGACACCTCCCCGCCGAAGGCGGCGCCCTCCTTGCGCATTCGGTGCTTGATGAACGCATGCCCGACCCGATTGACGAGCGGGACGCCCCCGGCGCGCTCGATCGTGTCGCGGACGGCCCAGCTCGCACGAACGTCGTAGATGATCTTCGCGCCGGGCTCCTTCTCGAGCACCGACTCGGCGAGCAGCGCGGTCACGAAGTCGCCGGGAACGAACTCGCCGGCGTCGTCCACGAAGAAGCAGCGGTCGGCGTCGCCGTCGAACGCGACGCCGAGGTCGGCCTCCTCGCCGAGGGTGGTGCGCACGATGAACTCGCGGTTCTCGGGCAGCAGCGGGTTCGGCTCGTGGTTCGGGAACGTCCCGTCGGGCTCGAAGAAGTACGTCCGGGCGTCGATCGGTAACCGCTCGAGCACCGGCGGCAGCATCGTGCCCGCCATCCCGTTGGCCGCGTCGATCACGACGCGCAGCGGCCGAGTCGCGTCGACGTCCACGAAGGACAGGACGCGCTCGCGATAGCCCGGCCAGATGTTCTCGTCGCGCACCTCGCCGCGCCGCTCGCGCTCGCCGAAGCCGCGTAGCGCTCGCTCGCGGATCTCGGCTAGGCCCGAATCGCCGCCGACCGGGAGCGCGCCGCGGCGCACGATCTTCATCCCGGTGTATTCCTTCGGGTTGTGCGAGGCCGTGACGCAGATGCCGCCGTCGAGCCCGAGCTCCCCGACCGCGAAGTAGAGCATCTCCGTACCGACCATCCCGATGTCGAGCACGTCCGCGCCGCCGTCGGCAGCCCCGTCGATCACGGCGCGCGCCATCGCGGGCGCCGACTCGCGCATGTCGCGCCCCACCGTGATCCGTCGCGGCTCGAACTCCTCGACGTACGCGCGCCCGACGGCGTAGGCACCCTGCTCGTCCAGCTCCTCGGGATAGACCCCGCGCACGTCGTAGGCCTTGAAGACTTTCGCGTCGAGCACGCGGCGATGCTATCGGCGCGAATACCAGAGGGCCCCCGACGTTCCTAGACTAGAGGGCATGGAACGCAAGCTCGCCACCGTACTCTTCGTCGATCTCGTCGAGTCGAGCTCGTTGCTCGCGGCGACCGACCCCGAGGTCGTCCGCCGCCGGATCACGAGCTTCTTCACCGACGTCTCGCATTGCATCGAGCGGTACGGCGGCACCGTGGAGAAGTTCGCAGGCGACGCCGTCATGGCCGCCTTCGGGATCCCCCAGGCGCACGAGGACGACGCCGAGCGGGCGCTCCGATCCGCCCTCGCCGTGCTCGAGCGAGTGCGCGAGGTCGGTCTCGAGGCGCGGATCGGCATCGAGGCGGGCGAGGTCGTCGCCGACGAGGGCGACTCCACCTTCGCGACCGGGGAAGCGGTCTCGCTCGCGGCGCGGCTGCAGCAGGCGGCGGCGCCGAACGAGGTCCTGGTGGGGCCGGGCGCTTACCGCCTCGCCTTCCGCCACATCCAGTTCGACAGCGCCGGCTCGCGTGACCTACGCGGCTTCGGGGATGGTCTCCCCGTCTGGCGCGCCCTCGGCGTCATCGAGGACGCGCAGCCGTTCGGCGCGCTCGAGGCGCCGTTCGTCGGCCGGGAGCACGAGCTCGACCTGCTCGAGAACACGTTCGACCGAGCCGTACGGAACAACCGCGCCCACCTGGTGACGATCTTCGGCGACCCCGGCGTGGGCAAGAGCCGGATCGTGCACGAGTTCGTCGCCGGTCTCGAGGGCGCGGTCGTCCTCTCGGGTCGTGCGCTGCCCTACGGGGAGGGCATCACGTACTGGCCGCTCGCCGAGATGGTCAAGGCGGCAGCGGGCATCTCCGACGACGACCCCGTCGACGAGGCGCACGAGAAGCTGCTCGTCTGCTGCGAGGACGAGGCGGTCGCGGACCTGATCGGGCTCGCCTCGGGAGTGCTCGAGGCCGTGGAAGGCGAGCGGAGCCAGCAGGAGATCGCCTGGGCGGCGCGCGAGTGGGCGGAGACGCTGGCTTCCGCGATGCCGCTCGTGCTCGTCTACGAGGACATCCACTGGGCGGAGGAGCCGCTGCTCGATCTCGTCGAGCACCTCGCCGACTGGGTGCGGGAAGCGCCGCTCCTGATCCTCTGCCTTGCGCGTCCGGAGCTGCTCGACGTGCGGCCGGGGTGGGGAGGCGGCCGGCTGCGCGGCGCTTCGATCGAGCTCGATCCGCTCCCGCCCGAGGAGAGCAGCGAGCTCGTCGACGCGCTGCTCGCGCTGTCGCCGGTTCCCGAGGAGTGCCGGACGGACATCCTCAACACGACCGAGGGCAACCCGCTCTTCGTCGAGGAGACCGTCCGGATGCTCGCCGAGGGCGGAGACGGCAGACTCGGCATTCCCGGCACCCTTCAGGCGATCATCGCCGCCCGCATCGACCGGCTCCCGCCCGACCAGAAGACGCTCCTCCAGCGCGCCTCGGTCGTGGGACGGACCTTCTGGGGCGGCGCGCTCGACGCGCTCGCGCCGGGGCTCGAATCGGTCGACGAGCTCCTGGACGAGCTCCTGCGCCGCGAGTTCGTCCAGCGGGAGCCGCGCTCGACGATCAGCGGCGAGAAGGCATACCGCTTCAAGCACGTCCTGATCCGCGAGGTCGCCTACGGAGGCCTGCCCAAGTCCGACCGCGCCGAGCATCACCGCCGCTTCGCCTACTGGCTGCACCACCGCGTCGGCGACGAGCTGCTGGAGATTCGGGCGTACCACCTCGACCAGACGGCGACTTTGCTGGGCGAGCTCGACGGCGCTCCGCCGCAGGAGCTCGCGGCCGAGGCAGCGGCCGCACTCGAGGTCGCCGGCAAGCGCGCGCTCGCGCGCCAGGCGAACCGGGCCGCGCGCAAGCTCCTGCTGCGATCCGTCGAGCTCGAGCCGACGCTCGACCGGCGGTACAAGGCGGCCGTCGCGGCCTGGCGGCTCAACGACTATCCGGCTCTCGCCGCCGAACTCGACACCATCCTCGAGGAGGCGCGAGCTTCGGGCGAGCGCGACGTCGAGGGCCGCGCGCTGACGGCGCTGGCGGATGTCTCCCTCTCCCGCGACGCCGACCTGGATCGCGGACGCGAGCTTTCCGAGGAGGCGCTCGCGGTGCTGCCCGAAGACGACGCCGGCGGCCGGTTCGACGCGCTGATGATGCGCGGCTGGATCGGGTGGATCCGCGGTGACCTCGCCGACGACAAGCGCTTCGTGAAGGAGGCGCTCGAGCTGGCGCGCTCGGCCGGTCGCAAGGACCACGAGAGCCAGGCGGCTCAGCAGCTCGCCGACATCTACCTCGCCCGCCTCGAGGTCGAGCAGGCGGCGCCGCTCGTGGAGCGCGCGCTCGAGCTCGCCGAGGCCAGCGGCAACATCGTTGCGCGCGCCGCCGCGCTCGCCTCCAGAGGCAAGCTGCTCTCGATCCAAGGCGAGTTCGCCGAGGCGAAAACGGCACTGCAGGACGCTCGCTCGCTGTTCGAGGAAGCCGGCGTCGCGCAGCCGCTCGCCCGCAGCCTAAACGCGCTCGGTTGGCTCGCGTGGCGCGCCGGCGACCTGGAGCACGCCGACAAGCTGTTCCGTGAGTCGATCCGGATCCTGAAGCCGCTCGAGGACCGCGGCACGCTCTGCGAGAGCGAACGCTCGCTCGCGCAGCTGCTCGTGCAACGCGGGAAGCTCGAGGAGGCGGAGCGGGTCGCGCTCGAGGCCCGGAAGACGGTCGGGCCGCAGGACGAGAGCTCGCGTGCGACCACGCGGATAGCGTTGGGGGTCGTGCGCGCGGCCCAGGGCCGCGACGACGAGGCCGAGAAGCTGCTGCGCGAGGCGCTCGCGATCGCCGTCGATACCGACTTCAACTTCGTGCGCTTCGAGGTGCTGACGGCTCTCGCGGCCTTCCTCCGCGAGCGGGGCCGCCCCCAGGAGGCCGAGCCGCTCGAGCGCGAGGCCGGGGAGTGGAGCGGGTTCTTCTGGGGCCAGCCGGAGTCGGCTCCACCCATCGACGCCGTGCGGTAGCGTCTCGAGCGGGGCCGACGGTCATCCGATCTCATGCCCCGCCGCCGAGCGGGGCGACCTTGCGACCCGCGGCCCCTTCTCTCTCTATCTGGACGCGGGTGACGCCGCGAGCAGGATCGCCTTGATCTCCTGGCTCGAGGCCTCGTCAGGAGATTCGCTGATCACGGTCGCGGCCCGCTCGAAGCGCGCGAGCGCGTCTCGAAGCGGCTCGGCGCGCAGCGTGCCTTCGCCGTACGAGAGGTGCTTCGTCTCGTTTCGGTTGGCGTAGGCGATGTCCGAGAAGTGGACGTGGAACGGTGCGCCCGGCTCCAGCAGCTCGTCCGCGCGCTCGAGGACGTCCGCGAATGCGTCGACGCCCGTGAAGCCGCCGTCGGTGACCGCGTGCAGATGCGCGAAGTCCAGCACGGGACGCACCCAGTCGAGCCGCGCGGAGATCGCGAAGACGTCCTCGGCCGTACCGAGCTCACGCACCCGGCCCATGATCTCGACACCGAAGGGAACGGCGCGGCCCTTGGCCTCGAGCCTCTCGCGCAGCTCGGCGAGCTGCTCTACGACGGACTGGATCGCTGCGTCTCGTTCCCGCCCGAGCAGGAAGCCGGGGTGGAAGACGACGAGCTCGGCGCCGCAGGCGACGGCGACGCCGGCCGAGTGATCGAGCATCCCGACGGCCATCCGCTGCTTCTTGTCTCGCTCGACGTGGCCCATGAAGCCGGCGATCGGGGCGTGGACGGAGAGCGCGATGCCGGCGTCGCGCGCGAGCGCGCCGAAGCGCTCGGCCCACGGGTAGTCCATCCAGAACCGCCCCTCGAAGTCGATCTCGCAGGCGCTGTAGCCGCGCTCCAGGAGCAGCTCGATCGCCGCCTCGGGCGTGTCGCGTGAAGGAACGCGCGCGGGCCCGAAGCGGATCGTGGACACGGCGCGGACCGTATCGCGTGGCCGCGCCCACGCGCCGAGCGGGAATCACAGCGGCCATGTCCCGGTGCCTGGCACCGGGACATGCCCCGACCGAACAATGATGGGCGACTGCTCGACGGCGCCTGGCCGGCTGCGTTCCGCCAAATTCCGCGGCTTCCCGGACGACGATGGCTGAAGCGGACGCGTCTTGGTGCCTGGCACCAGGACATGCTTCGAGCTGCCCTCCAGCGACCGATAGCCGCGGCCGTGTCCGTCGCGTATGCCGTCCGACGGCGTCCCTACGCTCGTGTCATGGCGAAGCGACCGACACGGCTGGATCTCCTCGAGCTCGACATCGACCTGCGCCTCACCGATCTCTGGCGCGAGGCCTGCGAGATCGGCGACTGGAGCCTGGAGGTCGCCGCGGCCTTCATGCGCGCCGCGTACGGCAAGGGCTACTGCGACGCCCTCACCGAGGACTCGCCGGGCTCGCTGTGCGAGCAGCACGGTTACCGCGTGCCGGGGCGGCAGGGCACCCCGGTGCGCGAGCAGTAACCGCGCGCTCGAGCCCGGTATTCGAGAAGGACGCCGCTAGACTCACCGCGTGGCCCGAAAGGGCAATCCCGCGCGTCTCGTGATCGCGCTCTCGGTGGCCGCGCTGCTCGCGGTGTTCCTGCTGTACACGTCGCTCGCCGGGGGCGGCACGCCGCTGGTCAAGCCCGGCGACCTCGCCGGCCACCGCGGCGAGGTGCAGCTCTCGGGCAAGGTCGTCGGGCCGGTCACCGGGAACGAGCGGAGCGCACGCGGCAAGCGCTTCCGCCTACGGGACGCCGACGGCGCCGCGACGGTGAGCGTGCTCTATCGCGGCAGCGTCCCCGACCAGTTCAGGGTCGGCCGGCTCGTCTACCTGCAGGGGACGCTTCGGAACGGGCTCTTCGTCGCTAAGCCGGGATCGCTCGTGACGAAGTGCCCGTCGAAATACACCGCGCGGACCTGACCTGATGCCCGAGCTCGGCCGTGCCGCCCTCGTGATCGTGCTCGGCCTGGCGCTATACGCGCTGGTCGCGGGCGGCTACGCGGCGCGCGCACGCCGGCGCCGACTCGCCGTCTCGGCCCAGAGCGCGCTGCTGGCCGCGTTCGCCGCCACGGCAGTCGCGTCGCTCGTGCTCGTGGCCGCGCTCGCCCGCCGCGACCTCTCGTTCGTGTACGTCGCCGACCACATCAGCCGCGATCTGCCGCTCCGCTACACGCTCTCGGCCTTCTGGGGCGGACAGGAGGGCTCGCTGCTCCTCTGGCTGCTCGTCCTCACCGGATTCGCCGCAGCCGCGGTCACGCTCGGCCGGCGCGCGGGGCAGGACGTCGTGGCCTGGGTCGTCCCTGTGCTCGGCGGCGTCGCCGCGTTCTTCGCATTCCTCCTCGTCGCCGTCGCGAGCCCGTTCGCGACCCAGCCCGCGCCCGCGGACGGCGCCGGCATGGTGCCGAGCCTCCAGAACCCGTACATGCTCGCGCACCCGCCGCTGCTCTACTTAGGCTACGTCGGGCTCACGGTCCCGTGGGCGTTCGCGATGGGCGCGCTCCTTGCCGGGCGGACGGACGAGCGCTGGATCGTCGCGACGCGCCGGTGGACGCTCGCGGCGTGGGCGTTCCTCGGCATCGGGCAGCTCCTGGGCGCGAAATGGGCCTACGAGGAGGTCGGGTGGGGCGGCTTCTACGCCTGGGACCCGGTCGAGAACGCGGCCCTGATGCCGTGGCTGGCGGCGACCGCGTACCTGCACTCGGTGATGATCCAGGAGAAGCGCGGGATGCTGAAGGTCTGGAACGTGGTCCTCGTCGCGCTTGCCTTTTGCCTGGCACTGTTCGGCACGTTCCTGACGCGCTCCGGCATCGTCAACTCGATCCACTCGTTCACGCAGAGCTCGATCGGGCCGTGGTTCCTCGGCTTCATCGTCGGCGCCGTCGCCGTCTCGGTGGCGCTGATCCTCTGGCGGCTTCCCCTGCTGCGCGCCGAGACACGGCTGGAGTCGCTCGTGTCGCGGGAGGCGACGTTCCTCTACAACAACCTGCTGCTCGTCGCGCTCTGCCTGACGGTGCTGTGGGGCGTTATCTACCCGGTGCTCTCAGAAGCCGTTCGCGGGGAGTCGTTGACGGTGGGGCCGTCGTTCTACAACTTCTTCCTGCGCAGCTTCGGCCTGCCTCTGCTGCTGCTGATGGGGATCGGACCGCTGATCGCCTGGCGACGTGCGTCGCTGCGCGCAGTGGGTCGCACCTTCGCGTGGCCGCTCGGGGTCGCGCTGGCGGCGGGAGCCGCGCTGGTCGTGGCCGGGGCTGGTTCCTCGCGCGCCGGTCTCATCGCCTACACGTTCTCGGCGTTCGTGCTCGCCTCGATTGGCCTCGAGTTCGCACGCGGCACCCGCGCCCGGCGGGCGCTCGGGTCGCCGACGTGGCCGGCGGCCTTCGGCTCGCTGATCAGCCACAACCGGAGGCGCTACGGAGGCTACGTCGTGCACGCGGCGATCGTGCTGCTCGCGGTCGGGATCGTCGGCTCGAGCGCGTATCAGACCGTGGGCGAGGCTCAGCTCCGCCCGGGCGAGACGATGCGGGTCGGCGGCCTCACGCTCGCCTACCACGGCCTCTCGCAGCGGCCGGCGGCGAACGCGACAGAGCTTCGCGCGCGCGTCGACCTCATTCGTGACGGCCGCGTGGTGTCGCGCATCGAGCCCGGCAAGAACAGCTACCCGGTCGAGCGGATGACCTCGAACGAGATGGCGATCCACACCGACTGGCTGCGCGCCCAGGACGTCGACGTGATCGCCGACCAGGTCGACGTGCGGACGGGGGCGGTGTTCTTCCGCGTGCTCGTGAAGCCGCTGGTGAACCTGATCTGGCTCGCGGGGCTCGTGTTCCTGGGCGGCGCTCTGATCACACTCTGGCCGGACGCCCGTGAGGAGCGGCGGCTCGTGCTCCGCTACGAGGCCGCGGCGGCGGCCCAGGCCGCACGATGAGTCTCGTCGCGCTCGTGCTCGCCGCGGGTCTTGCGGTCGCCTGCGTGCTCTTCGTCGCACGTCCCTTCCTCGACGAGCCCGAGCCCGAGCGTGACGTTCTCGACGAGCCGGACGAGCGCGAGCGGCGGCGCCTCGAGCTGCTCGAGGAGCGCGACCGCGCGCTCGCCGCGCTGAAGGAGCTCGAGTTCGACCACCGCACGGGGGCGACCTCCGATGACGACTACCGCGCCCTGGTCGGGCCGCTCCGACGCAAGGCCGCTGCGACGCTCCGCGCCCTCGACCGTGCCCCGGCAAGTCTCCCCGAGCGCACTCCGAGCCGTGTCCGCTAGCTGCCCATCCTGCGGCGCCGCCGTCCCCTCCGCGAGCCGATTCTGTCCGCAGTGCGGGACACGGCTCGCCGAGGGCGAGCAGACTGCCGTGATCCCGCCGACGGGCGGCGGGGCGAAGGTTCGGGCTGCCGCGTTCAGCGACCGCATCCGAGGCTTGGTCGACGTTGCCCGCGCCGGATCGGGCGCGCGCCGCAAGATCGCCGCATTGCGATCGGAGCGCGAGCGCCTTCTGGTCGAGCGGCGATCGCGGCTCGCCGCGCTCGGGGAGGCGGTTTACGGCGGGGACGAGACGGCCACATCGACCGAACGCGCCGAGCTCGAGCGGCTCGACGCGGCGATTGCCGAACGGGAGGCCGAGATGGAACGAATCGTGGCGCAGACGCAGGAACACGTCGCCCGCACACGCCTCGTCAGCGAGCCGACGCGAATCGTGGCCGTGGAGGAACCGATGCCGCCGCCGGGCGAGGCCGATCCTCCCGAGCCCGTTCGGATTCCGGAGCCGTACCCGCCTCCCGGCGAGGCGGATCCGCCCGAGCCGGTCCGCGTTCCGGAGCCGTATCCCGACCCCGGCGAGGCCGATCCGCCGGAACCCGCGCGCATCCTCGAGCCAGGCCCCCCAAGCGGTTCCTCCTGAGAGCGGGCTAGAATCCGGCGCTTCCGGCCGGAAGGGAACGACCGGCCGCCCCCCGAAACTATCTCGACGTGGCGCGCCGGCTCGGGATCCCCCTCCTCATCATCCTCGTACTCGCCGGCTCTGCATCCGCCGGCGACGTCAACGACCGCAAGCGCACGGTGGACGCGAAAATCTCCGGCCTGCACAGCAAGATCGCCGCTGCGCGGCAGCGGGAGTCGGTCCTGAGCTCGCTGATCGCGGTCAAGACCGCGCACATTCGGGCACTCGAGGGCGACGTCGCCCGGACCGAGGCGCGGCTGGCGCGACTCGAGCGGGAGCTCGGCCGCTACCGCGCGCGGGTGCGGCAGCTGACCGCGCTCTACCGCGTCCAGACGCGGAGGCTCCGGCAGCTGCGACGCCAGCTCGCGATCGCGCAGCGCCGGCTGAACGTGCGGCTCGTCGCGATCTACGAGTCGAACGACCCGAGCGCGCTCGAGGTCGTGCTGACGTCGGAGAACTTCACCGACGTGCTCGACCGCCTCGACTACCTCAACGACCTCGGCCTGCAGGACCGGCTCGTCGCCGAGCAATTCGCGGCCGCCAGGCATCGGGTGCAGGTGTCTCGCGCACGAACGCGCCGAACGCGGGCCGGCGTCGCACGGACGGCGCGAGCTGTCGCCGTGCGGGTTGCGGCGCAACGCGCCGAGCGAGACCGGCTGCTCGCGACCCGCCGCGATCTCGCGGGCGCGCGCGAGGACGAGCGCCGCACGCTCGCGTCGGTGCACGAGGACAAGCGCGCGTACCTCGACGAGGTCGAGGGCCTGGAGCGCGAGAGCGCCTCTCTCGGGGCCCAGATCCGCGCCGCACAGGCGGCGGCCGCACGCCGGACGCCCCCGCCCACTTCCCCAGCGACGCCGTCCTCGCCCCCGACCTCGCCGTCCCAGCCGTCCTCGCACGGCCTCATCTGGCCCGTTCGCGGTTCAATCGTGAGCCCGTTCGGAATGCGCTGGGGCCGCATGCACACCGGGATCGACATCGCGGCCGCGATGGGCACCCCGATTCAGGCCGCCGCCGCCGGCTCAGTGATCTACGCCGGCTGGATGAGCGGCTACGGCAACCTCTCCGTCGTCGACCACGGCGGCGGCCTCGCGACGGCGTACGCCCACCAGTCCTCGATCGCCGTCGGCGTCGGCGCCCGCGTGGCGCAGGGCCAGGTGATCGGCTACGTCGGCTGCACCGGCCACTGCTTCGGGCCGCACTTGCATTTCGAGGTGCGCGTCAACGGCACGCCCGTCGACCCGCTGGGCTACCTCTGAGTCTAAGGCGCTCGCTTGCGACGCCGACACTCAGCGTGCCGGGCTGAGCCCGGCATGCGTCTGAAACGACCGGTCGACACAATCGACCGTCAACCGAGACGCTCTAGCGGAAGCGACTCACGCGCAGGGCTGCGCGGCGTGGCACCGAGCCGCCGAACGCGGCGCGGCGAAGCTCGATCACCTGGTAGCCCGTCGAGACGACCTGCGTGCAGATTTCACGTTGACGGCCGACGACCATGGCGACGAGGAGCGTGTCGCCCCCGCGCGCGACTTCGGCGACGTTGAACGCATGGCACGGCGTCGGCACGCGCACGAACGCGGCCGCGACGACGTAACGGCGGAAGTCGACCGACTCCACCGACTCGCGGTCGGCCCGCCGCAACCGACCCGCGAGCCGCATGGCCTCGGCATGCGTCCGCGCGATGACGGCGCCGGTCGCCGACTGGCGCGTCCCCTTCGCGACCGTCGAGAAGAGCAACGTGCCGGTGGCCGCGGCCGACGTCACGAGCGCGGCGACCATCGCCGCCGCTACGAGACGGATCACGCCGCCTCGGGCCGGACGACGTGCAGATCGCGGAGGTTCCGCCAGCGCTCGTCGAGATCGAGGCCGTAGCCCACGAAGAGGTCGTCGGTCACCGTGAATCCGACGTAGCGCACGGGCAAGTCGTCGACGAGTCGGCGGTAGGGACGGTCGAGCAGCGTCACGACGGCGATGGACGCGGGGCCGCGAAGCGAGAACGACCGGCACAGGTAGTTGAGCGTGAGCCCCGTGTCGACGACGTCCTCGACGATCAGGACGTCGCGTCCGGCGATCTGGGTGTCGAGGTCCTTGAGGAAGCGGATCCTGGCGTGTCCGCCCACGCCCGCGCCCCCGTAGCCGGCCAGCTCGACGAAGTCGACGGCGTGGACGATCGGCATCGCACGCGAGAGGTCGGCGAGGAAGACGATGCTCGCCTTTAGAGCGGCCACAAGCAGCGGCTCCCGTCCGTCGTAGTCGGCGGAGATCTGGCCGCCGAGCTCGTGCACGCGAGCGGCGAGCTCCCTTTCGGAGAGGTAGACGCCTCCGATGCGCTCGTCCCCGACGATTACGACGCCATGTTGAGCCGGTAGTGCTGCGCGAGGCGCTCGATGTCGCGCCGGTAGAAGAGCTTCGCGCGCACGTCCGGGTACCGTGCGCGAAGCTTCCGCAGCTTCCGGTTCTTGCGGGTCACGAGCGACTGCTTCATGACGGTGATCTCGAGATAGAGATCCTGCTCGGGGAGATAGAAGTCGGGTGTGAAGGCCTCCACCACCCGGCCGTTCTCGTCCGACTCGAGCACGAACGTCCGGGGCTCGTAGTCCCACGGGACGCCGTGGTAGTCGAGGATCTTCGCGCACTCCAGCTCCGCCTCGTTGGCGAAGCGCGGTGGCTCCTTCCCCCGATATGCCCGGAAAACGGGCGTTTCCAGGGCCATTGACGCCGAGCGTAGCAACGGCACCGGATGCCCACCATCCCCGTTGGAGCAGCCGACGCCGCTCGGGGCCGGCCATACACTTTCGCCATGGCGGCCGATCGCACGGTCATCGCCCAGATCTCGGACCTGCATTGCGGCGAGCCGCACTTCGTCCCCAACCTGCTCGAGCGCGCGATCGCGGAGATCAACGACCTCGACCCCGACCTCGTGATCTGCTCGGGCGACCTCACGACGCACGGGTTCAAGGAGGAGTACGCCCAGGCCAAGCAGTTCCTCGACCGGCTCGCGTGTGGCGCGCTCGTCGTCATCCCGGGCAACCACGACTCCCGCAACGTCGGCTACCTCCACTTCGAGCAGCTCTTCGGCGACCGCAACTCGGTGCTGCGGGTGAACGGCGTCACCGTCGTCGCGATCGACTCGAGCGAGCCCGACCTCGACCACGGGCAGATCGGCCGTGGTCGCTACCCGTGGATCGAGGAGCAGTTCGCCGTCGAGCCCGTCGACCTTCGCATCTTCGTGCTTCACCATCACCTGCTGCCGGTGCCCGGCACGGGACGGGAGCGGAACATCGTGTACGACGCGGGCGACGCGCTCGAGTGCCTCCAGCGGGCCGGCGTCGATCTGGTGCTGTCGGGACACAAGCACGTCCCCTACGCCTGGCGGCTGGAAGACCTGTTCGTCGTCAACGCAGGCACGGTCTCGACGCTGCGGCTGAGGGGCAACACGCGCCCCTGCTACAACATCATCGAGGTCTCGGGCCGCCACGTCGATGTCTCGCGGCGCTACCCGTTCCACGGCCAGGAGCGGATCATCCAGTTCTCGACGGAGACGCGCGAGTTCGAGAAGTACACGACGCGGATCGAGGACGAGGTGACACCCAGGCGGTGAGAGCGCTTGCGCTCGTGGACGGGGAGCACTACCCCCCGGTGGTGAAAGACGCCATCGCGTCGCTGCCGTTCGAGGTCGCCGCGGCGCTGCGCGTGGGCGGCAGCGAGAAGCTGCAGGACGGGGCCGACTACGGCGTGCCGCTCGCCCACGGCCTGGAGGCTGCCCTCGCTGAGCACGAGCCCGACCTCGTCTACGACCTCTCGGACGAGCCGGTGCTGGGGCCGCGGGAGCGCTTTCGGCTCGCGAGCCGCGTGCTCGCCGCCGGGATTCCTTACGAGGGCGCCGACTTCCGCTTCGACCCGCCGGCGTTTGCGCCCTTTCCACTCCCATCGCTCGGCGTCGTGGGCACGGGGAAGCGAGTCGGAAAGACCGCCCTGGCGGGGCACGCGGCGCGTCTGCTTGCAGAGGACCGGGACGTGGTGGTCGTGGCGATGGGGCGGGGAGGGCCGGCGCAGCCGGAGGTCTGCGACGTCCGTCCGACGCTCGAGCACCTGCTCGAGCTGTCGCGGAGGGGCAGGCATGCCGCCTCCGATTACCTCGAGGACGCGGCGCTCGCGCGCGTTGTGACGGTCGGCTGTCGGCGCTGCGGCGGCGGGTTCGCGGGCGCGCCGGTCGTGTCGAACGTCGAGGAGGGAGCGCGGATCGCGGCCGAGCGTCGGCCGGAGCTGGTCATCTTCGAGGGCAGCGGGGCGGCTCTCCCGCCGATCGCGACGCGGCGCCGCGTGCTCGTGGCGCCGGCCGACGAGCCGCCCGAGCTCGTGGCGGGCTACCTCAACGCGTACCGGATCCTGATCTCTGACCTCGTCGTGCTGACGATGGCGGAGGACGGCGCCCGGCTCGACGAGCTCCGGCAAGCCGTCGCCGACGTCAAGGACGTGACCGTGGTGGCGACGGTCTTGCGTCCGCGGCCGGTGGAAGACGTTCGGACGCGCCGCGCCGCCTTCTTCTCGACCGCTCCCGAGCGCGCGCTGCCGCGGCTGGTCGACCACCTGCGCGTCACGCACGGTGTCGACGTCGTGGCGTCCTCGGCGAACCTCGCGCGGCGCCCCGCGTTGCAGGCGGATCTCGAGCGGACGGACGCCGACGTTTTCCTCGTCGAGATCAAGGCGGCGGCGATCGACGTCGTCGCCGAGGTCGCACAGGAGCGCGGCGTGGAGGTCGTGTTCTGCGACAACGAGGTGCTGCCGCTGCCCGGGGAGCCCGATCTGGACGCGGAGCTGCGGGCGCTCGCCGATGCCGCCGTCGGAGAACCGGCCCCGGCATGACGACTCGGCGCCATGAGCCGCTCCCGCTCGGCGGCGAGGGCCATCCGTACTCGAAGGGGTTGATGGCACGCGCGCTCGCCGCGACGGGGTTGCCCGCGGTCCGCGCCTACGAGCTCGCGCTGCGCGTCGAGGCGGACCTACGCGCGCAGGGCGCGATCGCCGTCGACCTCGAGCGTCTGCAGGAGCTCGCCGTCGAGCTGCTCGGCGAGGAGGAGGGGGGACGGACGATCCGCCGGCTCCGGCGCTACGCGGATCTCCAGCAGCTCGAGGTCCCGATCATCGTCCTCGTCGGTGGCGCGACGGGCACGGGCAAGTCGACGATCGCGACCGAGGTCGCCCACCGACTCGGCATCACCCGCGTGACGTCGACCGACTTCGTCCGCCAGACGATGCGAGCGTTCTTCTCGCCCGAGTTCGCGCCATCGGTGCACCACTCGAGCTTCGAGGCAGGCGAGGCGCTGCCCCCGGCCGAGCGAGAGGCCGGCGACGCGCTGCTCGTCGGCTTCCTCGACCAGACGCGCTACGTTCTGACCGGTGTGCGCGCGTCGATCGAGCGCGCGCTCGAGGAGGGCTGGTCGATGGTGCTCGAAGGCGTCCACCTCGTTCCGGGGATGGTTCCCGAGGCGACGCCGGGCGCGCTCGTCGTCCACGCCGTCGTCGCCGTCGACAGCGAGGACGTGCACGCGCAGCACTTCTTCATCCGCGACACGGCCTCGTCGGGCGTGCGGGCGCTCGACAAGTACCTCGCGCGGCTCGGCGACATCCGGCACCTCCAGGACTTCATCGTCGAGGAAGCACGAAAGACAGGAGTACCGGTGGTTCAGAATGGCAACATCGAAGAGGCGATCGGCGAGGTGATCGAGCTCGTCTTCGCCCGGATGGAGGAGCTGCAGGCGCAGCAGGTGTGATGGCTGAAGCGATCGAGACGACGGAGGAGCGGCGCGAGCAGGAGACGCGCGAGGCGCCGCTCTGCATCTGCGAGTCGTATGCGCGAGTCACCGAGCGCGCGGCGCTCGCCGGTGCGCGCTGGCTCGGTCGCGCGGACGAGCAGGGGGCGCTCGAGGCGGCGATCGCGGGAATGCACAAGGCGCTCGACGCGCTGCCGGTGGAAGGAAGGGTCGTAATCGGCGCCGAGGAAGGCGAGCTCCTGACGGTCGGCGAGCTCGTCGGTATCGGGGGCGCGGAGGTCGATCTCGCGCTCGATCCGCTGGAGGGCCGCGGCGTCGTCGCGCGCGGAGGGTACGGAGCGATGTCGATGATCGCGGTCGGCGACCGCGGCTCGCTGCCGGCGCTTCCGGACATGTACATGCGCAAGATGGCCGTGGGGCCGCGGGCCCGGGGCAGGATCGACCTCCTCCGGCCCGTCGGCGACAACGTCCGCGCAATTGCCGACGCGTTCGGCCGGCGGGTGAACGACATCACCGTGATCGTGCTCGACCGGCCGCGGCACCACGACCTGATCGAGGAGCTGCGGGCCGCGGGCGTGCGCATCAAGCTGATTCCCGACGGCGACGTCACGGCCTCGATCTCGGCGGCGATCCGCGGCACGAACGACCACCTCACGATCGGGATCGGCGGCACTCGCCAGGCCGTCCTTACGGCGGCCGCCCTTCGCTGCCTCGGCGGCGAGCTGCAGGCGCAGCTGTGGCCGACGTCGAGGCGCGAGATCGAGGCGGCGCGCGAGGCCGGGGTGGAAGACGTCCAGCGCGTCTTCAGCACCGAGGAGCTCGCACCGGGCGACGTGATCGTTGCCGCTACCGGCGTCTCGAACGGCGACCTGTTGCGCGGCGTACGCTTCTACGGCGACAGCGCACGCACGCACTCGCTGGTGATGTGCACGCGGTGCAACTGGGTGCGCTTCGTCGACGGCATCCACTTCTTCGCGCGCGAACGGCGCGAGGAAGTGCGCCTCCTCGGATAGACGTAGCGTCGCCGGCCGCAGCTGAACGGACGCGTAGTCGCCCGGCGCCTGGCGGCCAAACAGGCCATGTCAGATGCCTGTCACCTGAAGTGGCTGAACGCGCGGAGCCGGCGTTGCCGAGGCCATGTCCAGGTGCCTGGCACCGAGACACGGCTCGTTGGGGCATCCAGTCGACTCGCGCGGAACTCGCGCCGGCCGGCGCGCTGGTCACAAATACGCCGGTACAACGCAGGACCACGTCAGATACAGGCACTGTCTTGGTGCCTGGCACCAAGACAGTGCCTTTGCGCGGCCATTCCTGGACGAACGTGGCGCGTCTTCCACGGCCACGTCAGGTGTCAGGCGCCTGACATGGACGCGCGAGCCGAGAGGATTCGCGCGGGCTACACTGGCCGCGTGCCGACGAAAGAGGACGTGATCGAGGCGCTGCGCGAGGTCGAAGACCCCGAGCTCGGCATGGACATCGTGGAGCTCGGGCTGATGTACGACGTCGACGTCGAGGACTCGAAGGTGAAGGTGAAGTACAGCCTCACCTCGCTCGGCTGCCCCGCCGGGCCGATGATCGACGAGGGCATCCAGGAAGCCGTCTCGGGCGTGCCCGGGGTCGCCCAGGTCGAGACGGAGCTGACCTGGGATCCCCCCTGGTCGCCGGAGATGATGTCCGACGACGCGAAGTTCATCCTCGGCTTTGGGTAGCCGGAAATCCGCCCGCGCTGGCGCGCGGGCATGACGATTTCCGGCTAGTTCGGTCGAGGCACGGCGTTCCTGAGCCGCCGCCGCGCATGTCGGCGGCGGCGGCCAATCAGTTCGGAATGCGCAGGACGACCTTGCCGAACTGCTCGCCTGCCTCCAGCCGCTCGTGGGCCGCGCGGACATCCCCAAGCGGGAAGACGCTGTCCACGACCGGCCGCGCGCGCCCGCTCGCGACGAGCTCGTAGGCGCCTTCGAAGTCCTGCCTCGTTCCCATCGTCGAGCCATAGATCGTGAGCTGCTTCCACCAGATGCGGTGGAGCTGCGCGGGTGGATTCGGCCCTGTCGTCGCGCCGCAGACGACGACGCGGCCCGCCGGCCGCACGACCGCGAGCGACGTCGCCCAAGTCGCCTCACCGACGTGCTCGACGACCACGTCGACGCCTGCGCCTCCGACGGCCTCCTTGACGCGCTCGCGAACGTCTCCCTCGCCGTGGTTGATCGCGGCGTCTGCGCCGAGCTCGGCGGTCGCCCGCCGCAGCTTCTCCTCGCTGGAGGAGGTGACGAGCACGCGCCCGCCGAGCGCCTTCGCGATCGAGACTGCAGCGGTCGCGAGGCCGCTGCCGATACCCCACACGAGCACCCACTCGCCGGGCTGTAGCCGCGCCTTCGTCACGAGCATCCGGTAGGCCGTCTCGAACACGAGCGGGAAGGCTGCGGCGTCCTCGAACGCGAGGCCGTCGGGAATCGGATAGACGTTCGTCGCCGGGACGGCGATCAGCTCGCAGTGCGTGCCGTCCGTGTGCTCCCCGATCACGGTGATGCGCCCGTCGCCGTGGTCGAGACCGGGATTGATGACGACGCGCTCGCCGGGCTCGAACCCGTCGACGCCCTCGCCGAGCGCTCGGACGATCCCGGCTCCGTCGGCGCCGAGGATGCGCGGCTTCGGCACCGACGGCAACCCCTTTCGCACCCAGAGGTCGAGGCGATTGAGCGCGGCTGCGCGCAGCTCGATCAGCACCTCGCCGGCCGCCGGTTCAGGGTCGGGCACGTCCTCGACGCGCAGCACGTCCGGCCCGCCGTCCTCGTGGATCCGAACGGCCTTCACGGCGTCGAGCGTATAGTCACGGCGTGCCCGGCTGACGCTAGAACGCCCGTGCTCCTCCTTCGCGGAGCTGGTCGCGGCACTACATACGCACGCGAAGGAGGAATCGTGATTCGGAGGATCCGACTCGACGAGGTCGGCGCGGTTTCCGACCTGTACGTCCACGAGTACGCGCACGAGCTGGGGGACAGCGGCAAGCCGGCGATCGAGGTCTGGCTGCAGAACTGCGCTCTCCACCCGAAGGCGTTCTGTCTCATCGCGGAGGAGGCAGACGCGATCACAGGGTTCGTCATCGCCTCGCTTCGTGAGTCTCACGTGATGCCGGGCCTGGCCGGCGAGCTCTACGAGCTCTGGGCTCGCAACGGCGACGAGCCGTGTCGATCGGCGTTGGCCCGCGAGGCGATCGCGCGCCTGCGGGCGCTCGGCGCCCGCACGATCCGCTTCGACTCCAGCGACGAGACCCACGCGCCCCTCTTCGAAGGGCTCGGCTTCAAGGCTGACGCCGTGCGCTATTCGCTCTACGACGAGTAGGGGCACAATTCGCCCGTGACCGCGGCAGAGCTAGAAGCGCTCGCGCGGGAGCTCGCCCTCGACGTCGTCGGGGCGGCTCCCGCCGAGCCGTACGGGGAGACGGAGCGCCACATCGCCGAGCGTCGCGCGCGCGGGCTGTTCGCAGACATGCGCTTCACGATGGCGCAGCCCGAGGTCTCCTGCCATCCGGAGCGGCTCCTGGAAGGAGCGCGCACGGTCGTCTCGGCCGCGCTCTGCTACTACGCCCCTGCCGCCCCGCCCGGCGCGGCGGAGGGCCGCCTGCCCCGGTACACCTGGTACGACGCCTACGCCGAGCTGAGGGAGAAGCTCGACGCGCTCGGCCGCCGCCTGGGCGGCTCCTACCGCGTCCTCGTCGATGCAAATCAGCACGTAGACCGCGAGGCGGCCGCGCGCTCCGGTGTGGGGTTCTACGGCAAGAACACGATGCTGATCACGCGGAAGCACGGCTCATGGGTCGTGCTGGGGACGCTCGTCACGGACGTCGAGCTCGAGGCGACGCCGCCGCTCGGGCTCGACTGCGGCTCCTGCACGCTCTGCATCGAGGCATGTCCCACCGACGCCCTCGACGAGCCTGGGACGCTCGACGCCACGAAATGCCTTTCCTACTGGACGCAGGCGCCGGACGCGGTTCCCGAGGTGTACCGCGCCGAGCTCGGCGCGCAGGTCTACGGCTGCGACATCTGCCAGGACGTGTGCCCGTGGAATCGCGGCATCGAGCGGCGGCGCGCGGATCACCTGCCTCCCGACGGCGCCGAGCCGACGGTCTCGCTCGTGGACTGGCTCGAAGCAGACGCCGACGACCTTCGCAAGCGCTACGCCCGGCTCTACGTGCCCCATAACGACGGCCGCTACCTGAAAAGGAATGCGCTCGTCGCCCTCGGCAACACCGGTGGAGGGGAGCATCGGGCGCTCCTCGAGCGCTACTCGGGCAACGACGACGAGCTGCTTCGCGAGCCCGCCGAGTGGGCGCTCCGGCGGATCAAAGCGCGCGATTCCGCCTAGGCGGCGCTTGCACCGCCGACCTCAGCACGCCGGGCTTCGCTCGGCGCGCGTCTGAAACGACCGGTCGACTCGATCGAACGCCGACCAAAACGCCCTAGCCGACGGCTGGCGCGCCGGCCAACTCGCTCGCGAGCTCGGCCGCGCGTGCGGCGATGCGAGGACGAAGCTCCTCCGGCTCGAGCAACACGGCGTCGCCGCGGAAGGAGAGGATCTCGCCGATCAGCCACGCGTCGCTTCCGGCCGCCGTCTCGGTCAGCGCCGCCCCGTCGTCGAGCGCCCTCGCCCCGCGCTCGACCTGCCAGCGCGCGACGGCGGGCGCGAACCAGATCTGTGCTTGGCGCGCGTCGCGAAGGGCGCGTGGCTCGAACCCCTCACGCGGCTCGAAGCGCTCGTCCAGCGTGCGCGCGCTCCGCATCCGGTCGAGCCGGAAGCTGCGCTCGCCCTCTCGTGAGCGATCCCAGGTGTGCACGCGCCACAGCGGCAACTCCCGCTCCAGCGAGTACGGCTCGACGAGCCGGCGCGTGGGCGTCTCCTCGCCCTCCTTGAGATAGTCGAACTCGACCAGCCGGCGCTCGCGGATCGCCCCGGTCAGCGTGGCGACGAGCTGCTCCTCGTCCCCGCCCTCGTGGGGTTCCGGAGTCTGCGCGAGGTCGAAGGCACCGAAGGTCTCCTCGAGCTTGCGGCGGACCCGCTCGAGCGGCGTCTGCGCCTCCGCCGCGACCATCGGGCCCACGAACTCGAGCGCGAGACGGATGGCCCTTGCCTCCAGCGGCGTGAGCTTCGGCGGCGCGCGGAACGCGTCGCCGTAGAGCTCCTTGTCGACGTGGATCTCGTCGCCGTCGAGCTGAGCGTAGACCGTGTAGCAGCCGCCTCCGAAGTTCACGAGGTTGAGCAACGACAGGTGTTCCTCGAGCTGGTCGCGCGGGATGCCGAAGCGCTCCGCGACCTCGCCGGCGGGGACGACGGCCTCCCGCTCATCGCCACAGGCCGCGAGCAAGTAGGCAAGGAGCGCCTGCAGGACGGCGAACCGTTCGGGCGCCACCGGGCCTGCGGGACGCTCGGGGATATCGTCGCTCTCCGGCTCGGCAGCTTCCGAGGCAAGCTCCGGCGGAGGCGCCTCGTGCCGCTCCCGGACGCGCTCGAGGCTGTCGGCGACCTCGCGCCTCAGCTCCTCCGGCTCGAGCGGCACCGCGCGGCCGTCCTGGCGGAGCACCCAGGACGCGAGCAGGGGAATGGTCGAGTACTCGCTGACGAAGACGTCGCCCTCCACCCGGCTGCGCGGCCCGGCGAAGGCGCGGTCGACCCACCACGCCGTCTCGGGCGCGACCCGCACGCGCGCCTCACCGACGACGTCGCCGATCTGCCAGGGCGCGCGCGCGCGATGCTCGTCGATGCTGAAGTCAGCCGGCAGGCGGAAGTCGCGCTCGCGGCGTGTGGCGAAGCGGATGTCGCCCCGGATGCGGGAGACGCGGAAGGTCCGAATCGCCTCGCGGTCGCTGTCGCGTCCGATCACGTACCAGACACCGCGCTCGGGCAGCAGGGCGTAAGGGTTGAGCGTCCGCTCGCGCTGGTCTCCGGTCGAGATCGACCAGTAGAGGAACTTCACGGTGCGACCCTTGGAGATCGCGCCCTCGAGCTTGCTCAGCCGCGCGGCGAGCTCGGGCGAGTAGTCCGGATCCCGGACCTCGACCCTGAGCGCGGTCTCGGTCGGCGGCTCCTCGAAGCCGGGCCTCCCGAGGGCGAGGTTCTGGAGCGCGAGCCGCAGCGGCTCGGCGTATGCGAACTTCCCCTCGAGCAGGTAGAGCGCGGTCTGGAGGGCGGCCAGCTCGTCGTTCGTGAGGTCCAGGCTCGGCAGGAAGTACTCGGTCCGCTTCAGGGTGTAGAGCTCCTCGCCCGTGAACTCGTCGCGCTGCGAGTGGAGCGGGACGCCAAGGGCGATCAGCTCCGCCCGGTCGGCGTAGAAGCGGCGCGCGAACGCCTCGTCTGACATCTCGGAATAGCCCTCGACGTGCTGCTTCACCTCGCGCGCCGTGAGCGGCCGCCGCTCCGCCATCAAGAACGCCACCAGCGAGAGCTGGCGGATCAGCTTGTCAGTGTCGTGCGACAACGCCCCGCGCGAGCGTATCGCGTCGGGCTTGAGGGAGAAAGTTCGTCGCTACGCTGCGGCGCGTGATTCGGCGAGGTGCTGGTGCGACGGGCAGTAGTCCCGGTCCGGCAGGGGTGTCCGCTGACAGGGCTTGCCCTTGCGCGTCGTCGCCCGGCAGCGCGCGACGCCGCCGTCGAGCGCGCCGGCCTCGATCTGCTCCTCGATGAAGGCAACGGCAGCGCCGACCCCTTCCCGCACGGCCCACGCGACCTCGGCCTGCGCGGTGATCGGGAAGTAACGGCGAATGTCCTGGAAGAGGGCTCGGTCCGGCTTCGCGAAGTAGAGCGGATCGGTCGCGAGCCGCTCCATCGTCTGCTCGCACGCGGTCAGGACTGCACGGCGCGAAGCAAGTCGAGTCTCAGCGTCGGAGTAGGGGTCGATCAGATCCTTGATCGAGCGGTAGATCGCTCGGGAATACTGATACATGCAGCTCCGCAGGCGAGAAGTTGGGTCCTGCATCACCAGTGTGCCTGTCTTCTCGTTAACTGCCGACAAAACTGTGTTAAGAGCGGGTAAGAGGCGGCGCGCTCATCCCTCGGCCGAGGGAGTCTACAGGTTCCCGAGCCGTGTTACAAAGTGCGCGCCGAAGTTGTCTGCTCGGTCAACGAGCCGAGGCGATCTCGCGCACGTACGCGGCCCCGTACCCGTTCGTCTGCGCGGCGTCGAGCGCGTCCTCGGCGTCCGCCTGTGAGCCGTAGATCCCGCTGAAGACGACGAAGTACCCCGGGTGGAGGCTCGCGTACTGCGATGAATCCAGCACGCCGACCCGCGGCAGGCCCGCCTTGCTCGCCTCCCTCGCGCGGCTCGTCGCTGACTCGCGGCCGGTCGTCGACGCGAGCACCAGCGTCCAGCCGTCCCGGCCGGCCGGCCACTCAACGAGCTCGCCGGCACGCGGCGTGCGTGGCCTGGGGCTCGGATTCTTGCTTCCCGTCGTCTGCGGCGTCGGGAGGGTGGGGACCTCCTGCGAGACGGCCGGGGCAGGCTGCGTCGCCGCGAGAAACGGGGGAGGGCCGGTGGTCGCGATGACTGCCTGCTCGGGAGAGCTGTCGGTGAGGCGGACGACGAGCACGCCCGCGACCGACAGCCCGGCGACCACGAGCGCGACCAGCACGGGCCACGCCCACGCGTCGACGGCCCGCAGAGCGCCGGGGCGCGCGTCGACGTCCGGCTCCGGCAGGCGGAGGCCGCACTCGAGGCAGTACTCCTGGCGCATGGCGTACGGGGTCCCGCAGCGCGGGCAGTCGTCTACACGCTCGCCGGCCCAACTACCCGACGGCGCCTGCGTCGCCACTACGAAGCGGCTGCGCTCTGGCCCTCGACCGCCACCGGCCGGCCGCAGTTCGAGCAGAAGCGCGCCCCCCAAAAGAGCGGGGCGCCACATTCGCAGCGGGCCGCGGGCGGGCGGCGGGCCTCGAGCAGCAGGTCGACCTCGGCGAGGCGCTCATCGATCGCCGCAACCTCAGAGCACTGCTCGTACAGGAGGTGCTCGCGAAAGCTGTCCTGGCGGTACATCTCGAGCACGAGCCCTCCGAGATCGCGAATCCGCTCCTCGCGAAAGCGTTCGAGCGCGCGCCGCTCGCGGCGAAGCTCGCGGATCGGCGGGGCGGCTCGGCGCCGCGCACGTGGCGGCGCTGGAGCGGGCGTCGCGCCGTCGCTCGAGCGACGGAACACGCGGAACAGGCGCGCCATCGGGCGCAGAGCGTAACAGCGGATGTCTACGGAGCTTCGGGCCGGCGCCGTCGCGCCGCTACAGCTCGATGACGACGACGCGCTCCTCGGTGAGCTCGCGCACCGCGTAGGCCGGGCCCTCGCGCGTGTTCCCCGACGCCTTGACGCCGCCGTAGGGCATCTGGTCCGCGCGGAACGTCGGCGCCTCGTTGACAGTGACGCCGCCGAACTCGAGCTCCTGTGCGGCGCGCAAGGCGCTGTCGAGGCTGGCGGTGAAGATCCCGGCCTGCAGGCCGTAGGGCGTCGCGTTCGCGAGCTCGATCGCATGGCCCAGCGAGTCGACCGCGTTCACCGTCACCACCGGTCCGAATACCTCCTCGCAGCTCACCTTGAGCTCGCGCCCGGCGTCCGCGATGACCGTCGGCCGGATCAGGCCGTCCTCGACCTCGCCTCCCGTGAGCACGCGTGCGCCGGCCTGCAGTGCCTCGTCGATCCACGCCAGGATCCGCTTGCGGGCGTCCTCGTCGATCACGGGCCCGACGTCGGTCTCCTCGTCGGCCGGGTCCCCGAGGAGCAGCGACTCGACCTGTGGGACGAAGCGCTCGACGAAGCCGTCGTACGCCTCCCGCGCCACGTAGATCCGCTGCACCGATATGCAGCTCTGGCCCGCGAAGGAGAACGAGTGCTGCGCGAGCTTCGCGGCCACGTCGTCGAGGTCGGCGTCCGCCTCGACGATCACGGGCGTCGCGTTGCCGAGCTCGAGCGCGACCCGTTTCCGTGGGGCGCGTTCGCGCAGCTTCCAGCCGACGGTTCCCGAGCCCGTGAACGTGAGCGCCTTCACGCGCTCGTCCTCGACGAGCACGTCGCCGATCTCGCTCGAGGGGCCGACGACCACGTTCACCCAGCCGGGTGGCAACCCGGCCTCCGTCTCGAGCTCGCCGAGCAGGAGCGCCGAGAGCGGCGTCTGCGACGCGGGCTTGAGGACGACCGCGCAGCCCGCGGCGAGCGCCGGCGCGAGCTTGTGCGCGACCAGGTTGAGCGGGAAGTTGAACGGCGAGATCGCGCCCACGACGCCGACCGCGCGCCGGAGCGTGAAGGCGAGCTTGCCCTCGCCGGCCTGCGACGCGTCCATCGGCACCATCTCGCCCGCGAGCTTTCGCGCCTCGACGGCAGCGAAGGTGTACGTCGACATCGCCCGCTTCGCTTCGACTCGCGCGGCCTTCATCGGCTTGCCCGCCTCGTCGGAGATCAGGCGCGCGACCTCGTCGTGGCGGCGGCCGAGAGCGCCGGCCACGCGGATGAGCACCTCGGCGCGCTTGTGTGCCGGCAGCGGGTCTCGCATCGCCCGCTCGGCCGCGTCGACGGCCCGCCGCGCTTCGTCGGCGCCGCCCTTCGCCACCCGCCCGACGACGTCTGCCGAGTAGGGGGAGCGGACTTCGAGCCAGTCGCCCGTCTCGACCCACTCGCCGCCGATCAGGAGCCTTCGCTCGGTCGCGGTGACGGCCATAGTTCCGTCCGTATGTTGCCGGAGACGCGGTACGCCAAGAGCGGCGACCTGAACATCGCGTATCAGGTCGTGGGCGAGGGGCCGTTCGACCTGCTGTTCGCACCGGGCTGGGTGTCCCACCTCGAGGAAAGCTGGGAGGAGCCGCTGCTCGCGCGCTTCCTGACGCGGCTCGCGTCGTTCTCGCGGCTGATCCTGTTCGACAAGCGCGGGACGGGAATGTCCGACCGCGTCCCCGTCGACGCGCTGCCGACGCTGGAGGAGCGCACCGACGACATGCGCGCCGTGCTCGACGCGGCAGGCGCGGAGCGGGCTGCCGTGTTCGGCCACTCCGAGGGCGGCAACATGGCCGTCCTCTTCGCGGCCACGTATCCGGAGCGGACGACCGCGCTCGTCACCTTCGGCATCTTCGCCAAGCGTGCATGGAGCCCGGACTATCCGTGGGCTCCGACGCCGGAGGAGCGGCAGCTGTTCTTCGAGGTGATCGAGCGGGACTGGGGAGGGATGATGGACCTCGCCGACATCGCCCCGACCGCGGCCGGCGACGAGGCGTTCGCGCTGCGGCTTGCGCGCTACTTCCGCCGGGCGGCGAGCCCGGGCGCTGCCCTGGCGCTCGCGCGGATGAACACCGAGATCGACATCCGCGCCGTGCTCTCGACGATCCGCGTGCCGACGCTCATCCTGCACCGCAGCCGCGATCGCGACGCGAACGTCGAGGAGGGCCGCTGGATCGCCGGCCAGGTCGCGGGCGCGCGCTTCGTCGAGCTTGACGGGGACGACCACCTACCGTGGGTCGGCGACCAGGACGCCGTGCTCGACGAGGTCGAGGAGTTCCTGACCGGCGTGCGCCGCGCGCCCGACCCCGACCGCGTCCTCTCCACGGTGCTCTTCGCCGACATTGCCCGCTCGACCGAGCGGGCCGTCCAGCTGGGCGACCGGGCGTGGCGCGCCCTGCTCGGCCGGCACGAGGCGGACGTTCGAGCGAGCCTCGAACGGTTCCGCGGACGGCTCGTCGACACTGCCGGCGACGGGTTCTTCGCGACCTTCGACGGCCCGGCGCGCGCGATCCGCTCGGCGGCGGCGATTCGCGACCGGGCTCGCTCGGTCGAGCTCGAGCTTCGGAGCGGCGTCCACACGGGCGAGGTCGAGCTCGCCGACGGCGCAGTCCGAGGGATCGCCGTCCATCTCGGCGCGCGCGTCGCCGCGCTCGCCGACCCCGGCGAGATCCTCGTGTCGAGCACGGTGAAGGACCTCGTCGCCGGCTCGGGGATCGGGTTCGAGGACCGCGGCGAGCACGAGCTCAAGGGCGTCCCGGGCGCGTGGCGGTTGTACGCTGTGCTCGATGTCTGACGCCTACATCGTCGACGCCGTTCGCAGCCCGATCGGGAGGCGGAACGGCGCGCTCTCTGGCATTCGCGGGGACGACGTCGCCGCGCAGGTTATGAACGCGCTGATCGGCCGCGTCGACCTCGATCCGGCCGAGATCGAGGACGTCCAGATGGGCTGCGTCACGCAGGTCGGCGAGCAGGCTTGGAACATCGGCCGCAACGCCGCGCTCGCCGCGGGCTGGCCGGTGACGGTCTGCGGCGCGACGACGGATCGCCAGTGCGGCTCGTCGATGCAGACGGCCTTCAGCGCATCGACGGCGGTGATGGCCGGCCAGCTGGACGTCGTCATGGCCGCCGGCGTCGAGATGATGAGCCGCGTCCCGATGGGGTCGAACAACGGCTCGATGTCGCAGGCCGTCTACGACCGCTACGACATCGTCATGCAGGGCATCTCCGCGGAGCACATCGCGGAGAAGTGGAACCTCTCGCGCGAGGAGCTCGACCGCTACTCGTACGAGTCGCACATGCGCGCCGCACGCGCGCAGGACGAGGGCCGGTTCGAGCGCGAGATCATCCCGATCCAGCTCGGCACGATCGAGCCGGGCGGAGGAATGGGCCCAGCTCCCGACGGCGGGGCGGGCGCCGCGACCGCCGCCGCGGTCGCGCCGGCCACGTTCGCCGTCGACGAGGCCGTCCGCCGCGAGACCACGCTCGAGAAAATGGCGCAGCTCGAGCCCGCGTTCATCCCTGGGGGCAAGATCACGGCGGGGAACTCGTCGCAGATCGTGGATGGCTCGGCCGCCGTGCTGATCGCGAGCGAGCGGGCCGTCGAGCGCCTGGGGCTCGAGCCCCAGGGGCGCTTCCTCTCCTTCGGCATCGCCGGCGTCGACCCGACGCTGATGCTGCACGGCAACCCCGAGGCGTGCGAGAAGGCACTCGCCAAGGCGGGCCTCGACTGGGACGTCATGGCGGTGATCGAGGTGAACGAGGCGTTCGCGTCGGTCGTTCTCCAGTTCCTCTCCGACACGGGCTTGCACGAGCGCTGGGAGGCCGGCGACGTGAACCCGAACGGCGGGGGAATCTCCCTCGGCCATCCGTTGGGCGCTACCGGCGCTCGCATCACCGCGACGCTGCTGAACGAGCTCGATCGCCGCGACGCCCGCTACGGGATCGCTTCGATGTGCATCGGCTTCGGCCAGGCGATCGCCGCCGTCGTCGAGCGCATCTAGTACTGAGGGCGTTTTCGGTTGGCGTCCCATCGTGTCGACCCGTCAGTTCAGACGCACGCGGGGGAAACCAGCGCGCGCTGACGTCGGCGTCGCGAGCGCCACCTCGGTGCAGCACTGGTTGCTCGTCCGCGGGCGCGGCAACCGGCGGCTGTCGGCTGCCGTCGACGCAGGTGAGCTCCGCGCCCACTCGTCGACCCGACGGCCCGCGGTGCAGGGCGGCGATCTCGCGGTCTGTTACGCGGCGGGCTGGCAGTCGCTCTTCGCGGTCGTCGTCGTCACAGGGGATCCCGAGAACGATCCGGCCCGGACGCGGTGGCAGTGGCGGTTTCCGATCCGGCCGCTGCTCGTCGTTCGCGATCTTCATCACGCCCCACCGGTCGAGGCGGCAGGCGTGCTGCCGCGCAGCCTCGGCCGCCACTCCTACATCCGCCTGAGCGACGAGCAGTACGAAGCGGCTCGTGCCGCCGTCGCGGGCCAGATCGTCGGCGCCGGGTACGACGCGATGGCCGATCGCTTCGCGGAGTGGCAAGGCGAGATACGCGGGATGAGCGGGCCGCAGCGGGCTGAGCGGCTGCTGGAGCTCCTCCCCGAGCGGCCCGAGGTGCTAGAGCTCGGCGTCGGCGCAGGAGTCGCGCAGAGCTGCCTGCTCGCCGAGCGCGGGCACCTCACCGGCGTCGACGTCTCGGCGGAGCAGCTGCGGCGGGCACGGAAGCGGCTCCCGGGCGCAAAGCTCGTGCACGCGGACGTGCAAGCCGTCGACTTCGCGCCGAATCAGTTCGACGCAGTCGTGTCGTTCTACGTCCTCAATCACGTCCCGCGCGAGTCGCTTCGCCCGCTCCTTCGTCGCGTCGGCCGCTGGCTCCGCCCGGGAGGCTGGTTTCTCGCAGCCTTCGCGGCGGGCGATCTCGACGCGTGGCAGGGCGAGTTCCTCGGCGCCGAGAGCTTCTTCAGCGGCTACGAGCCCGGCGTGAACGAAGAGCTGGTGCGCGCCGGCGGACTGGAGCTCTACGAGTCCGAGGTGGAGACGATCCACGAGCCGGAGGGCCCGGCGCGCTTCCACTGGGTGCTCGCGCAGAAGCCGCGCTAGGCGCCGGCCACGAGCAGCGGCCGCTGTCCTCGGACGAGCTGGAGGACGGCTCCCGCCAGAGCGATGACGACCATCGTGGCGACGACGAAGACGAGGAGAAGAGTTCGCTGCATACCAGGTAGACGGAGCTCGAGAGTAGCTTGTTCCATGGGAGATTCGCACGAGGCCGCCGTTAGGATCGCCCGCGATGCCGATCGCGAAGGTGGGAGTCGTCGGGCTCGGGACGATGGGCGCCGGGATCGCGCAGGTCGCGATCGAGGCCGGCTTCGAGACGGTCGGCCGCGAGGTCAGCTCCGAGGTCGGCGAGAAGGCACGCGGCCGGATCGACCACTTCCTGCGACGGAAGGTCGAGAAGGGTCAGCTCGCTGCGGACGAGAAGGAGGCGGCTATCGGCCGCCTCTCGCTCACGACCGACCTCTCTGCCTTCGCCGACTGTGACCTCGTGATCGAGGCCGCCTTCGAGGAACTCGGCGTCAAGCACGAGCTCTTCCGCGACCTCAGCGCCGTCGTCGGCACGGATGCGATCCTCGCCACGAACACCTCCGCGCTCTCTGTCACCGAGATCGCGGCGGCGGCGGAGCGCCCGGAGCGCGTGGTGGGGATGCACTTCTTCAACCCCGCGCCGCTGATGGCGCTGGTGGAGATTGTCCGCGCGCAGCAGACGGACGAGACGGTCGTCGACGAGGCGTACGCCTTCGCCGAGCGGCTCGGGAAGGAGCCGATCCGCTGCAACGACACGCCCGGCTTCGTCGTCAACCGCATCCTGATCCCGCTCCTGAACGACTGCGTGCGTGTCCTCGACGAGGCCGGCGTGACGCCCGAGGATCTCGACAAGGCCATGCGGTTCGGAGCGGGCTGGCCGATGGGGCCGTGCACGCTCGTCGACCTCGTCGGTCTGGATGTCCACGTCCACGCCTCCGAGGCGCTCTGGCAGGGTCTGCGCGAGCCGCGGATGGCGGCGCCTGCGCGGATCGTCGCGATGGCCAATGCGGGGTATCTCGGCCGCAAGACGGGCCGCGGCTTCTACGAGTACGACTGATCCCTGAGGCGGCGCTTGCGACGCCGACATTCAGCGCGCCGGGCTTTGCCCGGGGCGCGTCTGAACCGACCGGTCGACACATTTGCCCAAACCGCGACCGCTCTCGGCCCCGGGAAGGAGCCGTCCGACCGGATGAGAATACTTCCGCCTGTGACGACCGAGGTGCGGAGCGAGCGGACGGCGCGGCTTCTGGCCCTCCGACTCGAGGAGCTCGCCCGAGCGCTCGAGCGCGCGGGCGCGCCCGCCGACGCCGCGGCCCGGTTGCTCGAGTCGGCGTCGGTCGCGACGCTGCACGCGGTCAGCCTCGAGCTCGTGAGCTCGAAGCGCGCCGCGGCGATCTGGAACGACGCTTCCGAGCGGCATCCGGTGCTCACCGCCGTCTCGCTCGAGCAGCGCCTGGCGGTCCCGGCCTCGGGCTGAGCGACCGACACCGCGAAGGCGGCCGCCGCGTGCCACGATGGTGGTGTGGCCGATCTGCTCGACGCCGTCCGTTCGTTCTTCGAGCATCTCGCCGCGGTCGGATGGGGCGCCGTGGCACTCGCCGCCCTTTGCCATGTCGGCAAGCTGGCCGCGCGCACACGCGCTTGGCGAAACATCATCGCCGCCGCGTATCCGAACGAACGGGTGCGCTGGCGCACGGTCGCGGGCGCGTACGCAGCGGCGATCGGCGTGAACGCGATCCTGCCGGCGCGCGGCGGCGACGTGCTCGGCCTGGTCGTCCTCAAGCGCCGCATCGAGGGCTCGCGCTATCCGACGCTGGCCGCGACGGTCCTCGTCCTCGCGATCTTCGACTTCGTCGTCGCATCCGTGCTGCTCGTGTGGGCGCTCACCCGTGGGGTGCTTCCGGGGCTCGACGTGATCCCGCGGCTGCCCTCGGTCGACTGGCTGTGGCTGTTTCAGCACCCGCGCCTGGCACTGGCCGTCACCGGCGCGCTCGCCGTCGGCGCGTTCGTCGCCGGCGTCTGGGCCTCCTCCCACATCGAGGCGTTCTGGAACCGCGTTCGCCAGGGGTTCACCGTTCTCCGCTCGCCGGACCGCTATCTCCGCTCCGTGGCTCCCTGGCAGGCGCTGGAGTGGAGCCTGCGACTGCTGACCGTGTTCTTCTTCCTGCGCGCCTTCCACGTCCCCGCCACCGTCGAGAACGCACTGCTCGTGCAGGTGACGCAAAGCCTGTCGGCGATCCTGCCGTTGACGCCGGCGGGGATCGGCACGGAGCAGGCGCTGATCGCATACGTCCTCGCCGGGAAGGCCTCGACCTCGGCGCTCCTCTCGCTCAGCGTCGGGATGCGACTCGTGCTGATCGCGATCAACGTCCTGATCGGATTCACGGCCATCGCGCTGATGCTGCGAACGCTCGACTGGCGCTCGGTCGTCGCGCGCGAGGCGCCGGCGCCGCAGGAGAGCGATTAGCGCGAGGCGCCGACTCGCGGCGCCGACATTCAGCCCGCGCGGGCCTTGCCCCCGCAGGCGTCTGAAGTGACCGGTCGACAGGCCTGACCTCGACCGCGACACGTTCTAGGGGTCGTCGAGGCCGAGGCGCCGCTCGATCCACGCGGCGCCGACCGTGTCGGTCAGCCCGTGGGCAACGATCGACGCCAGCACCGTGAAGGACGCGATCTCGAACATCAGCTCCCGGTGCTCGACCTCCGAGGTCAGTACGAACAGGGCGAAGAGCATCGACGCCACGCCCTTCGGTCCGAACCACGCGATGAACGCTTTCAGCGGCGCTCCGAGCTCGACCCCGAGCAGCGAGACCCAGACGGCCGCCGGCCTGGCGACCAACAACGCGAAGCCGACGAAGAGCGCAAGCGCGGGCACGCTGCCGTGGTATCCCAAACCCTCGACCAGCGCGCCGAAGACGACGAACGTGATCACCTGGAACGTGGCGCTGAGACTCTCGTTGAACTGGCTGAAGGTCTCCGGAATCTCATGGCGGGCGACCGCGAGCGCGATCCCGGCGACGAACGCCGCGATCAGCCCGTTGCCGTAGGTCACCTCGGCGAGCCCGAAGGCGGCGAGCCCGATACCGAGCGCGTAGGCGCCCTCGTACTTCCCGGTCAAGGCATCACCGGGCAAAAACGAGAGGCTGCGGCCGCCGATCCACGCCAGCGCGACGCCGATCGCCGCCCCGACGACCACCTTGCCGCCGAGCTCGACCGCCTCGCCGGCGGCGCCGTCGCTTTCCTCCGCGAGCACGAGGAAGAAGAGCACGAAGGGCAACGCCAGGCCGTCGTTCAGGCCCGATTCGAGGTTCAGCGTGTGTCGGACGACCCTGGGCACGCGCTCGCTCGTGACGACCGCCGAGGTGACGACGGGGTCGGTCGGCGACAGGACGGCCCCGAGCAGGAAAGCCTCCGGCCAGCTGAGCTCCGAGAACAGCAGCTTGGACGCGAGCGCGAGCACGCACAGGGTCAGCGGCATCGCCAGCGCCAAGGCCCGGGTGGGCGGACCCCAGTGCTGTTGGAGGAACTCGCGCTCGACGAACAAGCCGTCCGAGAAGAGCGTGAGGATTAGCGCGAGCTCGACGATCAGGAGCACGATGGTCGCGCTCGGCGTCACCGAGAGCACGCCGGCGAGGGAAAGGGCGACTCCCCCCGCCACGGAGAGCACCGAGATCGACAGCACGGTGCCGTGCAGCCACCCCGACAGTCCGGCCGCCGCCGCGAGGATCACGCCGAGCACGAGCAGCGCCTCGGCGAAGCCGATGTCCATCGGGCGAGCGTACAGAGGCGCCCAGCCAGGCCGTGTTTACATTTCTCTTACGTTGCCCTCAACGGCGGCACACCCAGGCAGGCGATACTCGGCATGCCATGCGGCGCCTGATCTTGCTGTGCCTCGGGTTTGTGCTCGCCGTTCCGGCGACGGCGCTCGCCGTCCAACCGTTCGCGTCGGGCGACGGCACGCTCGCGATCCGCAGCGGCGACGGTTCCGTGCGATTCGATCTCCGCAGCGGCGTCGTCCTCGGCCGCTTCGCGAGCGGCTCGCTCGAGATCATGAATCCCGAAATCGCCTGCGACGACCTGCTCGTGTGGGACTACGACCAGGTGATCCCGACGAAGCGCGACTCGTGCCTATTTAGGGCGGCGCCGGGGCGCGACGGCGAGCCACTGCGGTTCCGGCTCGTGAGCACCGACGAGGACATCCGGATTGCGGGGCGCGGCATCTTCCTCTCGGCTGTCGGGCGCGGCCGGGTCTACCTCGAGGGCTCGCAGAAGAGGGCACGCGACGGCCAGTACTCGCTCAACGGCGGGCCGTTCAAGTCGCTTCCCGACGACGGCCAGTTCTTCGCGATCGCCGCGCCCTAGTACCCTGAGCGTATGCCGACCGCGAAGCTGCAGACGATTCTCGTCGTCGAGGACGAGGCGTCGATCGCGTCGTTCGTCTCGCTCTACCTGAAGAACGCCGGGTACGCGGTGAAGACCGCGGCCACGGGCGCGGAGGCGATGCAGCACGTGCTCGCTGAGGTCCCCGCCCTGATCGTGCTCGACCTGATGCTCCCGGACGTGGACGGGATCGAGCTCTGTCGCCGACTCCGCCAACGCTGGGACGTGCCGATCCTGATGCTGACGGCGCGCGACGAGGACGTGGACAAGATCATCGGGCTGGAGGTCGGCGCCGACGACTACATGACGAAGCCGTTCAACCCGCGCGAGCTCGTGGCACGGGTGAAGTCGATCCTGCGCCGCGCGGCGCCGGAGCGGCGGGAGCGCGAGAGCGACGTCCTGCGCCACGGCGATCTCGTCGTCGACGCCGGCCGGCGCGAAGTCCGAGTCGGCGACCGCGAGGTGCAGCTCGCGCCGAAGGAGTTCGACCTCCTCTGGGAGCTCCTCGACCACAAGGGGCTCGTGCTCACGCGGGACCAGCTGCTCGAGCGGGTGTGGGGCTACACGTTTGCCGGAGACACTCGAACGGTCGACGTGCACGTTCGCCAGCTGCGGCGAAAGCTCGAGGACGCGTCGCCGATCGTGACCGTGTGGGGTGTCGGCTACAAGGTCTCGCCGAGTCGGGATGCGGTGAGCGCCTAGAGCGGAGAGAACCTCGATCGTGTCGACCGGTCATTTCAGACGCGCGCACGGGCGAAGCCCGCGCGCGCTGAGTGTCGGCGTCGCAAGCGCCGCCTAGGGCGCCGGCGTCGTGCGCTCGCTTCGCTTTCGGCTCCCAGTCTTCTTCCTCCTCGCGCTCGCTCTCACCGGCCTCGTCGCGAGCTTGATCGCGATCCGCCTCTTCCAGGACTACACGCGTACGCGCGCGCTGAACGAGCTCCGCCAGGAGGCGAACGGAATCGCGCAGCTCTTCGCGGAGTCGGCGGGGCCGCTTCCGATCTCGGGCACGAACCTCGAGCACGCGACGGGCGATCGGCTCTTCTACGTCGGGCTCGATCTCTTTCCCGGTGCCAGGGAGTCGAAGCTCGCTCCGTTGCCGGTGACCATGATCCCGCTCGCCGCTCGAGGTGAACAGCGAGCCACCTTCGAGTTCACGCCCCCGGGCGAGACCACGACGTTCCTGGCGGTCAGCAATCCGGTCACGATCGAGAGCCACAAGCTCGGGACACTCGTGGTCGCGCGCCCGAAGGCGGAGCTTCGCCAGCGGTGGATGACGCTCTTCGAGCGGCTCGCGCTCGCGTTCCTCGGCGGTGTCGTCGTCGCGGGCGCACTCGGCTGGTACCTCTCGCAGCGGATCACGAAGCCCGTGCTCGCGCTCTCCCGCGCCGCCGACGAGGTGGCGAGCGGCCGCTACGACGTGAACGTCCCTCAGGTCGTGACGCGTGACGAGATCGGGCATCTCGCCGAGCGCTTCGGCGAGATGGCGACGCGGCTGCGCGAGGCGGAGGAGCTCGAGCGGAACTTCCTGATGAGCGTCTCCCACGAGCTGCGGACGCCGCTCACCGCGATCCGTGGGCACGTCGAAGCGCTCCGCGAGGGCGTCGTCGAGGACCCGGAGCTCGCCGCCGACTCGCTCGACGTCATCGCGCTCGAGGCCGGCCGCCTCGAGCGGCTCGTCGGCGACGTGCTCGATCTCGCGCGGCTCGACGCGAGGCGCTTCACGGTCGTCCGCGAGGAGGTGGACATGACCCGACTCCTCGATCGCGCGTACGCGTCGTTCGAGCAGGAGGCGCGACGGCGGGCGATCGACTACCGTCGGACAGGCGATTCGCATCCAGTGATCCACTCGGACGGCGATCGCGTGCTGCAGATCATCTCGAACCTGCTCGCGAACGCTTTTCGGTGGACGCCGGACGGCGGCACGATCGAGCTCGCCCTCTCGGCCGACAACGGCCGAGTGGCCGTCGGCGTCGAGGACAGCGGGCCGGGCGTGCCCGTCGACGAGCGCGACAACATCTTCCGGCCGTTCTTCTCTCGCGACGGCGGTGGCACCGGCCTCGGCCTGGCCATCGCCCACGAGCTGGCGAACGCGCTCGGCGGAGCGGTCGAGCTCGAGAGCGAGCCCGGCCGCGGTAGCCGCTTCCGGCTCGTCCTTCCCGCCGAGTAGGAGTACGCCCGGCGGCATTTGCCGGGGCCGAACGTGACTCCCTCGCTTGCGGCACCCCGAACGAGTGTCGTGTGCGTGCCTCGCGGCGGCCGACACCGGAGCTGTGCCCCGCGCTTACGCATGCCTGCTCTCGGCAGCCGTCGCGCTCACGCTCGCACCCGGCGCGCAGGCGGCGACGGGTCTGGTCGTCGGCTTCTCCGACGACGTGCTGAAGCACGAGCCGGTGCGTGCGAGCGCCGCGGCGAGCGGACTCGGCGCGTCGGCCTTCCGGCTTACACTCCGCTGGGCGCGGGGGCAGCGCGAGCTCGCGTCCCGCGACCGCACGGAACTCGACCGTGCCGTAGGGGCCGCGCGCGGCCGCTTCCGGGTCGTGCTGTCGGTCTTCGGCGCGACCGCGCGTGACGCGCCTCAGTCGGACGCGGAGCGAGGCGACTATTGCGCATACGTGCGCGACGCGGTCGCCCGCTATCCCGACGTTCGCGACGTCGTCGTCTGGAACGAGCCGAACAAGCAGTACTTCTGGCAGCCGCAGTACTCCGGCGACGGGGCAAGTCTCGCGCCAGCGGCGTACGAGGGGCTGCTCGCCCGCTGCTACGACGTTCTCCACGCGTTCCGGCAGGACGTCAACGTGATCACCAGCACGTCGTCGCGCGGGAATGACCGCCCGGACGCGAAGTCGAACGTCTCGCACTCGCCCGGTCGATTCATCGTCGGCGTCGGCGTCGCCTACCGGGCGAGCGGGCGGACGCGTCCGATCTTCGACACGGTCGGCCATCATCCGTACGGCGAGCATTCACGGGAGCGCCCCTGGCGCAGCCACCCGCTGTCGACCACGATCGGCCTCGGCGATTGGTCGAAGCTCGTCCAGGCCTACTTCGACGCCTTCGACGGGACGGCCCAGCCGACTCCGGGCCGGTGCGTGGCCGGCCGCTGCGTCCCGATCTGGTACATGGAGATGGGCTTCCAGACCACGGTGGCGCCGAACGTCGCGTGGGCGTACTCGGGCGCCGAGAACGTCACTAATCTCGTCCCGGCGGAGGGCAACGGAGACCCCGCCGGTTCAGCGCCGGACGAGCGGAGCCTCGCACCCGATCACGCCACGCAGCTCGTAGACGCGATCCGTCTCGCGTACTGCCAGCCCTACGTCGAGGCGTACTTCAACTTCATGCTCCGCGACGAGCCGAACCTCGTCGCCTGGCAGTCGGGTCTCCTCTGGGCCGACTGGACGGCGAAGCCGGCGTGGGGCCCGTTCGCGCAGGTCGTCGCGGCGGCGAGGACGCACACGATCGATTGCGCCACGGTCGGGGCAGCGGCGGCCGGCGGATCGGCTCACGCGGCGCCGGCGGCCGCGCAGTCGAGCTCGTTCGCGCCGCCGCGGACCGACGTCCGGATCCTCCGGACCGCCTGGCCGAGGACGCGTCGTTTCTTCTGGCGCAACGACCTGTGGCGTTTCCGCATCGCGGCGGCCGAGGACGCGCAGTTCGACGCGGCGGTGGTGGACGCGCGCTCGGGCCGGCGCATCCTCCGCGTCCGCGGCTCTCTGAAGACAGCGCATTTCGCGTTCGTGACGTTTGCGCGCAGGCGGCTCGCCTTCGGTCGCTGGTACCGGATGAAGATCGTCGTCGCGAGCGTCGCGAACGCCTCACGGACGGCTGAGCTCGCCAGCCGGACGTTCTACGTCTCGCCGCCGCGCCGCAGGCGCTGAGCGGCGGGCCGGCCTAGGAGCGTATTCGGTTGGAGTTCCAGCCGGTCGCGCGGCCGAGTCGGCGCCTCTCGATGCGCGCGCTGCCTTCCCGCGCGTCGGGCGGCGGATGCAGACGCACGCCGGGCCAAGCCCGGCGCGCTGAGTGTCGGCGTCGCAAGCGCCGCCTTACGGACCGGACTCTGAGGAGGGCCGCCGCTCCTCCATCCGGTAGACGACCGCCCCGGACGCGCCGTGGAGCGTCTCCTCCATTCGTGCGAGGCGGTCGGAGACGCTGCGCCAGCCGGACGTGACCAGGTCGACGAGCAGGGCGAGGTCGTCCACCCGCGCATGCCGCTCGGCGAGCATGCCGCCCTCGAGCGACTCGAGGCGGCCGATCACGTGATTCATCAGCCCGCGTACCTCGCCGAGCTGCCGCGCGACGGGTAGCGCCTCCGCGCGCACGCCCTCGCGGACGGCGTCGGCAACCTGCTGCGGGAGCGCCGCCTCGAGCTCGGCCGCGGCCTGCGCGAGTGCTTCGGCCTGGGCTCGGACGCGCTCAAACGCCGCATCGACGTCGCCGGGCTCGACGCGGCCCTCCGCCGCTCGTGCGAGCCGCTCCCTTGCACGGCGGATCGCCTCCTCGTCCACGAGACCGAGGCTACCGTTGACGCCGGACGTCGAACGTGGGACCTGCACGAAGACCCCGATGAGAGTCTCGGAGCTCGACTACGACCTTCCGGCGGAGCTGATCGCACAGCGGCCGGTGGAGCGGCGCGACGCCTCACGCCTGCTGGTGTACGACCGCGCGACGGGGGAAGTGCGGCATCGGCGCTTCCTCGACCTCTGTGACGAGCTCGCCGTCGGGACGGTCGTCATCGTGAACGACACCCGTGTCGTCCATGCTCGGCTCAGGCTGCGGCGGCCCGGCGGAGGCGAGGCGGAGGTGTTGCTTCTCGAGCGCACGGGGGTCGACGGCGTGTGGGAGGCACTCGCGCGGCCGTCGCGGCGGCTGCGCCCGGGCCTGCGGCTGGGGCCGGTGGAGCTGTTGGCGCAGCTCGGCGACGGGCGCTGGCGCGTGCGCCTGGACGGCGAGCCGGACGGCGAGACGCCCTTGCCTCCGTACATCCGGGAGCCACTCGCCGAGCCGGAGCGCTACCAGACGGTCTATGCCCGGGCGTCAGGCTCGGCGGCTGCGCCGACCGCGGGCCTGCACTTCACGCCAGAGCTCCTCGCCCGGCTCGACGTCGAGCGGGTGACGCTCCACGTCGGCCTCGACACGTTCCGCCCGATCGCGGCCGACGATCTCGCGGGTCATCGTCTGCACGGCGAGCGGTACGAGGTCGAGGAGCGAGCATGGGACCGGATCCGGTCCGCCGGGCGCGTGCTCGCCGTCGGCACGACGAGCGTGCGGGTGCTGGAGACGCTCGCGCGCGGAGCGCCGCTCGCGGGCCGGACCGAGCTCTTCGTGACGCCGGGGTTCGAGTTTCGGCGCGTCGACCACCTACTGACGAACTTCCACCTGCCGAGGTCGACCCTGCTCGCGCTCGTGATGGCGTTTGCGGGAGTCAACGAGACACGGCGTCTCTACCGGCTCGCGATCGAGGAGCGCTATCGCTTCTACTCGTTCGGCGACGCGATGCTGATCCTGTGAGTCGTCACGGATTCGTCACAGGCCAGCGTCCCCCGCGTCACACCTTCCCCACTAGGCTTGAAGTGGGAGGAGGCGCGGGGTGGCCCCGCGGCGGGAGCGGCTCGTGACGTTCACGGTGACCGCGACGGACGGCGAGGCGCGTGCCGGCGTCCTCCGCACGGCTCACGGTGACGTCCCGACCCCGGCGTTCATGCCGGTCGGCACGAAGGCGACGGTGAAGACGGTCGATCCGGCCGAGCTGCGTGCGCTCGGCGCGACGATCGTGCTCGCGAACACCTACCACCTGTACTTTCGGCCGGGCGACGAGCTCCTGGCCGAGCTGGGGGGCCTGCATCGCTTCATGGCCTGGGACGGCCCGATCCTCACCGACTCCGGCGGCTTCCAGGTCTTCTCGCTCCGCCACACGCTGCTCTCGGTCGACGACGAGGGCGTCACCTTTCGCTCGGTGTACGACGGCACGCCGGCGCGCTTCACCCCCGAGGTCGCCGCACGCATCCAGGCGAACCTCGGCTCGGACGTGGCCATGTGCCTCGACATCTGCCCGCCGCCGGGCGTCCCGCCCGCCGAGCTCGCCGCCGCAGTTCGGCGCACGACGCTGTGGGCGGAGCGTCAGGCCGCCGCCGCCCGCGCGCCGGGTCAGCTCCTCTTCGGCATCTCGCAGGGCGCCGCCGACCCGGAGCTTCGCCGCCGCTCGATCGAGGAGATCGCGTCGCTCGAGCTCGACGGCAACGCGCTCGGTGGACTGAGCGTCGGGGAGAGCCGCGAGGAGATGCTGGATGCCGTCGCGTGGGCCACGCCCCTGCTTCCGAGCGACCGGCCGCGCTACTTCATGGGCATCGGCGATCCCGAGGGCGTGCTCGAGGTGATCGAGCGCGGGATCGACGTCTTCGACTGCGTGCTGCCGACGCGCGTCGCCCGCACCGGCTCGGCGTACACCACCCGCGGCCGGTTGAACCTGCGCAGCGCCGGCTTCGCGCGGGACCCCCGTCCCCTCGACGAGGACTGCCCGTGCCCGGCCTGTACGCGCTTCTCCCGCGCGTACGTCCGCCACCTCGTCAACCAGCAGGAGCTGTTGGGCCTGCGCCTCCTCAGCCTGCATAATCTGCGCTTCCTGCTGGACCTGACCGCCGGAGCGAGGGCGGCGATCGAGCGGGGCGGGCTGGCGGCGTACAAGGCCGGCGTACTCGCCCGGTTCACCGCTGCCGCGGAGGAGGCGTCGTGGATCTCGTGATCGTCCTTGTCATCGGCCTGGCCCTGATGTGGTTCTTCGCGATTCGCCCGCAGCGCCGGCGGGCGTCCCTGCACCAGCGGATGCAATCGACGCTCGGGGTCGGCGACGAGATCGTCACGGCGGGCGGGCTGTACGGGACGGTCACGCGTGTCGGCGACGAGGACGTGACCGTCGAGCTCGCGCCGGGAGTCGAAGTGCGGCTGGCTCGACGCGCCGTCGCGGCGATCGTCGAGGATGGCAACGCGCTCGAGCGCGAGCGGTCGGCGGAGATTCGCGGCTAACCTTTCTCGACCCGTTGTCTGAGCGTCGAAACCACCTCTTCCTCGTCGGAGTGATCCTGCTCGCCCTGCTGGGCACCGCCCTGCTGGCCATGCCCGGATCGCCGGCGTACAAGAAGCCTGTGCTCGGGCTCGACCTTCAGGGCGGCCTCGAGGTGATCCTCAAGGCGGTGCCGCCTGAGGGGCGGGCCCTTCAGGCGAAGGACCTCGATCGCTCGGTCGAGATCATCCGCAACCGGGTCGACAAGATCGGCGTCGCGGAGCCGGCGATCACCAAGCAGGGCAAGGATCAGATCTCGGTCGAGCTGCCGGGGGTCAAGAATGCCGCGCGTGCCCAGGAGCTCATCGGCCAGACCGCGAAGCTCGAGCTCTACGACCTCGAGACGTCGCTTACGGGCCCGTCGATCAGCGTGCAGCGCTTTCCCGTCGCGCAGACGAGCCTCTACGACCTGCTGGTCAGCGGTGCGACGCAGGCGCTCGTCACGAAGAACGGCTCCGGCAAGCCCTACTACCTCTTCCAGAAGAAGCCGAAGAAGCTGATCGCGGGGCCGTTCCGCACGCGCAGAGACCTCGTTCAGAGCAAGGCGTTCCGCCGCCTGGCCGGCCGTGGAAGCGACGTCCCCAAGAACTACAAGATTCTCGTCGTTCCGAACAAGACGGTCGTGATCACGTGCGGCCCGCGTGAGGTTGCCTGCCCGGGCGTGAACGAGACGCCCTCGCAGAACTACTACTACCTCTTCAAGTACGAGCCGAACGCGAAGAATTCGAACGGCGAGCCGGCGCCGACCCCGCAGATGACCGGCGAGGACCTGAAGCTCTCCGGGACGCGCCAGGACTTCGACCAGAACGGCCAGCCGAACGTCCTCATGCAGTTCACCGGCGAGGGCGAGGACAAGTTCCACGAGGTCACGCGCGACGAGGCGATCCGCGGACAGTCGCAGTACAACCTGCTCGGCCAGGGCCAGGACCCCGACACGTTCAACCAGCACTTCGCGATCGTGCTGGACCACGAGATCCGCTCGGCGCCGCAGATCGACTTCAACGAGCTCCCGGACGGGATCTCGGGCGGGAACGGCGCGCAGATCACGGGAATCGGCTCGATCGGCGAGGCGAAGGACCTCGCCCTCGTGCTCCAGACGGGGGCCCTCCCGGTCGAGTTCCGCACGCTCTCGCAGACCGACATCTCGGCGACGCTCGGCGAGGACTCGCTGCGCGAGGCGCTCAAGGCGGCGATCGCCGGACTTGCGCTCGTGGCGCTCTTCCTGCTCCTCGTCTACCGCTTCCTCGGCGTCGTCGCTGTGCTCGGGCTCGCGATCTATGCCGCGCTGCTGTACGCGATCATCCTGCTCTTCAACGTCACGCTGACGCTGCCGGGCTTCGCCGGCATGATCCTCACGATCGGCGTCGCCGCCGACGCGAACGTCGTCATCTTCGAGCGGATCAAGGAGGAGTCCCGCGCGGGCAAGTCGGTGCGCTCGGCGATCTCCGCGGGGTACGGCAAGGGCTTCCACACGATCGTCGACGCGAATGTGGTGACCGGGATTACCGCGGTCGTACTGTTCGTGCTGGCGACCGCCGGCGTCAGGGGCTTCGCGCTGATGCTGCTGATCGGGACGGCGATGTCGCTCGTCACCGCCGTCTTCGCGACGCGCGCGATGCTGGGGTTGCTCGCCGGCTTCCGCTGGTTCGACAGCCCGCGCTTCATGGGCGCCCAGGGCCAGCAGTCGGCACGCTGGCTCCAGATCGACTTCATCGGCAAGCGGAGGCTCTGGTTCGCGATCTCGGGCGTCGTGCTCGCGGTCGCGGCGGGCTCGATTGCGATCCGCCAGCTCAACCTCGGGATCGACTTCAAGGGCGGCACCGAGGTCTCGTTCACGACGCCGCGGCCCGTCCCGCTCGGGGACGTCCGGTCGCAGGCGAGCAAGATCGGCCAGGAGGGTGCCGTCATCCAGGGCACGGGCAGCGCCGCCGGCGGCGACAGCTACCAGGCCTTCCAGATGCGCACCGAGGCGCTCCAGCCGAGCGAGCTCAACACGCTGAAGCGCGACCTGCGCCAGTCGGTGGGTGCCGCCGACTTCGGGACGACCACCGTCTCAGCGAGCTTCGGGCGCCAGATCGCCAACTCGGCGATCAAGGCGATCATCTTCTCGCTCCTCCTCGTCGTCCTCTACATCACGCTGCGCTTCCAGTGGAAGTTCGCGGTCGGAACGATCGCCGCGCTGCTCCACGACGTCCTCATCGCCGTCGGCATCTACTCGCTCACCGGCCGCGAGGTCACGACCGCAACGGTCGCTGCGATCCTGACCGTGCTCGGCTACTCGATCTACGACACGATCATCATCCTCGACCGCATACGCGAGAACATCCCGTTGATGCGGCGCGCGTCGTTCGCGACGATCGCGAACGTCTCGCTGTGGGAGACGATCCGGCGCTCCCTCGCGACGACGTTCATCACGCTGCTGCCGATCACGGCGCTCTACTTCTTCGGCGGGGCGACGCTGAAGGACTTCGCGTTCGCGCTGATGGTGGGCATCGGCTCGGGCGCCTACTCCTCGATCTTCATCGCGGCGCCGCTGCTCGCCCTGCTGAAGGAGCGCGAGCCCGAGTACGCGCGGCGGCGCGACGGCGCGCCGACGAGGGAGGAGGCCGAGGAGATCGTCGAGGAGGCAACGGCAGCCGCCGCCGACGAGCCGGTGCCGGAGCTTGCCCCGTTGACGCCGGGCGAGCGGGCCACGACCAACCAGGCGAAGCGCGAGCGCCGCCGCCAGCGGCGCCGGACGCGGCCGCATGGACGAGCCCGGTAGCGACTCCTTCCGCGGCTCGTTCGAGAAGCTGCTGCTCGCGGCGATCGGCGCCGTCGCGCTCACGGGCGAGCGGGCCGAGACGATCGCGGACGAGCTCGCCGAGCGCGGCGCCGCGCGCCGAGAGGAGGCGCGTGACGCCCTCGCGGACGTCGCCACGCGCTGGCGCGGCGACGCGATGCGGATCGGCGAGCGCACGGGCGCCGGCCTCGCCGGCATCTTCCACGAGCTCGGGCTCGCGACCCGGGACGAGCTCGAGGAGCTGGAGCTCCGCGTCTCCCAGCTCGAGCACCGCGTGCGCCTGCTCGAGGGCCCGCCGCCCGGATAGCAATGCGCATGCTCGCGTTCCTCGCCGCGTCCTTTCTCACGTTCGCGGCGGCGGGTGCGGTGCCAGTGACGTCGCGGGCGGAAGGGACGCATACGTGCGGGCGAACGAGCGGCTCCTCGCGTCACTCCCCCACTTTCCGCGCGCGCAGGAGGTCGAGCGGACCTCGTCGCCGTACTTCGATCCGGACGACGAGCTCGATCCGATCCCGAGGGCTATACGACGAACGCCGTCTACGAGCTGCCCGCTCGGGTGCCGCAGCGACGCGTGATCGACTTCTACCGTCGCGAGCTCACCGGCTGGCGTTCGCGGGTCGAGCACACGCCAGGCGTCGACGTCCAGACCGGAGATGAGCGCCCAGGTGCGTGGGACGCGAGCTTCACGCGAGACACGGCCGCCGTGGGCGTCAACACCGACAACCTCATCCGCGGCCGTCGGTTTCGAGCTGAGCGTCGACCATCGCGGCGCGCGCTGAGCCGCACCTGCGGCGTCCGCGGGGGCGCGTGCAAGACTGAGGGCCGTGTCCACGCGCCCGGCGCAGCGGGGCAACCTTGGCCGGATCTCGGAAATCGCGCAGGTAGCCGTCCGGCACGGCTTCGGCTACTTCCTCGAGAAGCACCGACTGAAGGACCTCGTCCCCTTCCGGACGCGCCCGGAGCTCGACGGGGCGACCCCGTCGGAGCGCGGGCGGCATCTGCGCGAGATGCTCGAGGAGCTCGGGCCGACGTTCGTGAAGTTCGGGCAGCTGCTCTCGATGCGGCCCGACGTCCTGCCGCCGGACGTGATCTCCGAGCTCCGCGCGCTCCAGGACGACGTCATGACCTTTCCGTTCGAGGAGGCGCGCCTCACGATCGAGAGCGATCTCGGCTTGTCGCTCGAGCGGCTGTTCGTGGAGTTCGACGAGCGGCCGATCGCGGCAGCGTCGATCGGCCAGGTGCACCGCGCCGTGCTTCCGAACGGCCGGGAGGTGGCCGTGAAGACGCAGCGCCCCGGCGCTCCGCAGCAGATCGAGGCCGACATCGCGCTTCTCTATCGCGCCGCGGGCATCGTCAAGGAGCGGGTGCGCGCCTTCGACTTCATCGACGCGAAGGCGCTCGTCGACGAGTTCGCGCGCTCAATCCGGCTGGAGCTCGATTACCGCCACGAGGCGCGCAACGGCCAGCGCTTCCATCGCAACTTCGCCGGCCACCCGCACGTCTTCATTCCGCGCGTCTACTGGAGCTACACGCGGGCGCGCGTGCTCACGACGGAGCTGCTCGAGGGGACTCAGCTCGCCGACATCGGCGAGATCTACGGCCTCGACGAGCGCAGGCGGCTCGCCGTGCTCCTGACGGAGGCGTGGATGACGATGATCTTCCGGCACGGGTTCTTCCACGCCGATCCGCACCCGGCGAACGTGATCGTCTTCTCTCCAGAGCGCTTCGGGCTCGTCGACTTCGGCCAGGCCGGGATGCTGACCGACGACGACATCTCCCGCGGGACGCGGCTCTTCATCGACGTCGCCAACGAGAACGTCGACGCGCTGCCGCGGCGGCTCGGCGAGCTCGGCGTCCGCTACCCGAAGGAGATGGAAGACCAGTTCCGCGCCGAGCTGCGCGACCTCTACTACCGCTACTACGGAGCGACGCTCGCCGAGATCGACCCGCTCCAGGTCATCCGCGAGACGTTCGCTGTCATCCACTCGCTCAACCTGCGCCTGCCGACGCGCTTCGTGCTGCTCGACAAGGCGATCGCGACGCTGGCGTCTGTCGGGCTCGAGCTCTATCCGGATTTCAACGTCTTCGAGGTCGCGCAGCCCTACGCGCGCGGGCTGATGGCGGGGCGCTTCACTCCCAGGCGCGTCGCCGCGCGTGTCCGCCGCGAGGGCTACGAGTTGTCGCGAATCGGCCTCGAGCTTCCGCACCAGCTCCACGACGTGCTCGAGCAGGCACGCGACGGCCAGATCGAGGTCGGCTTCGTCCACAAGGGCCTCGACGAGTTCATGCTGCGAACGCAGGTCGCGTTCAACCGGCTGGTCGTGGCGCTCGTGGTAACCGGAGGGTTGATCGGCTCGAGCCTGATCGGGATCTTCGCCGAGCACGGGCCGCACATCTTCGGGGTCCACTTCCTGTCGGTGATCGGCTTTCTGCTCTCCGGGATCCTCGGGGCCTGGCTGATGCTCGGCGTGATCCGCTCAGGGCGCCTGTAGCGGCAGGAACTCGTTGGCGCCGCTGACGGTCAGGCCTGGCCGCGGGCCGCCGCCGATCACGTAGATCCGCCCCGCCGCGGCGACGACGCCGAGGCCGTGGCGCGGCGTCGGCAGGTCAGGCAGCTGGCGCCAGCGGCGTGTGCGCGTGTCGAGCGCGAACACCGTCCGGATCGTCCCCGCAGGCTCCTCGCCGCCGACGGAGACGATCGTGCGCCCCAACGTTGCGGCGCCCGTGCCACCGCGGGCGCCGGGCAGAGCCGGCAGCGGACGCCAGCGTCGCTCGCGCGGCGCGAGCGACTGGACGAGCGCGAGGTTCGAGTCGAGACCTCCGAGCCGCCCCGCGACCGCGTACACACGACCGTTCGCCGCCGCCGCAGAGAGGTGCTGGCGAGGACGCGGGCCGGGCGCCGACGACCAGCGGCCCCGTCTCGGGTCGAAGACGAGCGCGCGCCGGGCTAGGCCGCTCGGGCCGACACCGCCGACGACGTAGATCCTGTCGCGAACGACGGCGGCTGCCGCGGCGGCCCGCGCGCCGGGCAGCTGCGGCAGCCGGCGCCAGCGGCCGGCCGTGAGCACGAACGCGGTGCGGAGGGCAGTTCCCTGCGCGCCGTAGCCGCCCACCACGTAGAGGCGACCGCGGTACGCGGCCGCGGCGGCATGGTTGACGCCGACCGGCAGATCAGGGAGTCGCCGCCACCGGTCCCTCGCCGGGGAATAGGCGTCGGCCCGTCCCGTGCTCGATCCGTCCGCGATGAAGCCGCCCACGACGGCGATCTCGCTTCCCAGCCGCGCGGCCGCGACCTCGGTCCGCGGCAGCGGGAGCGGCGCGGCCGTTCTCCACGCCGGCGTGGCGGGCATCCCGGCCGGCGCGAGCACCACTGCGGCGGCGAAACCCGCGGATGCGATCCTCCTTGACGCTCCGGCGTGCACCTGCCTACGATTGCCGTGGGTCGTGAGAGCGCCCCGAGTTCCTGCCGTAGGATCGCCGCGGCAACGTTCGTCTCCGAGGGCTGGACCGGCATTTGGTTGCAGGCGAGCCTCCATGCCCCGAATCCAACAGCCGTTTCGTCCCTGCGCGCAAGCTTGCCGTCTGCGGCCGGGTCAGCGGCGGCTACTGTCGCGAGGAGTCCAGCCCGGCCGGCTCCCCGTGGTTCTTCGAGCCGCGGAGCTTCTCTGCCGGGCGGCGCGCCACGATCGCGCTGATGACCAGTTACGCGCCTCGACCGCTGCGCAGCGTGACAGTCGTGGGGTCGGCTAGCGGCCTGTCCGAGAGAGTGGCGCCAGTGAACGACGCGCGACCCGTCGGCTGATGCTCGTAACCGAGCTGACGCGCCTCGCAAGGCACTCGGCGATCTATGGCGTCGGCGCGGTCGTCCCGCGGGTGCTCGCGCTGCTGCTGCTGCCGCTCTACACGCGTTTCCTGACGCCCGCCGACTACGGCTCGGTCGAGACGCTGCTTGCGGTCTCGGCTGTGCTCGCTACGGTCTTGCGCGCTGGGATCGGGGTCGCGTTCACGCGTTTCTGGTTCAACTCGCGCGATCCCGAGCAGCGTCTCGGCGTACTGCGGACCGCCTTCTGGTTCACGACGGCGAGCGCGAGCGTGGGGCTCGTCGCTGGGCTCTCCTTCGCGGAGCCGATCTCCCAGCTCGTGTTCGCGAGCGACGCTCACGCCGGCGCCGTCCGAGCGGCCTTCGTGGGGCTCTGGGCGCAGATGAGCTTCGAGCAGCTCACCGCCGTCTTCCGCGTCGAGGAGCGCTCGGTCGCGTTCGTCGGGGCGAACCTCGTCAGCGTCGCGATCACGGTCGGGGCCACGGTCCTGTTCGTCGTCGTCGCGGGCATGGGCGGCACGGGCGTCCTTCTCGGGAACGCGACTGGCGCGCTGGCCGTCTACGTGGCGCTGGTCGTCTACCGGCGGCGACAGCTCGCGATCGAGCTCGACCGCTCGCTCCTCCGCGAGATGAACCGCTTCGGGCTGCCGCTCGTACCGGCCGGGCTAGCGATGTGGACGACGAACTTCGGCGACCGCCTCTTCCTCGTCAAGCTCGCCGACGCGACGGAGGTCGCGCTTTACTCAGTGGGCTTCCGGCTCGCCTCCGCGCTGACCGTGCTCGTCGTCGCCTTCCGCACGGCGTGGCCCGTCTTCGCCTACTCGATCGACGACGACCGCGACGCACGGCGCACGTACGCGTTTGTGCTCACGTACGCACTCTTCCTCGCCCTTTGGCTCGCGCTCGCTCTCAGCCTGCTCGCACCGTGGCTCGTGCGGCTGCTGACGACGCCCGCGTTCTACGAAGGGTCGCGCGTCGTCGCGCCGCTCGCGTTCGGGGCGGCGCTCTTTACCGGCTACATCGTCGTCGGCATCGGACTCGGCCGCGCCCGGCGGACACGATCGAACTGGGCGGTTACGGGGTCGGCTGTGCTGGTCAACTGCGTTCTCAACCTGCTCCTGATCCCGTCGTTCGGGATGATGGGCGCGGCCGCAGCCACGCTTGGGGCCTACGGGCTGATGTTCGCGGGCATCGCCTGGTACGCGCAGCGCATCTTTCCCGTTCCGTACCAGTGGCGTCGCGTCGCCACGCTCGCGGCCGCCGCAGTCGGTCTGACCGTGGCCGGGAAGCTGCTTGACCCGCCGCTCGCCGGAGCGGTCGCGATCGTCACCGCCTACCCGATCGCCCTGCTCGCGCTCGGCTTCTACCTCCCGGCCGAGCGCGCACATCTGCTGACGGCGGGCCGCCGGCTACGGCCGCTCGCGCGCTGACGGTCAGCGCCGCGGCGCCTTGAAGACGCTCGGGGCCGAGCATCCCTACGTGCCGCTGTTGCTGAGCTGCCCCGGGAGCCGCCTGCTCGAGCCGGTCGTGCACGAAGCGGGCGCCCGTCATCGACTCGATCACGGCGCCGATCGGCTGCGCGTAGCGGGCGAGCTGCGCCGCGAGCCGCGCGAGCCCGTCGCGATCGGGCGCTGCCCAGCCCAGCTCGACGGCGGCGCCGTCCGCATTGAGCAGACGGAAGTCGAGGCGGTTGCGACTGAGATCAAACCAGCGTGCAACATTTGCAGCGGGCCTCCTTCGGGTCGCTTCCGGCGGGCAAGCCGAAGCCTGTCGCAAGGGAGGCCCACCTTCATCGCATTTCAGACGCACGCCGGGCAAAGCCCGGCGCACTGAGTGTCGGCGTTGCAAGCGGCGCCTCTCAGGGCGGAGGCTCCTCGAGCACATGCACGATCTGGCGCTTCGCGTCGGAGGTCGCGTAGGGCTCGCGCCGCACGACGCGCAGCGTCGTGCTCTCGGTCCAGACATCGGCCATGTGCATGTGGCCGTGGGAGCGGAGGAAGGACATCACCGCTTCGACGGCACGAGCGTCGTCCAGATCGCCCACTCGCGGGCTGACGACGACGGCGATCCTCGACAGCCCGTCCTCCTTCAGCTCGACGAGCTGGTAGTCGGCAGCGCTGCCGCCGAGCCGGCGCGGCAGTTCCTCCTCGACGAGCTCGATCACGTCCTCGCCCAGGAAGTGCATGCCCTCGGTGGTGAGCTTGAGGTGGCTACGGATGCTGTGCAGGTGCAGCGACAAGCCGAGTCCGGCACCGTCGATCGGACATCCGCACTCGCGCCGACTCAGCACGCCGAAGTCGTCGCTCTCGAGGTTGATCGCGACCTTGGGCACCCATGGAACCAGCGCCGTGTAGACGAGGCTGCCGACCGCAGCGGTCCCGATTCGCTGCTCGCGCTGGACGACCGCGACCTTGTCTGTCGCGACGTGGACCTCGTCGATCGCCTCCGGCGCGGCGCACGCGATGCCGACGATTCCACCGACCTCGCCCATGCTGTAGCTCGCCGCAGCACGGCAGCCTGCCTCCGCCACGAGCTCCGCCGCTGCGCGGGTGTAAGGCTCTCCGCCCAGCGCGAAGAACGTCCCGGAGATGTCGAGGCCGTGCTCGCGTGCGGCGAGACACACACGCGCGGCGCTTCCCGGACGCGTGTAGAGCCAGCCTGGAACTCCGCGCTGCTTCTTCTCAGCGGCCCAGCGTGCGACGCGCTCGACAGCGTCCGCGGGAGTGAATTCGGGAGCCGGGAAGCGCCGTCCATGGAGGCGGCTCGCGGTCAACATCACGCGCGTGAAGGCGGCGTATTTGCGCGACCCGCGCCGCCAGCCCGGATCCGTCTGGGTGAACCATCGCTCGACGTCGCGCCCAAGCCTTCCGCACTCCAGCAGGCGCTTGACGCCGACGATCCCGGGCGGGGCGGGATACCACACCGCGGTGGGTCGCGAGCCGCCTTCGAACGCGCTCCGGAATACGGCGCGAAGGCAGGCGTCGTGCTCGACGAGCGCGAGGTTGAAGCGGAAGGGGATGCCGCCGCTGCGCGATCCCCCGGACCGGCCCGCGTAATGGGCCGACGCCGCGAGTGGATTGTCGAAGTCCTCGGGGGTGGAGGGCAACTCGAGACCTCCCCGCCGGATCGGGACGCGCGCGCGCAGCTCGTCGATGGTCACGCGCACGCCCTCGTCGTACAGCCGCTCAAGCGCCGCCTCGAGGCCGTGCTCGTGCACGAGCCGATCGACGTCGCCCAGCTCGATGCCGCTGCGGGCGAAGAGCGGCCGGTACGGGCTGCTCGGGTTGCCGAAAACCGCTTCCGCGAGGATCCGAAGGAAGCTCTCCACGCGGCACTCTTGGCGGCGGCGGATCCAGTCGAGTGCCTCTTCCAGTGTCAGCGGCCGGCGCAAGAATCCGCGCAGCCCTACGAGGTAGCGCGCGGTTCCCCGCAGCTCGCGCCAGGCACTCACGCGGCGCGATCCGCCCCGGTGTCGGAGGCGGCGAGCAGGTTCGTGGCCGCGGCGTATTTCCCGCTGGGGAGCCGGTCGATTCGCTCGACCTCGCGCACGTCGACCCGGAGCCCGGGACCCAGCTCGTCGGCGACGAGCGCCTCGATCGCCGGAGCGTCGAGCTCGGCCCGGCATACGACGAGCACAGAGAGAGCGTCGCTTTCCGTCTGGGCGATCTGGAACTGGCGGACGAACACGAGCTCGTGCATCCGAGCCACCAACCCCCAGGGCGAAACCGGCCGTCCGAAGGGCTCCAACAGGTCGATCCGGCGCCCGAGCACATGGGGCACGATCGGGCCGGGTTGTCCGCACGGGCACGGACGTCCGTCGCCCGCGACGGCCATGTCGCCGATCGCGTACCGAAGCAGTGGCATCGCAGGGTTGTCGAGGGTCGTGATCAGGACGCGCCCCGCCTCGCCGGGCGCGACCGCTTGGTCGTCGTCGTCGACGATCTCGAGAAAGACGCTGCGTACATTGACGTGGTAGCCGTTCCGGCGCTCGCACTGCCAAGCGATGAACGCCTCGGCGGAGGCATAGCTGTCGATCACGGGCGCTCCGAGCGCATGCTCGATCAGGTCGCGGACCGACGGCTGCAACGCCTCGGATGCGGTGAAGACGCGACGGAGCCGCGCCGGTCGCCAGCCGTCGGCGAGTGCCCGCGCCGCGAGCATCTGAACCAGCGAGGGCAGCCCGTGAAGGATGTCCGGGTCGAGCTCCTTCAGCAGCGAGTACTGATCCTCGAGCGGCTCCAGCACCGAGCACGTGCGGCGGCGAGCGAGCACCGTCCGGTCGAGCCAGGGCGAGCCGAGCCGGGCCGACGAATCGGGGAGAACCTTGAGGCTGAGCGACCGGTGCCAGGGACGCCAGCCATTTCGGACGAAGAAGCGTGCGAACTGCGCCACGCGCCGGCGGCGCGCATGCTCGTCGAGGTAGAGCGTCAGCGGCGTGCCGCTGCTCCCGGAGGTATGGAGCTCGATTGCCCTACGCGCCGGGTCGCGTAACGAGTCAGGCGCCTCCTGGACCTGCGTCCGCTCGAGGACCGGCAGTCGCCGCAGGCGCTCAGCTGGGTCGAGACGATCCGCCGTCGCAGCGAGCGATCCCCGGTATGCAGGCAGACGCTCCGCCGCCGACAAGGTCTCGGCGAGCCAACGGCTCTGACCGCGGCCTCCGCTCAGCTGCCGGTCGCGCAAGGTGCCCGACTATACCCCGCTCTCGGCCGCGCACTGCGACGCGGCGCCTGCATGGGCCGACCGCCGAGCCGTGGCATGTTCGGACGAGTGGTGAACGTTCGTAACACACTTGGCAGAAAGGACAACTGGCCCGTACGAACGGCCGTTGCTAGCTTCGTCCGCGTGGGAAACGCTATGCGTCTGGGTTGGCCGGAGCTGCGTCTTCCCGTCTCGGCCGACAACCCGCGTCAGCTGCCGGGAGTCATGGGATGAGCAAACGCTACGCGTCTGGGTTGGCCGGAGGTGCGCCGTCCCGTCTCCCGCAGCAACCAGCATCAGCTGCCAAGGTCGTCGGATGAGCAGTTCCCTCCTCCTCGCCGAGAACGAACCGGACGAGCGCAGCTTCCTGCAACGCCATCTGACAAGCGACGGCTTCTACGTGGTACCTGCGTGCGCGGGAGACGAGGCGCTCGACCTCGCAGAGCGCGCGCATCCCGACGTCGTGGTGCTGGCGAACCCGCTTCCGGACGCATCGGCCGTAGACGTGTGTACGCGGATCCGCGAGGGCGAGCCCGGCCGCTCGTGGAATCGGCACGTGCCGGTGATC